>CAXPKH010000072.1:0-38909 GCA_964217615.1 Luminiphilus sp.
ATTTGTCCGAGAGGGTGCTCGCCCCATCTCTGGGGACTCGGGGCTGGCAGATATCCGCTCGCTGGCAGAGCAGAATGAATTTCAGGCGGCCGCTTCCCGCGGGGGGTACGTCACGGCCGACACCCGCGCGGCCTACGTGCAGCACCTTTTGTCCTACGTCGATATCGCCGCGCTCGACCCGCTTAAAATTGTATGCACCGCGGGGAATGGTGGTGCAGGGCGCGTAATTGATGCGCTGGAGGCGCATCTGCCCTTCGAATTTATCAAAGTGCATCACGAGCCCGATGGCGAGTTTCCCAACGGCGTGCCCAATCCCCTGCTGGTCGAGAATCGTGCGGTGACAGCCGACCGAGTAGTTGCCGAAGGCGCCGATCTGGGCATCGCCTGGGATGGCGATTTTGATCGTTGCTTTTTCTTTGACAGTGCGGGCCAATTCATCGAGGGCTATTACATCGTGGGCTTGTTGGCCGAGGCGTTTTTATCACGGCTGGGGCCCCAAAAAATCGTGCATGACCCTCGCCTCACTTGGAATACGCAGGCTATTGTCCGGGCCGGCGGGGGCGAGCCCGTCCTGAGTAAAACGGGGCACGCGTTTATCAAGGAGCGAATGCGCGAGGTGGACGCAGTCTATGGTGGCGAGATGTCCGCACACCATTACTTCCGCGATTTTGCCTATTGCGACAGCGGCATGATTCCCTGGTTACTGATTGCGGGGTTAATGTCGCAAACGAAGCAGACGCTGTCAGAGCTGGTGACCGCGAGGCAACACGCTTTTCCTTGTTCCGGCGAAATCAATCGCCAGGTAGCGGATCCCGCGGGGTTACTGACGGCAATGGAAAGTCGATACCGTGACCAGGCCATATCCATCGAGAAGCTCGACGGATTGGGTATGGAATTTGAGGGATGGCGCTTTAATCTGCGCATGTCCAATACCGAGCCAGTGGTTCGGCTCAACGTAGAATCGCGGGGTGATCCGGCGCTGATGACAGCAAAGACTGAGGAGCTTTTGTCCCTGATCGTTGGGTGATCAGGGTTCGGGGTTGGCTTCTTGCCAGGCATGAACCGCAGCCAGCGTGGCGGGATCGGTGTCCACATTCGCGCTATCGCCACGCAGGAGCCCTTGCAGGTCGGCAGCGATCACTTTGCCCAACTCGACCCCCCATTGATCGAAAGAATTGATGCCCAATAACACCCCGAGAAAGTAAGTCTTGTGCTCATAGGCGGCAATCAGTGCGCCGAGGGACTCCGGTGATACCTGTTTCAGGGTGATCAGCGAGTGGCTGTGATTGCCCTTCAGTTCAAATTGTCCACTGGCTTCCGCCGAAAACCCGCGATCAGCCCCGAGCCGAGAGGCTTCGTCTGCTGATCGCCCAATCATTAGGGCGCGACTTTGGGCAAGCGCGTGGGCTGCGAGCGCCAGCCTCGCATCGCGATCCCCCTCATCTGCTGAGAGGGGCAAAATAATGTCCGCTGTAAAAGACCGGGTGCCCTGATGTAATAGTTGATAATAGGAATGTTGCCCAATGGTGCCGGCGGATCCCCATAGCACCGGGGCTGTGTGGTGCGTAAGCGGCTGACCCTCTGGGCTGACGCGCTTGCCATTACTTTCCATTGTCAGTTGTTGTAAGAAGTCGGGCAGCCGCGCCAGTCGCTGCGCATAGGGTAGGACCGCGTGGGTATCCGTATTCAGGTAGTGGGTCTGCCACAGTTCAAGCAACGCCATCATCATGGGAAGGTTGTCGCGGGGTGCAGCGGTGGCGGTGTGCTGATCCATAGAACGGGCGCCATCCAGCAGACGGATAAACGCCGGCCACCCAAGCGCCAAGGGGATGGAAATACCGACTGCCGACCAGAGGGAGTAGCGCCCCCCCACCCAATCCCAGAGGGGTAAGCATCGCTCTGGCCAGACACTCCACTCTCCCGCGCGGTCAACCTGCGTTGTGACGGCGATCAGATGTTGTCCCAATGTCTCAGGAGTGGCTCCCGCTGCCTGAAGCCAAGCCCGGGCCCTGTGGGCATTGGAAAGCGTCTCCTCAGTGGTAAAAGACTTTGAGCAGATGACGAACAGGGTGCGGGCGGGGTTGAGCCCCTCCAGCGCGGTATCGAGGTCATGGGGATCAATATTGGCGACGAAATGGGCGCGCAAGGGCGCATTAACGGGGCGCAGGGCTTCACAGACGAGGCGCGGCCCCAGATCCGATCCACCGATACCCAGATTTACCACGTCGGTAAAGGACTGGCCGTCATAGCCAGTGGCGGTCCCAGTGTGAATCGAGTCAACCAGATCAGACATGCGGGCCAATGTTGTTTCGACCAATGCCGACAGTTCGGGCTGAATCTCCGCACCAGTGCCGCGCAACAAAGTGTGAAGCGCCGCACGCCGCTCCGAGGTATTGACCTCCTCGCCGGCGATCAGTGCTGAGAACGCATCGAGCAGGTTTCGAGCGTCCGCCAATTCGAGTAACGTTTGCAGCGCGGCGTTGTCCAGCCGGTGCTTACTGAAATCCAGAACGAGCTCACCGTTACGGCATTGGTAATGCACGGCCCTTTGAGGGTCATCATCAAACAGCGCGGCAATGGGTTGATCGCCGAGCGCCGCTGCCGCCTTCTGCAGGCGTTGATGTAGTGGGGGGGGCGCGACCACCATCAACCCAGACGATCGACCGCTTGGGCCGCCATTGTCTGTAAAGCCTCTTGGGCGGCAGATCGATCAAGCAGGGTCAATGCTTGTGTGGCCTGTTGCTGGTGCTGCAACGCTGCCTCGCGGGTGGCGTCAAGACCACCTGTACGCTGGACGACCGACATGACCTCGGCGAAGGCCCCCCCGTCCTTGTTGCGCAGGGCGTCACCCACAATGCGACGTTCTTCCTCATCGCCTACTTTCATGGCGTGTAAAAGCGGCAATGTAATTTTGCCTTCGTTGAGGTCATCACCAATATTCTTCCCGGTGAGCGTGGGATCTCCCGCATAGTCGAGCAGGTCATCGGCTAATTGGAATGCGATACCCAGATGCATCCCGTAATCGTGCAAGGCTCGAGCCACTTTGCTGTCTGCATTGTGGAGTAACGCCGCGCCATGACAGGCGGCCGCGAACAAGGTGGCCGTTTTGCGGCGAATAATTTCCTGATACTGATCTGCCTGTGTTTCGGGATCGCCCGCGTGCACCAGTTGCATCACCTCGCCAGCCGCGATGGTATTGGTGGTCTCCGCCATGTGGGCCAGCAAGGGCATATGATTGAGCTCGACCATTAACTGGAAGGCGCGGGTGTAAATGAAATCTCCAACCAGCACGCTCGGCGCATTGCCAAAGGCGGCATTAGCGGTGGGTTTGCCTCGCCGCAGGGTAGACAGATCCACGACGTCGTCGTGCAGTAGGGTGGCCGTGTGGATGAACTCAACGACAGCGGCGAAGCGAATATGACTGTCTTCTATGCCGCCGAGAGCCTTGGCTGAGAGCAACACCAGTAGCGGTCGCATCCGCTTGCCGCCCGCTGCCACGATGTGGTGGCCGATGCTCTCCACCATTTCGACATCTGACTGCAACAGGTTCACGATGACTTCATCAACCTGCGCAAATTCTGCCGCGACACTGGCTTTTATTTTAACGTCCACTGCTCCCCCCTTTCGCCGCGAAGTATAGGCCGGCGAGCGTGTTGCCGCCACGCCACCCATAGCGCCCCCTCGCACCAGCGAAATCCGCCGCCTTTGCCCAAAATAGAGCCAGAATACTGACACTTGCGCTTACCCTGATGAACGCGTATCGTTCGCGCCCTTGATCTGACGATACGGTCAGATTTCGGTGCCTGAACTCTGCCCCACTTAGTTGGTTTTTATGCGAGCAGGCTAACTGAGAGGAAAAGCGATGTACGCAGTCATTGAGAGCGGTGGTAAGCAGCACCGCGTGGAAGAAGGCGAGCAGATTAAGCTCGAAAAAATTGAGGCGGCAACGGGCGATACCATCGAGTTCGATCAGGTCCTGATGGTGGGTGCTGGTGGTGACGTCAAGATAGGTGCGCCACTGGTAGAGGGCGGCAAGGTGACTGCAGAGGTCATCTCCCACGGTCGCCACGATAAGATTCGGATTGTGAAGTTCAACCGTCGTAAGCATTACCGCAAGGAGACGGGCCACCGTCAGTGGTATACCGAAGTCAAAATCACTGCGATTACCGGCTGACAGGAGAGCGGACGCATGGCACACAAAAAAGCAGGCGGTAGTACCCGGAACGGGCGCGATTCAGAGAGCAAGCGTCTCGGCGTCAAAGTATTTGGCGGTCAGGCGGTTTCGGCAGGGAGCATTATTGTTCGCCAGCGCGGAACGCGCTTCCACGCGGCCGAAAACGTCAGGGTGGGAAGAGACCATACGCTGTATGCGACGGCTGATGGCAAGGTGGAGTTTTTCAGTGGTGGCCCGCAAAATCGCAAGCAGGTCCGTATTGTAACGGGCTGAGCCAAGCGGCCAGTGGATCGGAAAACCTCGTCAGCTGGCGAGGTTTTTTTTTGCCGGGACTGAGCAGATCATGAAATTCGTTGATGAAGCCACAATAGAAGTCACCGCGGGGAAGGGCGGTAATGGCTGCGTGAGTTTTCGCCGCGAGAAATTCGTGCCGAAGGGCGGCCCAGACGGCGGTGACGGCGGCGACGGGGGTTCGGTGTATATCGAGGGCGATGACGCTCTCAATACCATGATCGATTATCGTTACACTCGGCGTTTTCGCGCCGAGAGTGGTGAAGCAGGCCGTGGCCGCAACTGTTCAGGTAAATCGGGGAGCGATCTGGTGCTGCCGGTACCGCTGGGTACTACGGTATTGGATGAGGCGTCGGGCGAGGTCCTCGGTGATATTCGCGAGGCCGGTGAGCGTCTGCTGGTGGCTCAAGGCGGATTTCATGGGCTGGGCAATACCCGCTATAAGTCCAGTATCAATCGGGCGCCTCGGCAGAGCTCTCCCGGCACGGAAGGCGAGTCCCGTCAGCTCAAGCTGGAACTTAAGGTGCTGGCAGATGTCGGCCTCTTGGGCCTGCCCAATGCCGGTAAATCGACCCTGATCCGGGCCGTTTCAGCTGCCACGCCCAAGGTGGCGGATTATCCTTTTACAACGTTGATCCCCAATCTGGGTGTAGTCAAAGTCGACGCCTACCGCTCGTTTGTTGTGGCGGATATTCCAGGTTTAATCGAGGGTGCCTCGGAAGGGGCGGGGCTGGGTATTCGGTTTCTGAAGCACCTGACCCGTAATCGCGTTTTACTCCACCTGGTAGATGTCGCCCCGCTCGATGGTACAGACCCTGCGGAGGCGGCCTGCGCCATGATCCGTGAGCTTGAAGCATTTAGCCCGACGCTGGCCCAACGGCCGCGCTGGCTGGTGCTTAACAAAATTGATTTGGTGGATGAGGCGACGCTCTCTGAATGTCGTGGGCGGATCGTGGCTGCGTTAGATTGGAAGGGACCGGTGTACAGTATCTCCGCTGTTGCGGGTCGCGACACTGAGCGCTTGTGCGGTGATCTCATGACCTATCTCGAGGAGCAACAGACACGGTTTCGCGAAGACCCCGAAGCGGCTGATCAAGAGCGCGCTGCACAGGAGCAGATGCAACAAGAAGCGCGTGATCGTATCGCTGCTTTGCAGGCAGCGCGCGCCGAGGCGCGTCAGGCCCGAGCCGCTGATGGGGTCGACGATGACGACGACGTTGCGGTGGAGTATCGGCATTGAGCGCGCTTGACGTGCATGCCGACAGACGCGGACTGGTGGCAGCGCGCCGCTGGGTCGTGAAGGTGGGAAGTGCATTGCTCACGAACGATGGGCGCGGCCTAGACCTGTCGGTCGTCCGCGCGCTGGCGGACCAACTGGTGACGCTGCGTGCCAAGGGCTGTGAGGTTGTTTTGGTATCAAGCGGTGCGATTGCCGCGGGGCTTGTGCGCCTCAATTTGGCTGAGAGGCCACACGAGGTGCATCTCTCTCAGGCAGCCGCCGCGGTGGGGCAGTCGGCGTTGGTGCGGGCCTATGAGGAGCACCTCAGTCCTCACGGTGTCACCAGCGCGCAAATTTTGTTGAGTCACGCTGATATCAGAGCTCGGGATCGCTATCTCAATGCCAGAAGCACGCTGAGTACATTGCTCGGTATGGGAGTGCTACCCATCGTCAACGAGAATGACACAGTGGTCACGGATGAAATTCGACTGGGTGACAACGACACGCTGGGGGCGCTGGTTGCCAATCTGGTTGATGCCGAGGTGTTACTCATCCTGACCGACCAAGAGGGTTTGATGGATAACGATCCGCGGCAGGTGGCGAGTGCACAGGTTATTCCCTCTGCGGATGTTCATGACGTCAGCCTGGACGCTATGGCGGGCCCGGGAGGTGCGCTGGGGCGCGGCGGCATGGCGACCAAGCTCAGCGCCGCACGGCTCGCCGCCCGCTCTGGCACCGGCACGGTCATCGCAAATGGACGCGTAGCCGACATCATTAATCGAGTGGCGGCAGGCGAGTCTTTGGGCACATTTCTGCAGACGCAGCGCCGGCCGCAAAGTGCGCGAAAGCAATGGTTGGCGAGCTTATTGCATGCTCAGGGACAATTAATCTTGGATGACGGCGCTGTCAGAGGGGTTGTTGAGCAGGGTCGGTCGCTGTTACCCATTGGCATTACCGCGGTGACAGGGCGATTCGAGCGCGGGGACTTGGTCAGTTGTGTGGATGGTCAGGGCAGAGAGCGTGCGCGTGGGCTGGTCAATTACGGCAGCAGTGAGGCAGAGGCCTTGGCGGGTAAAGCCTCGGCACAAATCGAGCCAATCTTGGGCTACCGCGGTGAGGACGAAATGATTCACCGCGACAATCTCGTGGCGGGGTAGCGTAATGTCGGGCCCATCGCTCTTACTTTTTTATGGTGGCGGTCTTTTCGCCGCATCCCTGCTGGGAAGTTGGTTGCCTCGGCAGATGGTGATGACACATACCCGCACGCAAATGGTCCTGAGCATGGTGTCGGGGTTAATGCTCGGTGTCGCATTACTGCATCTTATTCCCCATAGCTTTGCTGCGGCGTCGGGAGCAATCGACGTTGTGATGGCCTGGACCCTGGTGGGCCTCATCTTCATGCTATTGATGCTCAGACTGCTGCATTTTCATCAGCACGATTTCGGTGAGGCCGCGGATCACTGCGAAATTGCCTCGGTCGATGCGCATCATCATGCCCATGCCCATGAACACGCGCATCCCCCCGAGCGCACCATCGGTGCGCTGGGTTTGCTACTCGGGCTCTGTGTTCATACCGTGGTGGATGGTGTCGCCTTGGGCGCGGTGGTGCTCACTGACGCGGTCATGCCCATGGCGGGCGCCGGGGTCTTCATGGCGATCCTACTTCACAAACCGTTGGACGCGCTGTCGATTGAAACAGTGATGACTACGGGAGGGTGGTCGTCGGCGGCAAGAGGGTGGGCTGCGGTCTGCTTTGCGCTCTTGTGTCCGGCGGCTGCGCTGGGTTTTTATCTGGGTGTGGCGCCCTTACTCTCCAGCGCCTGGTTGCCTGCCGTGCTCGCCTTCGCGGCTGGCGCGTTTATCTGTATAGCGCTTGGCGATCTATTGCCTGAGGTTCAGTTCCACAGTCATGACCGCATCCGGCTTACGGTGCTGTTTCTGTTGGGTGTGGGGCTGGCGATAGCGATCGGTTGGTTCGAGCCCGCGCACTGACGGCTCTCAGTCGAGCGCTTCCATCTCCTGCGCCAATCTTGCACTGGTCTCACGATCAATCGGTCGATCCAGCCAGCCGGTCAATTCCGCTGTGATGAGGTCGGCGAGCGCCTCGATATGGCCGGGCTCAGCGTTCAGGCAGGAAATATATTCGTAACGTGCGCCTCCGGCCTCAAGGAAAGTGTCGCGATTTTCCATGCCGATTTCTTCAATGGTTTCCAAACAGTCTGCTGAAAACCCGGGACAGACGACCTGTACCGACGCCACACCTTGTTCGGGAAGGCTGCGTAGTGTCTCGTCCGTGTAGGGTTGTAGCCACTCCTCACGGCCAAATCTTGATTGAAATGTCGTAATCATTTCAGAGGTGCCCAGACCCAGCTGCTCGCCAATTAAGCGAGAGGTCTTGTGGCATTGGCAGTGATAAGGATCGCCCTCGGTCAGGTAGCGTTTCGGCATGCCGTGATAGGACAGTATGAGTTTTTCGGCGCGTCCATGAGCGCGCCAATGGGCTTCGATACTCTGGCTGACTGCCGCGATATAACCGGGATCATCATGATAAGAACTGACAAACCGTAGCGATGGTAGCCATCTTCGCTGGGTCAGCGCGCTGCTCACCTCATCGTAGGTTGAGCCCGTAGTGGGTCCCCCGTATTGGGGGTAGAGCGGCAGGACAACCAGTTGTTCCATCCCCGCTTCAAACATCTCATCCAGTACCTTGTGTATGGCTGGAGCGCCATAGCGCATGGCGCCGCGCACGATAAAGCGATCGCCAAACCGGGACTGAAGTGATTGCTCGACACCCGCCACCTGGTCTTCGAGGTGCATGAGCAGGGGTGAGCCACGGTCGGTCCAAACAGCGCGATACGCCTCGGCCGAGCGTTTTGGCCGTGTGTTGAGAATGATGCCGTTGAGAATCAGCCACCAGATGGGGCGCGGTACTTCAACCACCCGGGGGTCCCACAGGAATTGCTTGAGATACGGGCGCAGGGCTTTGGCTGTAGGCGCTTCAGGAGTGCCCAGATTGGTCAACAGAACACCGATACGGGGCTCTGATGTGTGCTGATAATCGGACTGGCCGACATATTTCATAGGGGATTCCTGACCACTGAGCGCAACGATCACCTCGCCTTGCTGCCAAGTGATTTCGCCGATAAGTGTATCTTATACGTCAATTGACTCCGGGCTGATCAATGCGTACAAACGGGTTCCGGTCGGGTTGCGATTGCCTGATCTTTGACCCAGCAGGACGGATAGATGAGCCTCGATTTTGACAGCGCCCGGCTACCGAACCCGAACCTCTCCGAGGAGCACCATGCCTGGAGAGCCGCACTTCGACGGTTCATCGATACCGAAATTATGCCCTGCGCTGAAGAATGGGATGAGGCGGGTGCCATACCCGATGCGCTGTGGCCCAAGGCGGCCGCTGTCGGGTTGCTGGGTCTGGGTTATCCGGAACAGTTTGGTGGTGTGCCAGCCGACAGCTGGCATTCCTGGATTGTCAACGAAGAGTTGTCCCGAGTCGGTGTAGGGGGAGTATCGGCGTCACTGATGGTGCATGGTATTGGTTTACCGCCGGTACTCAACTGGGGACCCGAGTGGATGCAAGCGGCCGTCGCGCCGCCGGTCCTGCGGGGAGAGCAATGGATTTCCCTCGGCATCACTGAACCCGGAGGCGGATCGGACGTGGCTAATCTGTCCACACGAGCGGTCCGCGATGGCGATGACTTTGTGGTGTCTGGCAGTAAAACTTATCTCACGGGTGGCATGCGCGCCAATTGGGTTTCGACCGCTGTGCGAACCGGCGGCGAGGGTGCGGGTGGCGTTTCGATGCTGCTGATTCCGACTGATGCAGAGGGCTTCTCGCGGACACCGCTAGATCGGAAGATGGGGTGGTGGGCCTCCGATACCGCCACGCTGTACTTTGATAAGGTCCGTGTTCCCGTGAGTCATCTGATCGGGGGTGAGAACGAAGGGTTCAAAGTCATCATGACTAACTTCAATAATGAACGCATGGGCATGGCAGCGGCGATGGAGGCATACGGCCGCGTCTGTCTGGAGGAGGCGGTGGCGTGGGCGAAGGAGCGGAAAACCTTTGGCAAGCGCCTGGCTGACCATCAAGTGATCCGCCACAAAATAGCCCAGATGAAGCAGCAGCTGAATGCCACGCAGGCCTACATTCGCTGCTGTTACGAATCGATTGAAGCGGGCAGCCCGAATCCGGGCGATATAGCCTTGCTGAAGGTGCAGGCTAGCGAAGTGATGGAGTTTTGCGCCCGCGAGGCGATGCAGATCCTCGGTGGCTTGGGCTATATGCGGGGCAATCGCGTCGAACGCATTTATCGCGAAGTGCGCGTCAACGCGATTGGTGGGGGCTCAGAGGAAATTATGAGAGATTTGGCCTCACGCCAATACGGGCTCTGATCCGTTCAAGACGGGCGCTCTCGGTTTGCGCTCGAGGCGGAGACTGGGGCTGACCTGGGCGGTTTTGGTTTGTGACTGGGCGTGTGATCGCTCGCTAAACAAAGCGAATGGACCCCAAGGCGAGCAATTCTCGGTTAATTTTGTTAAGAAAGCGGTGCTCATTAAATTCCTGGCAGGAGAGAGAAGATGACAGATAACAAAGCGGCGTTAAAAGCCTTCCGGGAAGAGGTGGCTGCTTGGATGGCTGAGAACGTGCCCGCCGACCCGGGATTCCTGTTGCCCCTGACATTTCTTGAGGTAGGTACCGAACAGCAGCTCGACTTTTTACGTGAGTGGCAGCACAAGCTCTGGAGCGCAGGGTATTTGGGCATGCATTGGCCAACCGAATACGGAGGACAGGGTGCTGATCCGGCGTACCAGTTTGTTGTCGACCGTGAATTGGGTCGCCACAACGCACCCATCATCTTCAATACTATTGGACTCAACTGGGTAGGTCCCTTGTTATTGGATATGGGGACTGATGAGGAGAAAGCGAAATACATCAAGAATATCCTGTCAGCCGAAGAGATCTGGTGTCAGGGATTTTCGGAGCCTGATCATGGGTCCGATCTTGGTGCTGTACAAACCCGAGCGGTGAAGGCAGGCGACGAGTACGTGGTGAACGGCTCCAAAATCTGGACGACCCTCGGTAACTATGCCGATCACATGATTCTGTTGGCGCGCACCAACCCAGAGGCTGAACGTAAGTATGACGGTCTGTCATTCTTTCTGTCGCCCATGAAGGTTGCCGGTATCGAGGCCCATCCTATCCGCAAGGTCACCGGTGAGTATGGCTTTAACCAGACATTTTTTACGGATGCGCGTATTCCGGCGAGTTGCCTCATGGGTGAGGAAGGCGGCGGCTGGAAGGTGGCCATGAAGACGCTGGAGTACGAGCGTGGCGTCACCGCTGGCCAAGCCAGTGGCCATTGGGGAGTAACCATTCAGGTTGACGACATGATCAACGAGTTACGGGCTTTGGAGCACGACGGAGAGGCGCTACTCTCTGACCCGATTGTTCGCGATGATTTGGTGGGATTTATTATGGAGGCCAAGGCCTTGTCGCTGTCAGCACGGCGAATGGCTGTGCCAGCGCTCAATACCGATTATCCGATGGGGCTTGCGCTGTCGGTGAAATATCGCGGCACGGAATACGAGAGACGGATGAAGCAGTACACCGCCAGCAAGCAGGGCGCCCGTAGCGCCTTGTATGTCGGAGACGCCGACGCGGTGCGCGGCGGTTTCTGGCAGCGGGCCTACTTCAGTAATTTTGGCGCCACTATCGGCGGTGGCACCACTCAGGTGCAGGCCAATATTATCGCTGAGCATGTGCTCGGCTTACCGAAATAAAGGGGCCAGCAATGTCAGTGACGCAAAATGTGGCAATTTCCCTGACTGAAGAGCAGGGGATGCTTCTGGATGTGGCCCGCGGATTTGTGCGGGATCAAGCGCCTATTGAGGCGGTACGTGCCCAGCTGGAGACAGAGACGGGGTACGACCCGGATATTTGGACGCGCATGGTTGATATGGGCTGGACTGGCATATCGCTGCCCGATGACGTGGGTGGCGCTGGGATGGGTCTTGGGTCCGCGGTGCCTGTTTTCGAGGCGCTCGGCGGTGGGTTGCTGGGAACGCCCCTACTCAGTACGACAATTGCGGGTCAATTGATTTGGCGTGCAGCGGGCGAAACAGCCGCCGACTGGCTAAGCCGGCTTTGTGGCGGTGAAATTGGGACCGTGGCATTCCTTGATAACGCAGATTGGGGCGTGGCCAATACGGGTGTGGCATTGGATGCGACGGGCGCCCTGAGCGGCCGGAAACAGTTTGTCGCTGATGCTCAAGTGGCCGATATTTTTGTGGTTGTGGCGAATGAGAACGGAACCCCGGTGCTGGCGCTGGTAGAGCGTGGTGCCCTCCCTCCCGATGCCTTATCTGCAAATATTTTGATTGATCTGACCAAGCGCGCCGCAAATATCGATTTTACCGGTGTCGTGCCCGCGTTAGTGGTGCGCGGTGAGGCAGTCGCCAGTGCCCTGCGGGATACGTTTTTGCTGGGTGCTTTACTGACTGCAGCAGAGACAACCGGTGCTGCCGGACGATGTTTGTCCAGCATTACCGAGTATCTCAAGACGCGCAAACAATTTGGAAAGCTCATCGGTTCTTATCAGGCACTTAAACATCCCACCGTCGATATCTACGTGGGTATGGAAAATGCGCGGTCCTTTGTCTATCACGGGGCGACGATTGTGGCTGATGGTCCGCTGTCTCTCGATGCCGAGGTGGCCTGTCGTATGGCGAAGGTGGCGTCTGACGAAGCGATGGTCTATGCCGGTGATCGGGCCGTTCAATTCCATGGCGGGTTCGGTTTTACCTGGGACTGTGACTCAACCTTGTTTATCCGACGCGCGCAGTGGGCGCAGCAGATGTACGGGGGTGCAATTCATCATCGCAAGCGGTTGGCGGCGCTACTGCTGGACGATTAGAACGCAACCTCTCTGATCGCTACCCCATCGGTGCCCGATGGATCCAGACGGGGATCAGGGTGCTGGCAGATGCTCACTCAAAAAGCGCACCAGATTGCCCCCCATCACAGCGCGAATTTCTTCCTCTGCGAAACCATTGTCGAGCAGGGCTTGCGTCAGATGGGGTAATTGCGCGGCAGTAATCGGTGTCGTTACAGAGCCATCCCAGTCGGATCCAAGCGCGATATGTTCCAGTCCGAACCGGTCGATGCCATAGCGCAGAGCGCCAGCGATGGCATGGATATCTTCGCCGCAGGTCACGTCAGCCCAGAAGCCCACGCCAATCAAGCCCCCCGCCGCCGTAATCATTTCCATGGTCTCGTCACTGATGTTTCGCGGGCTGGGACAGTGTCCCTGAAATCCGGTATGGCTCACTATCAGCGCGGCCCCTTTTGTCGTCGCCAGCGTATCGCGAACCGTGGCCTCGCTGCTGTGCGCCACATCGATCATGATGTTCAGTGCCTGCATCTTACTGACGGCGTCGCGGCCAAAGGGAGTCAGGCCACTTTGCGACTCGCCATGGAGAGACCCGCCCAGCTGATTGTCGAAAAAATGTTGCAGACTCATCATGCGGAAGCCAGCGCCATAAAGTCTCTCGATGTTCTCGAGATCGCCGTCTAGCGCATGGGAGCCCTCCGTTCCCAACAGTGCGCCCACCACCCGATCACCGCGCTCGCGTTGGGCGACCAGTGCATGCAGATCGGATCGCGATCGGATCAGCCTGAATTGCGAGTGCCGCAGAACGGCGGCGTGCACCCGTTCAGCCTGAAGCATGGCGCGCGCAAACAAGCTGTGTTGCGTTTCAGCCGGCCAGCGTTGCGCCAGGGCGAGAATGCTGATGTTATCGGGCGCATCGCTGGCATTGCGGTCGTAATTCTGGCCCCGCGGTGATTTCGTTACGGTGGTAAACATTTGTAGCGCTGCACCGCCCTCAAGCAGTTTTGGTAAATCCACTTGCCCATGGCGATTATGAGCAAGCAAGTCTTTTCCCCACAGCGCAGAATCGGCGTGCAGATCACCGACAATAAGACCCTTGTGGAATGTCAGTGCCTCCTGTGTGGGGATCCGACCCGGGTCACCAACGACTCGATTGGACGCGCGATCCACCCACTGCGGACCCAGACCGAAAAACGCGGCTGTCAAAGTCACAGACAATAGTGCGATCAGCGTGAGAGTTCGCTTGAGCCATTTCATAATCGCCTCCTGCAGAGCCGGAGAAAGCGGCGTCTTGAGTCTGTCGGTTTTGGTGCCAGCGGGCAACTGGTCTGCGCGACACACTCAGCCGTAACTAGGCCTATGAAACCCAAGGCCGGCATCCTTGTTCTCGGTGATCAGTTGAGCTGGCACCATCCTGTGCTATCCCGCGCCGATCCCGACGATGTGGTCATCATCCTCGCTGAAGTGGCTGAAGAAGCCACATACGTCAGACACAATCGCCACAAAATTGCGCTGCTATTCAGCGCGATGCGCCACTTTGCTCAAGCGCTAGAGGCGCGGGGCTTCACCGTCCAGTACTACCGTTTTTCAGATGACGTGCCTGCTTTGCTGGCGGCCTGCGAGCGTGCGCGCGACGACTGGTCGCTGGGTAGTCTGCATATCTGCGAGCCGGGAGAGTTCCGTTTAAGCGAGCAGATGGCCGGCTGGGAGCAGCGACTGGGTATTCCCGTCACGCTGCATGAGGACACCCGCTTTTTATCCTCGCGGGCTGACTTTGCCGATTGGGCGAAAGGTCGAAAGCAACTGCGTATGGAGTATTTTTACCGTGACATGCGCAAGCGTTACCGCCTGTTAATGGAGGGCGACCAGCCCGAGGGTGGCAAGTGGAACTATGACGCCGATAACCGTCAGGGTTGGCGTGGGCAAACGGACATTCCGGATAGGCCGGCCCCTGTCCTTGACGCGCTGACGCGAGAGGTGATCGCCGAGGTGACCGCAGCCTTTCCGGATAACCCGGGAGATCTCTCGACCTTCCGTTGGGCGGTTACCCCAGAGCAGGCCGAGCGCGAGTTTGACTGGTTTTGCGAGCACGCGCTCCCTTTCTTCGGACAGTATCAGGATGCTTTGGCGGAGGCGTCACCCTGGCTATTCCATGGCTTGATATCCATGTATCTCAACTGCGGTCTGTTGGAGCCTCTGCCGGTTTGTGAGCGGGTGGAGGCCGCTTATCGGCGCGGGCACTGCAGTCTCGCAGCGGCTGAGGGTTTTATTCGTCAAGTGTTGGGTTGGCGAGAATATGTGAGAGGGCTGTACTGGCTCCATATGCCCGAGTACCGACAGCGGAATGCCCTGGCCGCGGAGCGACCGCTACCCGAGTGGTTTTGGACTGGCGAGACAAAGATGCGTTGCCTGTCGCAAGCACTGAAACAATCACTGGATCTCGGCTATGCCCATCATATTCAGCGTTTGATGGTCATCGGTAATTTCGCGCTGCTGGCCGGTCTCGACGTTGAGGCGGTCTGCGATTGGTATCTGGCGGTTTACCTCGATGCCTTCGAGTGGGTGGAGTTACCCAATACGCTTGGCATGGCATTGTTCGCTGATGGCGGAATCATGGCCTCCAAGCCCTATGCAGCGAGTGGGAAATATATTCAGAAGCAGGGCGACCACTGCCAGTCCTGCCCCTATGATCCTAAACAGGTCACTGGAGAGCGAGCCTGCCCCTATAACAGCTTGTACTGGCATTTTATTGATCGGCATACCACATTGCTGAGCCAGAACCCGCGCATGGGGTTGATCATGGGCGGTTGGAGAAAGCGCTCGTCAAGCGATCGAGAGGTGGTTGTCCAGTGGGGAGATCATATGCTGCAGCAACTGCCCTCCCTGTAGTTTTAGTTTGATTGGCGGTCGTTACGATTTCCGCTGTCGCTGTCCGCTGCAGCGCCGGGAGCAGTAAACAATTTGGTCCCATTGGTGTTTCCAGCGCGCCCGCCAAGTAAACGGCCGTTCGCAAACTGGACAAATCTTGGTAGGCAACTCAGATTTCTTGCGGTGCGCCATCAGAGGGGCTCCGTGATAGGCCAGTCAGCGCTATCCACCACATATGCTGGCTGTGGAGCCCGATAACCATCCCACTTCTGAGTGAAAACACCGGCCTCATCATACTGAGCGGTTTGCTTCTCCAGATTGAAGTGGCGACCCCCCCGGGGATCACTTCCTACCCCCGCAATGTATTGCCAGTTGCCATAGTTACTGCCCACATCGTAGTCAATCAAGTGCCGTTCAAAAAATGCAGCGCCGTAACGCCAGTCCAGATCTAGTTCATAAATCAGGCAAGAGGCAGCGATCTGCCTACCGCGATTACTCATCCAGCCGGTAGCCCTCAGCTGGTGCATGAGTGCATTGACCAGTGGGTAATCGGTATCGCCCGCACACCATCGGGCAAACTGCCGAGGATCAAAGGTGCTGAGTGACGGCTGATCCCGACGACCGCCCTGTCGGTAAAGGGTTCGCCCATCGATGACGGCGCGCCACTGAAAAAACTCCCGCCAGAGCAGCTCAAAGTAAAGCCAGTAGGTGGATTCATTGGCAACACGTGCCTTTTCAAATCGGAAAATGCTCTGGGCAATCTCTCGAACGGATAGCGCACCGTTGGCAATCCAGGGTGACAGCGTACTGGAGCCTGCCAGACCGTTCAGGTCATTGCGTGTGAGCTTGTACTCGACGATACCCTCTTCCTGAAAGATGAACTGGTCGAGTCGTCTGAGGCCAGCAGGCCGTCCACCCGGTAGCGGCAGGCCGGGATGGGGGGATGCCTGTGCAGCAGGTATGGCATCAAACTGAGCGGCTGGAGGTGGGGGTAATGTCTCCGGCGGTCCATGCGGCGACGGGACGGTGAGTTTCTCGATCTTTCGGCGGAACGGCGAGAACGTATCGGGGTAGTCTGCCCAGGCAAAGGGAAACTGATCCGGGGTAAACAGCGTGTTACCGCGATCAACGATCAGGGGGACGGACAACTTGTCGCGCAAAAATGCCAGGGTTTGTGATTCATACCATCCCGGTGTCTGCGGTGTGCTGACAACATCGATACTAAAGCGCTCGACGATCTGCGGAATGACTAACTCTGGCGAGCCCTCCAGTACCATTAGGTCTTGACCGAGGGCTTGCAGCGCTGCCTTGAGTGCCTCTAGTGATTCCCTGATAAACCGGTCTCTCTGAGGTCCGATCCCGGATAGATTGCACCACGGACGAGGCCTGGGTAGCAGATAAATACAGAGTAGCGACGTTGCTCCACAGGCGTTGAGCAGCGCCGGATTATCGACTAACCGCAAATCGTTTTGAAACCAATGGAGATGGCGCATGTGGACTCGGAGGGGGACGGTTATTGGTGTACGCTGACCGCGAGTTGACGGATTGACCAGTGGGCTGTGAGGATCCTCGCGCAGTATCCGCTACGCTCGTAATTTCAATGTAACGCGTATGCCCCAGATGATCGAACCTAATCCATCGGTAACTGACTTACTCGAGCAAGCGACCACCCTGATCAGGGAGCGTTTCGGCGCAGCGCCCGCGTGGACGAGTGTAGCGCCGGGGCGGATCAATCTGATTGGAGAGCACACTGACTACAATCAAGGTTGGGTACTGCCCATTGCAATTAATCGTTACACCTTACTGTCGGCGGCGCCGGGACCTGTGTCTGGCTCGATTAACGTGTTCAGTGCTGCGCTAGGGGAGCAGGCGACACTGGTTTTTCAAGATGAAGCATCACGGGATGCACAACCCCACCCTGTAGGCTGGGTGCGTTATTTGGAGGGGGTGATCAGCGAATATCGCAGCCACGGTGTGGTCTGCCCGGCGTTGGATATGGTGGCCGTATCGAGTGTGCCCCTGGGCGGGGGACTATCCAGCAGTGCTGCCCTTGAGATTGCTACTGCGCATTTGATTGAAGCAGCGACCACCCAGATCAAGACCTCGGAACTGCGGATAGCGGCGAGCATTTGCGCTGAGCGCGATTATGCGGGGGTGCCCTGTGGCATGATGGATCAGACCGTCTCTGAGAGAGGACGCGCAGAGCATGCGTTGTTATTGGATTGTCGCGACGAGACGGTGGCTTTTGTGCCCTGTTTGGGGTCGGACGTCGTTGTGCTAGTGGTTCACTCCGGGGTGTCACATGCCCTGGCGAGTAGCGCCTATGCGGAGCGTCGAGCAGAGTGCGAGCTGGCCGCGGCAACACTGGGATGCAGCAGTCTCCGGTTCGCGGGAATTGACCAATTGAGTGCGCTAGAGGATCACCCGGTGCTTCTTAAGCGGGCTCGGCACGTGATAACAGAAAACCGCCGCGTGCATGAGATGGCGGAGGCGCTGACCACGCGCGATGCACAGCGCGCGGGTGTCCTGCTGACAGAGAGTCATGAATCGTTGCGGGATGATTTTGCCGTATCCTGTGAGCCGGTCGATCACTTGGTCGCGTTGGCACAGGCGGAAGCGGGTGTGCTGGGCGCAAGAATGACCGGCGGTGGCTTCGGTGGATGTGTCATTGCTCTTGTTCGCAGAGAAGAGGTTGATGCTGTGGCGCAGTCGATTTGCCGCGGCTATAGCCAGTACACCGGCAAGCCGACCCGTTGTTTTACCGCGGAGGCGGTTTCAGGAGCCCGGGAGATGAATCTAGCCCTATGACCGATCCGTTTGAGCACAGGCCGCACCGGCGTCGTAACGCACTGACCGGGGACTGGATCACGGTATCACCTCAGAGAGCGACGCGGCCTTGGCAGGGAGAGCGGGCAACACAGTCATCCGATACGATTGCCGCGTATGATCCCGCTTGTTACCTCTGCCCGGGTAATTCGCGCGCCGAGGGTCAGCGCAACCCAGATTACCAGTCGCCCTGGGCGTTTGATAACGATTTCCCCGCCGTATTGCCGGCGTCTGAATTTGCATCCGTTGGGGCACCCACTGGGTCACCCGATGAGGGCGGTGAGCTCTTTCAATCCGCGCCCGTTGCCGGGCGCTGCCGCGTACTGTGTTATAGCCCTGACCACTCGAAAACGCTTTCTCAGCTGTCTGAGGCGGAGATCCTAGCGGTGGTTGCATTATGGGGCGAAGAGGTGGCGGCGTTGCGACAAGCGCACGGTTGGGTTCAGGTGTTCGAGAATAAAGGGGCCATGATGGGGTGCTCCAATCCGCACCCGCACGGGCAAATTTGGGCGGTGGATACCCTGCCAAACGAAGCGCTGAAAGAGTCAGTTCAGCAGTCAAACTGGTTTGAATCCGCGGGGGAGGTACTCCTCGAAACCTACAGGAAGCACGAGGAGTCGAGCGGCGAGAGGCTGGTAGTGAGCAATGCGGATTGGTGCGTGGTCGTGCCCTATTGGGCGGTCTGGCCCTTTGAGGCCTTAGTCTTACCTCGACGCCACATAGATCACCTCCACTCGCTGAGTCCCACAGAACGTCAATCTCTGGCTAACATATTGAAGCGATTGCTCAGTGGTTACGACCAGCTCTTTGATGCGCCGTGTCCCTACACCATGGGGTGGCATGGCGCCCCTGGTAACGATGATTTTCCTCACTGGCAACTGCATGCGCATGTGTATCCGCCGTTACTGAGATCCGCTACGGTGCGCAAGTACATGGTGGGTTACGAAATGCTGAGCGAGGCACAGCGCGATTTCACGCCAGAGGCCGCCGCCGCCCGACTCCGACAGGCGCTCGGCGCGTAATGAGGGTGCTGAGCAGCGCGCTCGGTTTGTTCAGGGTTTAATTAAAAAGGCGCTTGCAACGCCCGAAATAATCGCAGACGTGCCGTTAAGCACTCCGTTAGGGCGTTATATCGAGGACAGTACATGAAAGTGATGGTAACCGGCGGTGCCGGCTACATTGGCAGTATCACCGCAGAGGTTTTGCTTGCGCACGACCACGAGGTGGTGGTTTTTGACAACCTCTTTCAGGGGCATCGCGACGCTGTCCCCGAGGCGGCGTCCTGGGTGCGCGGTGATCTCTCCTCTCCCGATGAAATTCAGGCGGCGATGGCCGCGCATCGACCCGATGCGGTGATGCACTTTGCGGCGCGGTCACTCGTGGGCGAATCGATGGAACAGCCTTTTCCCTATTTGCGCGACAACGTAGTCAATGGGCTTAATCTGATTGAGGCCTGTGTGGAAGCAGGGGTGGACCGATTCATTCTGTCGTCCACGGCCAATTTGTTTGGCAAGCCCGCGGCTGCGTTGATCGACGAGCAGAGCAGCATTTCACCGGGAAGTCCCTATGGAGAATCGAAGTGGGCGTTGGAGCGCGCTTTGCACTGGGTGTCGGAAGCCCGGGGATTGCGTTATGCCAGTCTGCGCTATTTCAATGCGGCTGGAGCCAGCGAAATGCGAGGCGAACACCATGAGCCCGAGACCCATCTGATTCCCTTGGTTTTACAGGTGGCGGCGGGTCGCCGCGAGAGTATTACGGTATTTGGTGACGACTACGACACGCCCGATGGCACCTGCATCCGGGATTACGTGCACGTGTTAGATCTCGCCGAGGCCCATGTGCTGGCATTAGGTGTCTTGGAGGGCGGCAACCGGACATACCATCTCGGGAACGGAGAGGGCTTCAGTGTCAAGCAGGTGATCGATGCGGCACGAAGCGTCACGGGCAAAGCGATACCCGCAGAGATTGGTCCAAGGAGAAAGGGAGACCCTGCCAGACTCGTCGCTTCCAGTGACCTTATTCGCAGAGAGCTGGGGTGGCAGCCACAGTACGGCGACCTAGAGCGCATTATCGCCAGCGCCTGGCACTGGCAACAAAAGTTCCCATCGGGATATGCAAGCTGACTCGATAGCGGGCCTTACCAATACGCTATCGCGGGTTGGTAAAAGCCAGGAATCACCGCGCGCACGACAGCCCTGTCAACCCGCATTTGGTCCGCCGCAGAGCGATTGCGGGGGAGCGCACCGTGAGTATTTAGGGTAGTCTGCCCGACGGATTCACCGTACTTCCCCTGAGCGCTTCTCTCCGGTCCGACGCACGCGAATCCTCCCCAAAACGTATTTGACAAGAGGTGGCCTGTGTCTGCGATCGACAGCCTATTCAATCCGTTTTCTCTGAAATCCCTCGAGCTGGAAAATCGTGTGGTGATGGCGCCGATGACCCGCAACCAATCACCCGATAATGTTCCCAGTGAAGCGTCGGCTGAATACTACCGACGTCGCGCAGCGGGCGGTGTGGGGCTGATTATTACCGAGGGCACGTGTCCGAATCATATCGCCGCTAACGGCTATGAGAATGTGCCGTACTTTCATGGCGAGGAGCGATTGGCTGGATGGAAGCGAGTGGTGGACGCGGTTCACAGCGCGGGCGGTAAGATCGCGCCGCAGCTATGGCACTGTGGGGGGATGCGTAAACGGGGGGTGATGCCCGAGGGCGATGTGGATGGTTACACCCCTTCGGGGATGAATGTCCCCGGTAAAGTGACGAGACATGTGATGTGCCAGCAGGACATCGACGATGTGGTTCGGAGTTTTGCGGAGGGGGCTCGAGATGCACAGAAATTGGGTTTTGATGCCGTGGAACTCCACGGCGCTCACGGCTACTTGATTGACCAGTTTTTTTGGGAGGGCACCAACCAGCGAACCGATGGCTACGGAGGCTCCATGGCGGCGCGTGGCCGATTCGCGGTGGAGGTCATTGAGGCCTGTCGCGCGGAGGTGGGCCCGGATTTCCCGCTGATTCTTCGATGGTCGCAGTGGAAACAGCAAGATTTCACGGCGCGTCTGGCGCCAACGCCACAAGCGCTGGAGGCATTTTTAACGCCGCTGATTCACGCAGGCATCGACGCCTTCCACTGCAGTCAGCGACGCTTTTGGGAGCCCGAATTTGAGGACTCGGACCTGAATCTGGCGGGCTGGGTCAAGAAGCTCACGGGTATGCCTACCATCACAGTGGGTAGCGTGAGCCTTGATCAGGATTTTATTACCCAACCCGCCGAGGGTGAGGGCGCAGCCAGTGAGCCGGCGTCCATTGATCGTCTGTTGGAGATGATGGACCGCGGGGATTTTGATCTGGTCGCGGTCGGTCGGGCACTGATTGCCAACGCCGACTGGCCAAAGATTGTCCGCTCGGGAGACACTGCGGGATTGCAAGCCTACAGTCGGGACATGCTCGCGAGTCTGGCTTAATCGCATGGGTGGTAACGCTCTCCGAGCCCGGCATCGGTGAACGGCAGCAAGCCTCTGAGCGATAACTCAGGGTTGCGCAATGCACAGGCCCCCAATGACGGCATCTGCACCCTCAGCTAGCGCTTCGCCGCCGGGCGCTCGCAACGTGATCGCCATGACGGTCCTGGCGGTCTACATTTGCATGATCGACCGCATCGCCATCTCCATCGCCATCATCCCCATGGCCGAGGCGTACGGCTGGTCCGCGACCCTTCAGGGGGCGGTCATGTCCGCCTTTTTTGTGGGTTATCTGATATTACAAATTCCGGCGGGCTACCTCTCTGATCGTTTCGGCGGTAAGTGGGTACTGGGCCTCGGCGTCATTTTCTGGTCGCTGTTTACTCTGCTGACACCGGCGGCGGCAATGTTAGGCATCAGCGCGCTATTGGCTTGTCGATTTCTCATGGGCGTCGCCGAGTCGGTGACCTGGCCATCCATCTATGCCCTGTACTCCCAATGGATACACCCCGATCGTCGCGCCTCTGCTGTCGGGCTTATGAATTCCGGTATTGCGGGAGGCAGTGTGATCGCTTTGATCTGCACGCCTTGGCTGATCAGTGTGTGGTCTTGGCAGGGCGCTTTTTACTTGTATGGGTTTGTCGGTGTGATCTGGTTCATTTTCTGGATAGTCACCGCCCAGTCTCGGCCCAGCCCGCCACCGGATTGGGACGCTGCCGTGACTTCGGTGACTGCGGGTGCGCTTGACACAGGATCGCAAGCGTCGGGCCAGGAGGGGCACTTTCCGAGACTCACGATCGGTCGCATGATACGCTCCCGGGCGGTGTGGGCGATCGCCATTGCCCACATCAGTATCAATTGGTCGCTCTATCTCATCCTGTCCTGGTTTCCAACCTTTGTGAGTCAGGAGCTGGGAGCAGATCTGCAGACAGCGGGGTTTTTGGCGCTCGCGCCGACAGTCGTTTCGCTGGTAATGGCGCCATTGGCCGGCAGGTTGTTCGACGGACTGGTGTCTCGAGGCCACGACCGACGCTCGGTTCGCCGCGTGATGCAAACTGTTGCTTTTGTCGGTATTACCTCTGCGATGCTGGCCGTGACGCTGACCGATTCTCTGGTAGTCAGTGTGGTGGTCATCACGATCAGTAACGCGCTGACGGCATTCTCCATCGGTGGATTTGCGACCAATCACCTCGATATTGCGCCGAACCAGGCGGGTCTGCTCATGGGCGTCACCAATACGCTCGCCGCGGTGTCCTCCAGCGCATCAGTTTTTGTCTCTGGATGGATCCAGGACTGGTCCGGTGGCTGGGATGCGGTTTTTTATTTAGCCGCCAGCGTCTCGGTCTTCGGCGCGCTATTTTACGGGGCGTTGATGGATGTCAAACGGGAGTTCCACTAAATCCCGGCAGCTAGGAGGGTGCGTCAGAAGCGGCCGGAACTAAATAAATAACCATAAGTTATGTAATATAATAAAAATTAATTTTTAGTTATCTTTTCATGCGCAACAACAGATTTTTGGGTCCCAACCCTATAGATTTAACCTATTATTCGCGTCCGCTCGGATCCCAGAGCGGGTTTCAGGGAGGATGATAGGATGAAAAACGGTTTTAACCACTTTTTAAATAATTTCGGATTATTTTTTACCAGCTATATAAGCTTATCGGTAATGATATACGCGATCGAGCGCCTCGCCTAAGCGTTAGCTCGCACAACCGGTTGATGCCGCGCTTTGATTGGCGGTTCGGTGCCGCTACGCACTGCGTGCGGATGCGATATTGAAGCCGCCAGTGTCCAGCGAAGGGTCTGCGAGGTACAGTAAGGCTTTCATTAGAGGCTTCGGGCATGGTCAGCCTGTTGGGCGTGGTGTTTCTCCTGACTGTGGCGGTGGGGTTGTCCTCCAATCGCGATGCTATTCGTTACCGGACCGTGGGCCTTGCGTTTGTGTTGCAGGCGGGCTTGGGTTTTTTTGCGCTGTTCACCGACGCTGGCATCTTCGTTCTGGCTGCAGCCTCGGAATACGTCTCCGCGCTACTGGGATACAGTAGAGCGGGCATCACTTTCGTGTTCGGAGGCCTTGTTGAGCCCTCGAGTTCCTTGGGCTTTGTTTTTGCTTTTAATGTCTTGCCCGTCGTTATTTTCTTCAGCGCGCTCATTGCCGTGCTGTATCACCTGCGAGTCATGCAATGGTTGATTCGCATCATCGGTGGGGGGCTGCGCGCCCTCTTGTGCACCAGTCATACGGAATCGTTGTCTGCCGCCGCTAACATTTTTGTCGGGCAGGCCGAAGCGCCGTTGGTGGTCCGCCCTTACATTGGTGGTATGACCCGGTCGGAACTCTTTGCCGTGATGGTAGGGGGTTTGGCCTCAATAGCCGGATCGGTCATGGCGGGCTATGTCGCACTCGGGATTCCGTTGGAATACCTCTTGGCTGCCAGTTTTATGGCAGCGCCGGGTGGTTTTTTGATGGCCAAACTGATGGAGCCCGAGAGCGAGGTACCGATTGAGCCTGTCCCGGGTGAGCGCCTGGCCGAAGAGCAATATGTGAATGTCATTGATGCAGCGGCCAAGGGCGCGATGAATGGTTTGCAAATGGCGAGCGCGATAGGCGCCATGCTACTCGCGTTCATCGGACTTATCGCGCTGCTCAACGGCCTGCTCGGCGCAGCGGGAGAGGTGCTGGGGGTCGAGAGTCTCACGTTGGAGTATCTCCTTGGCAGTTTGCTGCGCCCTTTGGCGTGGTCCCTCGGGGTCCCTTGGGAAGACGCGCAGCTCGCGGGCAGCCTGATCGGTCAGAAATTTATTCTGAATGAGTTCGTCGCCTACGTGGCGTTTAGCGAGGTAATGACTCAGGTTGCGCCTCATACCCAGGCGATTATCATCTTCGCCCTCTGCGGGTTCGCTAATCTTTCATCCATCGCGATCCTGCTGGGTGGCTTGGGAGCGTTAGCGCCGGCAAGGCGCGATGATATTTCGCGCTTCGGCTTGCGGGCGTTGATAGCGGCCACCCTGGCAAACCTGATGAGTGCGGCGCTGGCGGGCTTTTTTCTCTCATTGGCCGCCTCATAGGCCACAGACGATGACCACGGCTTCTGAACTATTGCCACTGTCTTACCGCCACCCGCAATTTCCGCTTCAACTGGCTTCATCGCTACAACAGTTTGGTTTTGCGGTGATTGTTGATCATCCGCTCAATCTGGAGCGAGTGTGGCGCATCTATCGCCAATGGCAGGTGTTTTTTAATGAGGGCGGTCCGCAGGAATATGCCTCGGATTCGTTGGGGCAGGATGGCTACTTCGCAGTCGATCTCGCGGAGCATGCCAAAGGGTATATCCAACGCGATTACAAGGAGTACTTCCAGTTTTATCCCTGGGGGCGGTGCCCAGATACGCACCGCGGCGATCTTCTCGCCTACTTTGACGAGGCTGTAGCGCTGGGCGCGACGTTGTTAAGCCATCTGGCAGCGCAGTTGCCTGAGCCCATCAGCGCACGGTTATCCGAATCCTTGCAGAGCATGATCAGGGGAAGCACACAGTCAATGTTGCGCATTACGCACTATCCTCCCATGCCGGTGAGCAGCATGGGGTTGCGCGCGGCGCCGCATGAGGACATCAACCTTCTGACACTGCTACCCGCCGCAGACGGTCCGGGATTGGAGTTGAAATTGGGGAACGGAGAGTGGGTTGCGGTGCCCCAAAAACCAGAACAATTGATCGTTAATGTAGGCGATATGCTACAGGAAGCGACCGCGGGCTATTTGCCCTCGGCCACCCATCGGGTTGTCGCCTCTGCGGAGAATCATGGGCGCCAAAGCCGCATGTCGATGCCTCTGTTTCTTCATCCCCGACCTGAGGTCATGCTGTCTCAGCGCTACACCGCTGAGCGCTACCTTTCGCAACGACTGGTGGAATTGGGCGTTGCCTGAGTTGAATGCCATTCGCGACACACAGGCGTTGTTTCGTTCGCGCAGTGGTAGTGGGTTCGGTCGATGGTGCCTGACGATGGGGCTGTTCCTATGGGGTCAACTGGGCTATTCGGCCGAGGCGACGATCGCCGTCGCCGCCAATTTTCGGGAGACGGCTCAGGTTATCGCTGAGCGCCTTGAGTCAACATCGCCACACCGGTTTACGATTGTCTCGGGATCGTCGGGTAAGCTGGTGAGCCAAGCCTTGCATGGCGCGCCCTTCGACGTCGTGATGGCCGCTGATGAGGCAAGGCCGCTCATGTTGATTGAGAAAGGGCTGGCGCATCCCAGTGCCCGGCGAACCTACGCTCTGGGCGCATTGGGGCTGTGGTGGCCTGGCAGAGCGCAGCCCATTGTAATTGACGATCTGCGTGAGCTGAACCCGCAGACCGTGTGTCTTGCCAACCCCGCGTTGGCTCCCTACGGTGTCGTCGCGTGGTCCCTGTTGGAGCAATCCGGGTTCGATGCGGAGTGGCTGGCAGGTGTGGTGCGAGTGGATAATGTGAATTTGGTTGCAGGTATGGTCGCTCAAAATCAGGTGAGCGCCGGTTTTGTTGCGCGGGCTTCGATTGCTGCACTCGCGCGCAAGGGGCAGTTGGCAGTGGATGATCAATCGATCCTTTGGTTGTCTCCCAACGCTTCGATCCAACAGGATCTGGTTTTGATGAAGCGTGCGGAGGGCAATCCAGCGGCGCGTTGGTGGGTGGAGCAGCTGTTCGCGGCGCCGATCCAAGCATTGCTCGTTTCCCATGGATATCAGCTTCCCGCGGAGCATACGACACGGTGAATACGGATTTGCAAGCGGTGCTGCTCACTCTGCTACTGGCTGGCGTCACAACGCTACTGCTGGCGCTGTTAGCCACGCCGCTGGCTTGGTGGTTAGCCAACGCTCGCTCACGATTGCGCGCTGTCATCGAGTCTTTGGTTGCCATGCCACTGGTTTTACCGCCGACCGTGCTCGGCTTTTATTTACTGGTGATGCTTAATCCCGACAGTCTGATCGGCGGGATGTGGGTTCGAGTGACTGGCGAATCATTAACATTCTCCTTCAGTGGGCTGGTGCTTGCGTCTGTCATTTATTCATTGCCCTTCATGGTTCAACCACTGCAAAGCGCGTTTCGCGCAGTGCCGATGTCTGTCAGAGAATCAGCTGCGGTGCTGGGAGCATCGCCTTGGGATTGTTTTTTCAACGTCGTCTTGCCACTTGCCAAGCGAGGTTTTCTCACGGGTAGTGTGCTGACCTTTGCCCATACCATTGGCGAATTCGGCGTTGTGCTGATGATGGGCGGCAACATCCCCGGAGAGACGCGGGTTCTCTCGATTGCGATTTACGAGCACGTGGAAACGCTCAACTACGATGCGGCACATGTGCTCGCAGCGGGATTGATGGGGTTTTCCTTTCTTTCCTTGTGGCTGGTTTATCGCGTAGCAGGACAAAACGCTGCGGTGGTTCGCGAATGACTCAGCGACTCATTATTGATGGCTGCCTCAGGCGGTCGGCCTTCACGTTGCAGGTGCAGCTCGATTTGGGTTTGGATCAGCCAGTCGGCCTGCAGGGAGTGACCGGCGCGGGCAAGACAACACTGCTGCGCATCATTGCCGGGTTGGAGCCCGATTTTACTGGGCATTTACAGTGGGGGGCGCGCGTTTGGACTGATAGCGCCAAGGGTATCAGCGTGCCTACCCATCAGCGCCAGCTGGGAGTGGTTTTTCAGGACGCACGGTTGTTACCTGAGATGACGGTCTCTCAAAATCTCCGGTTTGCCGTGGCGCGCGCTCCCTCGGAATTATCACAGCATCAGCTGGCAACCATTGCCGAGGACTTCCATGTCGGAGATTTGATGGCGCGACCGGTTGAAGCGCTCTCTGGGGGTGAGCGGCAGCGGGTCTCGCTGGTGCAGGCGCTGTTGCGGCGGCCACAGCTGCTGTTGCTTGATGAACCGCTATCCGCAAACGACCGTTACCACCGTCGGCAGGTCGCCTCGCAGTTGTCAGACTGGCTGCGACGTGAGCAAGTGCCCCTCATCTGCGTGTCTCATTCAACGGATGAACTCAATCTTCTGACCCACACGACGCTGAGAATGGACGCGGGACGCGTAGTTGCCCAGGGCGCCACTTCCGACATGCTCGAGTCAGCGACTGCTCGCACCCACATGGCGGCCAAGATACTTGAGATTGACACGACGCGTGGCGAGGTAAAGTTTCAATGGGATTCGCTTGAGGACGCCACAGGCATCGCGGCATGGAAGCCGGGGGATCGCATTTTTGTCGGCTACCAACCCGAGCGAAGGTCAGAGGTCGGCGCGCCTTTGAAGCCAGAGTCCGAGGAGGATCAGCAGTAGGCCTGCGAGCGTGTAAAGCCTCAAGGGCTCACCTGCGATGAGCCGGATGAACAGGAGAGACAGGGGCGGAGACAAAAAAATAAGGCTGGAAATACGGATGGTCGACCGCGTGGCCTGCATGGCACCCATCCAGAGGACGAAGGCGACCCCCATTTCGAAAAGGCCCACATAAAGCCCACCAGCCCAACCCTGCCACGATGCAGGGAGGGCGGCCCCGTGGTACCACACCAGCGCACACAGTGGGGGCAGCGCACCGGTGAAGTTCAAAAACAGCTGCACCTCCGGGTCCATGGTCTTTCGGGCGTTGATCACCCAATAGAGGCTCCAGATCAGCGTGCTCAAGAGCGCCAACGCGATACCGTCGGGTTGTGCAAAATTCAGCGCCCCCGGCTCCCCCCGGGTGGCGATGATAATGATGCCGAAATAGCTGATACCGCTGGTGAGTAGCGAGTGGAGCGTGAGTTTTTGACCCAGGAGTGGTGCGGCGATGAGCGCGAGTGTGATGCCCCAGCTGTAGTTGATAGCCATCGCTTCCTGCGCGGGCAATCGGTCATAGGCAGCAAATAACACCAGGTAATAGAGGCCTGGGTTGAGCCAGCCAACCGCGAGAGCCAACAGTCTTTCCCGCATGGCGGTGGCGCGCAGTGCTTGCCACCTTGCCGGTTGCAAAAGTCGCAGCGATAAAAAGCACCAGCTGACAGCGCTGGCGAGCGTAACGAGTTGCAGTGGCGTCAGGTATCGCAGGCTGATGCTGAATGCGGTGGCGACCGTGCTCCAGAGCATGACTGCGCTCAGTCCCAATTTTAAGGCGCGGCGCTCGCTAGCCTCGCTGTGGTTTGTGTCTTTCAAATTTGCCGCAACCCCTAACGTACCATTACGCAACGTGACAAAATGAGCGCTCCAGAAAAACGAAGTGGGAGTCCACAGCATGGGACACATTGGTGAACATGTCACCCTAGACGATCCAGCCTTTATCCATGAGAGCGCTTGGCTCTATGGCAAGGTTTACGTCGGGCCGGGTGCCTCAATATGGCCCAACGCGGTCACGCGCGCAGAAACCTATGAGATACGTATTGGGGCACGCACCAATATTCAGGACTTCGTGATGATCCATGTGGGCATCGCTTCACCCACCGTTATCGGTGAAGACTGCTCCATCACACACCACGCAACGCTTCACGGTTGCGAAATCGGTGATCGTTGTCTGATTGGCATCAATGCCACCATCATGGATGGCGCAAAGATAGGGGAGAATTCGATTGTCGCCGGACATACCATCATCACGGAGAACAAAGTATTCCCACCCAACTCGGTGATTGCGGGTGTGCCGGGGAAACTCGTTGCCACCCGGGACTGTGGTGATGCCAATCGGCTCAATGCCCGTTTCTATACCGCATGCGCCCAACAATACCGACAAGGCGTGGATCGGTTACCCGAAGATGCGCTCGCGCAGTTTGCAGCGCTGTCTAAGCCGGCAGATGACCAAAGCCGTTAGCACCGCATCGCCCGCGAAGAGGCTCTATTCTCGATGAAAGAGAGTGGGCTAGGTGCAACCTTGTGGCTGCGTTCTACTGTACCCCCTGTGTGGGAGTGACTAGGGTCTTTTGATGAACCGCCAGCAGCGTTTGCAAGTCACCTGCATTTTGCGCGCGCGAAAATCCCGCCGTTTGCAATGTGTTTAGGGCCTTTCCCGACCGGGTCCCGCTGCGGCAGTAGAGCACCAGAGGCGTGTCTGCAGGTACTGACCTCGCGGACAAACCCTCGACGATCTGATCGTAGGGAATATTGACCGCACCCGGAAAATGTCCCGAAGCAAACTCTTCGGCAGTGCGCACATCGACCAGCATCGCCTCTGGCGCGATGTGGGTGTCAAAGCCACTACTATTCTCCGGAGCGCAGCCAAACAACGCCAAAGTCGCGCCGATGATCAATAAAACACTGCGCATTTGAACGCCTCCCTGAGCACTGAAGGAGGCGGTAGTGTATCAAGCGGACGCGGTTTTACCCGTAGCGCTGGCACTCGGTGTTGCTGTTTCCGGCAGGTTATCAAAGATCCAGTCACGCGCCGCTTGCAGCGCCTCTACCCGCGATACGTAGCGGTGTTCATCAGAGAGATGTTCGTTGACGCCCAGACTTTCCAGGCTTGCTGCAACCGCTCCATTGATGCCGCAAAGATACAAATGCTTGCCGGCGTGGACGGCGTCCAGCGCAATCGTTTCAACGGCGCGCGCCGCCGACACGTCCATGAAGGGTACTCTGCCAAAGTCGAGCACAAGCGAGGTATGGTGTTTCGGGCTAAGACGCTCTCTCACCTGATGACCCAAATCAGCGGCTGCCCCGAAACTCAGAGGGCCGCCAAAGTTGAAATAGGTGAGTCGGCTCCCGCATTCCTCCAGCAAAGCGGTCTCCTCGTCAGACAGCCCCTCGGTGGGATCCTCTGAAGCGCCTGCAGCAGATGCCAATTGTTCATCGGCCACCTGCTTGACGAACGCTATCGCCGCCACGACCACACCGGCAACGACTGCCGTAATCAAGTCTACGAAAACCGTCAGACTGAGCACCATAACCATCAACAGTAAATCAAAACGCGGCCCGCGATGTGCGCGCCTGAGATAAGACCAGTCGATAATGTCATAGCCGACTTTGACGAGGATCCCCGCCAGTACCGCATGGGGTATCTTCGACGCCAGCGGCGCCAACACCAATACAACCGCCAGCAGCAAAAGGCTGTGCAACATGCCGGAGATCTTGGTTACCCCACCCGTGCGGATGTTGACCACGGTTCTCATGGTCGCACCTGCGCCCGGAATACCGCCAAAGAACCCGGCGGCCATGTTGCCGATGCCCTGACCAATCAGTTCTCGGTTGGAGTGGTGGCGAGTCCGGGTCATGTTGTCGGCAACCAGTGATGTCAGCAGGCTGTCTATGGCTCCCAGAATTGCGAGAATGATCGCCGCCTCAAAGACAATGAGGATGGTAGCGCTGGAGAACGAGGGCACGATAAAGTCAGGCAGGCCCGTAGGGATAGCGCCCAATATCGGAACGCCGGTCAGTGCAAGGCTGACCAAAGTGCCCGTGATCAAGGCGGCCAGCGGCCCGGGCAAATAACGTCCCCAATTGCTGGGCCAGAAAAAGACAATAGCGAGGGTCAACAGTCCCACACCCAAGGCACCCATATTGGGGTTTGTTACGGCGGTGGGGACTTCCATGAGCGCCGGAATGGTGCCGCTCTCTGCAGGTTCGTGCCCAAATAGCCGCGCGAGTTGCAAGGCGATAATGATGCAACCGATACCGCTCATAAAGCCCGATACCACTGGGTATGGCACTAACCTGATGTACTGCCCAAAGCCTAAAACGCCGAAGGCGATCTGGAGTGCGCCGGCGAGGACCACGGTGGCGAACACCAGAGAGACATCGCCGCTCAGCGAGGCAAAGACACCGGCAAAAACTACAATCATGGGGCCTGTGGGGCCTGAAATTTGTGAGGGCGTGCCACCAAACAGCGCGGCGAAAAATCCCACGAGAATTGCGCCATAGACTCCGGCGATGGGGCCTGCGCCCGAGGCCTCACCAAATGCGAGCGCCAGAGGAAGCGCGACCACGCCGGCGGTTAGACCGCCGAAAATGTCGCCGCGAAGGTGCGAAAAATCAAAGAAACGGGTCACAGGAAAGCCTCCGGCTTCAGTCTGAATTTAGGAGAGCAGATCAGCGTAATGATCCGCGACGGGGACGAATTGGTTGGTCGCTGGGTCATGGCAGGTAACCACGCCTGTGCCAATGTGGTACACCCAGCCATGCAAGTCGAGTTCACCTGCTTCCAGTCCCGCCGCCACAGCAGGGTGGGTGAGAAGGTGTCGTAACTGCAGCAGCACATTTGCCTCCGTAACTGCGAGTAATGGGTTCTCGTCGTTATCTGCGGCGGCGGCTGCAGCCTCACTGGCGTAGCCCAGCCACTCATAAACTTTGGGTAGGCTCGCGACGGCTTCACGGTTCATTGCGCCCTTCATCGCACCGCAGTCGGTATGGCCCATTACGATAATGTGCTTCACGCCCAGAGCGGCTACCCCAAACTCCACTGACGCGGCGATGTCGCCACTGTAGTCGGGAAGGGGCGGCACAATATTTCCCGCGTTGCGGCAAACAAAGAGATCTCCGGGGGAGGTTTGGGTAATCAGTCCGGGGTCTATTCGCGAATCAGCGCAGGTGACCAGCAATGTATCCGGTGATTGTGCGCCCGCCAATTGGTCAAAAAGCGCCTGCTTGGCCGGCTGCTGCTCCTGCTGGAAGCGAATGACTCCTTCGACAATTTCTTTCATTGCGGTGATTACCTCTGTAAGTGTCCAGTACTAGCCTGATGAGGCCGATGTTGTACGCGGTTGTACGTGATAGATAAATGATAAATCACGATATTTTGTGATAGTTTTTTTCTATAATATGGCGGCTGTTTGGTTTCAGCGCTGTAGGCGGTCGCTGTCTCGCAGTTTTTCCCAAAGTGTGTGCACACCTCAGCGCGTTGAGAGAGAGGATCATGATGCAACCGGAGCAGTTGAGCTTTAGGCAAATTCGTTATTTTGCGGCGATCGCAGACGCCGGTAGCTTCCGTCGTGCCGCTGATCGTTTGGGTGTGACTCAGCCTACGCTGACAGTACAGATCGCCTCAATGGAGAAAGTGCTGGGGGCGACGCTTTTTGAAAGGCAGCGCAATGGGGTCATCTTGACGCCCGTGGGGCGGGAGTTGCTGCCGCGTGCTCGGCGAATTGCAGAGGAGTTGAAAAGTTTTTTTGATCAGGCGCGTGGTGTTTCCAGCGACAGCGTTTACCGTATGGGCGTGACGCGCACGCTAGGGCCCTACCTTTTGCCTCGCGTACTGCCGCAACTCCACCAGCGGTTTGAGAATCTTCGGTTGTATGTACGAGAGTCGACGCCGGCTCAACTCGGCGCAGAATTAAAGTCGGCGGTGCATGACGTGGTGCTCACAACCTTGCCATTACACGGCGATGAACTGGAGATTGCTCCCTTGTTTAGGGAGCCCGTCAAGCTAGCAGTACCGTTGGAGCATCCTTTGGCCTCCAAGACATCTGTAACCGGCGGCGATCTGGTTGGTGAATCTGTGCTGACGATTGACGAGCAACATCTCTACCACAAACAGGTGAGTGATTTGTGCGAGAGTCTGGGCGCAACGGTGAACCGCGATTTCGAGGGAACTTCTCTCGATACATTGAGACAAATGGTGGTGATGGGTATGGGAATCTCTTTCCTGCCCGCTCTGTATGTGGCGTCAGAAATTGGTGACTCTGACACCCCGCGCATCACCGACGTGGAGGGCGTTACCATGAGTCGGGATCATGCTCTGGCATGGCGGCGGCGATCTCCTTCTCGCGTATCCTTCAGGCAACTGGCCGATGCGATCAGGGATGTTGTTAAGGAGGACCTGGCAGGCGAGGTGACGCTGATTTAACGCCCCAATCACTCGCATCGGCGTCAACAATGTCGCACAATGCGCACCCCTGAAAAATCGACGCCAGACAATGCACCTAATCAAGACGTACAACACGATTTCCCCACGGGGCCTCGAGCGCTTTGAGCGCGATCGTTATGAGGTAGGGCACGACATTGCGCACCCCGATGCCTTGCTGCTGCGCAGTCACAAGTTGCAAGCCGATGAGATCCCTCCATCGGTAACTGCGATCGCGCGAGCGGGGGCCGGCGTTAATAATATTCCGCTTGCACTCTGTAGCGAGCGCGGCATCCCAGTTTTCAATACCCCCGGCGCCAACGCCAATGCGGTCAAAGAGTTGGTTGCCGCCGCTATGCTACTGGCCTCGAGAGATATTGTGGGCGGCATTGCCTTTGCTCAGTCACAGGATCCCAGCATGTCTGCCCAAGCAATGAATACGCTGATGGAGCAGGAAAAGAAACGGTTTGCGGGCGCAGAGCTCGCCGGAAAGACACTGGGCGTTGTGGGTTTGGGCTCCATCGGAAGTTTGGTAGCGCGACTCGGGTTGGATTTCGGGATGCAGGTAGTCGGCTACGATCCCGCGCTGTCGGTGGAGGCGGCCTGGCGCTTACCCAGCGAGGTACAGCGGATGGAGAATATGCAGTCACTGTTCAGTCGCAGTGACTTTGTGAGTCTGCACCTGCCTGTTCTGGACTCTACGCGCGGACTGATCAACAAGGAGATGTTGGGACACTTCAGAAAAGGGAGTTGTCTACTTAATTTTGCCCGAGAAGAGATTGTGGACACGCAGGCAATCGTGACCGCTCTGGACGCCAAGCAACTGCGTTTTTATGTCTCTGATTTTCCTAATCCCCTGCTTCTCGGACGACAGGATGCGTTACTTATGCCGCATATTGGCGCCAGTACCGCGGAAGCCGAGGAGAATTGTGCTGTGATGGCGGCCAGTCAGCTTAAAGCCTTCCTCGAGCACGGGAACATCCGCAATTCAGTGAACTTTCCCTCTATTGAGCTCGAGCGCACGACGGACTGTCGGGTGACCATAGCCAATCGTAATGAGCCTGGCATGTTAAGCCATATCTTGACCTTAATTGGTGATGAGGGACTGAACGTTGCGGATCTTTTGAACAAGAGTATTGGTGACGTGGCCTATAACATCATCGATCTTGACGGTGCACCGCAGGATTCGCTACTGGAGAAAATCCGCGAGTTGGGGGGGGTTATTAATCTCCGCGTGATAGAGGGTTCGGTCGCTTAATTCTGACTATCGCGCGTTGCTATTTCCGCATTGGCCTCATTCAGACGCTCAGCGCAGACGTTGCCGCTGGTTTTCATTCTATCGACAACATTCTGCGCCAGAATTGAGAGCCCTCCCGTAATAACAGCCAGGCTGCCTCCCACCACCGTGTTGGCGGGATCCACTGTGATCTGGGGTTTGGCCAGTGTCCCGGTGACTTCGACATAAGGGTTGAAGACGCTACTTACGCTAAACCCCAATCCCTTTTGCGGCACCGTTTTAAATTTGGCTTTTATCCGCTCCGAAGCTAAATCCAGCGTGATATTGGAGGATATCTTCACATCTGGAGTATCCAAAACAATCGCGGGTTTGCCCACAAGTGTTCCGCTTTCTATGGTGACAAATGCGGCAGCACAATTAATTTTCGTAACATCTCTCTGGTCCTGTAACGGATTGAGCACTTGCGACAATTCCAGCACAACAGAGTTGGTCCATCGATCAAAGCCTGCGTTCAGCACTTTGCCAGATCCCATTACCGCGCTGAGGTATCCCTCCAGATCTGTAGCCAATTCGCCGGTAGTGCTGCCGGCGCCGCTGATTTTAGTCTTGAATTCGTAGGAGGGTAGGGAGTCGATTTCCTCAGAAGGGGCTTTGGGTATACCCATCACCAGATCGAAACCTTCTATGGCAACTTCAAGCTGCGGGATGGCATCCGAACCCTTGACGAGAGAGCCTCTGAGCGATGCGCCACCTCCGCGTTGGTTTTCGGCGGAGAGATTGTTGATCCGCAGGCCATCGGCACCCGTTATCAACACTCCTTGCACGTTAAAAACTGGCCTAGGGAGACCAACAAATTCTCTGATTGTGAGGTCAGCATTGGCGCTGAAGTAATCGAACCAGTCGGTCGGTATGGGATAGTCGGGCAAGACCCGCTGCTCGCTGGTGACACTGCCGCTTTGCTCGCCGTCGTTATCATGGCCTTCGCGAACGGCGGCGATCCAAGGATCAATATTTACGCGCGCACTGCGGATATCCAGTTTCATCTGGATGTCGGGCGAGCGCTCAATTTTACCTCGCACGGCGAGGTCACTGTCTCCAGAACGCAGGGTCAGGGCGTTGATCACCAGGGCGCCGCCTTGGGAATCAAAGTCCGCAGTGAGTGCCAAGCCCTGATCCGGGAAGGGGAAATCGACCCAGTCGTGGAGCACGGTTAAGCGATTGATGTTGATATCGGCGTCGAGGTGGCTTCGCGTGAACTCCTGACTGGACAGTTCAAGCAGACCTGCTGCGTTAATTTGAATATCCGGGGATTCAACTTGAAGGGTTTCGCCCCGCAACACCGCCTCGTCCCATTCCCCGATGGCATTGAGGTTCATTGGCAACTTGGACGGGTGAGCACCATGCGCATCGCTGGGGAGGTAATCTCTGACATCCGGTGTGCTCGCGAGCACATCGAATTGTCCCTTGCGGTTGATCAAATCCACCGATACGCGGCCCTCGGCGGTAATCGAACCATACTGGATGCCATTGGTGTCAACATCGATGCTAATGGCGCCAGGTGTCCAAGCGATGTCGCCTCTGAAACTCAGTGGTCTCTCGTAACGTTGTGGCACGTTCATTTGGGGTAATAGGGGTTGAATCCTGGGCACGGAGACCTTCCACAAACCCCGTAAGGCGGGCGCGCCGCTCTCAAACGCCAGATCTCCGGTAAATTGGAAGAGGCTTTCTGCGGCCGACACTGTCGCTGTTTCAATCTGAATCGGGTCGGTCGCGGCATACTTGATTTGGGCCATAGCAGTGGCCGAAAGCTCAGGGAGCACTTGGGGTGATGGCACCCAGGGGGTCAGGGTGGTGCGCAAATTCTGAGAGTACGCCGTTAGGGTAATGGCCGTTTCCTGCCGCGCGGTGGCCCAGCCAATGAGCCCTTCTGCAGATAACGTGTCTTCTTCCATCTGTACAACGAGCTTCTCCACTTCGAGGGTTTCCGGTGAAGGAATACGTGCTTCACCGCTGAAAGCAAGCGGGGGCAATTCCGGCGGGATGTCCATTAGCAGCCCTAGCCATCGGTCGGGCTGGGTGCTGCTCCCAGAAAAACGAAGTGTCGACCCTGACCAGGTCTCCCCCGGCGTTAATCGACCGCTGAGTTCGAGCGCCAGCATTGATGATTGACTGGTGAGGCGCACATCGGTGCCAGCGGGGTCTCGGGTCAACAAGAGCGTGCCATGGAGTGGGCCCTGCAGCTCCCGCGGAAGATCGAGCAGGCTCGCAAAAGCGCCCATTGCGGGAACATCAATGGTTCCGCTCAGGGTTCCGGTGCCGAGGGAGCGGTAGGCGGGGAGTTTGCCCGCCAGTGAGAGGGTGATGGCTTCACTGGTCAGCTGAAGCGTTTCAACGTCTACCTCAGATCCCTCCAAGGACGCCTGGAGGTCAACGGTGAAAGGCGTTTCAGGAAGATTGGGTTTATCCCAGAGTGCGCCGATGTGCGAGAGACTGGGGCCGGCGGCGCGAATTGCCAGATGAATGGAATCCCACGCCGTCGCTAGCGCATGGTCGGCGGTACCCACGAGCTGCAGTTCACCGAATTGGGCGTTAACTTCGATGAGTTGCCTGTTTTTGCCCTGGCGTGTGCTGACAGATACCTCGACGGGTCCGTCATTAATGGGAGCCAAGGCAAAGTCATGCAAAACCTCATTCGCGCTATCGGCGTGAATCGTCGCGTCAATTTCCGCGCGGATCAGGTCGTCGAGCGAGGGGATGGTCGTGGACAGCTGAAATTGGGTGCTCCCGAGGGTGCCCGACCACGCGACCCCCCAGTCGCGGATATCCAACAGCGATGCAACGCCATCGAGCCTTAGCGTCGTTTTATACGCAAGATTGTTCGCACTGCCCTGACTGGTGAGCTCAAAATCCTCTTTAACCAGCGTCTGTTGAAGCGCGTCAATAACCACCGCTCCCCGCCGGTTGTTGCGAGCGTCTGCAACACTGACTGTGGCTCGTTCTACACGTACGTCCGTTGCGCGGAGATCAAAAGGAGCACGGGTGGTAGAAATCTCCTCGGCCGCAAGCGGTTCATCATCGTAGCCCGGCCAGTTACCTTGGCCCTGTTCATCAATATCGATCACTAAGTTGACATCAGCGACTGAAAAAGCCGTGAAGTGGAGTGCCCCATCAAGGAGTGGTCGCGTTGCAAGCCGCACAACCACTGAGCCAATGCTGGCAAAAGCCGGGGCCGCCTCTGCAATACCGGCAATGGCGATATCGTTCATTGACAGCGTTGTTGAGGCACCAAAACGGAGGTTGATGGGGCCCTTTATTTGCACGTCTCGATCTAGGATGCGGCTGGCGGCCCACTCATAAACGGGACGAGTGGCGCTTAAATTTAAGCTGACGGCCGTCACGGTCAGCGCAAGCACCAAGACAATCGATACGACTGACAAGTATCGCAGGGCAGGCAGTACTATCTTCATAGCTATTGTCTTATAGCACGAATCGCGCCTGACTCAGGGTCATGACGGGCCCTAATTGCACGCAAGGTTGTGCTCCTATAAAAAAAGATCCAAGAGCAGCCGGGCAAGGAGGAGTAACATACTCTGCAAGGGAATTCCGAAGATGGGGCGCGATAGTGGGTGATCTCAGTTTTATCTCTGACAATCAGACCGGTGTGCACCCGAAGGTGCTTGAGCGCCTGCAAGTACTCTCGGGCGGTAACGCCGCCGGTTATGGTGAGGATGACTGGACCTCAATGGCAGAGTCAGCCGTGCAGCAAATTTTCGAGACCGAGTGTGCTGTCTTTTTTGTGTCTACCGGCACGGCGGCAAATGCGCTGGCGTTGAGTGCGCTGTCTCCGCCTTGGGGAGCGATTTACTGCCACGAAGGCGCGCACATCTGCAATGACGAGAATACGGCTGTGGAGTTTTATACCGGCGGTGCCCGGTTGGTAGGTGTAGCGGGTCCGGCAGGCAAGCCCGATCTGCATGCGATGCGGGCGCACATGGAGGTTGCTACGGTGCACGGCGTGCATAACGCAAAACCCACCGTTATCAGCTTGTCCAATGTCACTGAATCAGGAACGGTTTACAGCGCTTCAGAATTAGAACCGTACCGAGACCTTGCTGATCGGTATGAGTTGCGGCTCCACGTGGATGGTGCGCGCTTTGCCAA
>CAXPKH010000073.1:0-3733 GCA_964217615.1 Luminiphilus sp.
GGGAAAGGGTTCAATAATTTTTCACCGGGCTGGTAGCCGCCGGCCTCTGCGGTAGCCCGTGCGGTTGCCATCCACATATTGGCGGATCGAGGAACGCCTTTGGGTGTGCCGGTGGTACCCGATGTCCAGCAGACGGTCAGTACCCTGTTGGCTGGATCCACGATTCGCTCTTGATGAAGTCGCAAGCTCGCCCTCACCGCTTCGTCGATGGCGGTGGCGAGACAGTCAAGTTCGCTGCCGACTGACCAAACGGGTATGTCGGGTAGCGCGTTTTCGGCGACTGCCGCGAGATCCTGACCGCGAAAATGACGGCAACCTACGAAGTGGGTTGCGCCCAATGTCGCGCCAAGCGAGCCTATTTCATGGGCGCCGTACTGAACGGGCAAAGGTGATATGACAGCACCTATTTTGCTGCTGGCATAGAAGCAAACCACTAATTCGACAATATTAGGTAGTTGCACGAGCACGCGGCTGTCAGCGCCGGCGCCGCGCTCAAGGAGTTGCGCCGCCAGCACATCACTTGCGATATCAAGAGCGCTGAAGCTGAGGCGGACCGACGGTGTGCCGACGAGGGCTTCTTTCTCCGGCTGATCGGCTACTGCAAGTGCATGGGGTTGAGTGGCGACCTGCTGGGACAGCAGGCTGTGAAGGGTGTGCGTGCCCCAGTGTCCGCATGCAGTGAGTGCGCGAATTCTGCTCGGGTCGCTAGTCGGTAGTTCAGGCATCACAGGCTCGTTGATATTCCCGCTCCAACTCGTCAATCAGCCGCGCGATGGGCAATATCGAGTCGATGCTACCGACGTTCTGGCCAGCCGACCAAATGTCCCGCCACCGAGAGGGATCTCCGGAGGCATCGCCGACATTGACTTCCCCGGCGGGGGGTAAATGCTCCGGGTCATACCCGGCCTGAATCAAACTGGGCCGCAACCAGTTTGCCGCCACCCCGGATATGGCATCGGAGCAAATAATGTCCTTGGCCGATGAGGTAACTACCATTTCCTTATATCGAGGGTCTGCCAAAGACTCTTCGGTGGCGATAAAACGCGTTCCCATATAGGCGTAGTTTGCTCCCAGAATCTCTGCGGCTCTAATCCCTCTCCCGCTGACGATACCGCCTCCCACCACGAGGTCGCCGTCCCAAAAGCGGCGCACCTCCTCTACGAAAGCGAAGGGGGATAATTGCCCCGTATGACCCCCGGCGCCTGCGGTAACCAGCACAAGACCGTCGACACCCGCATCAACTGCTTTCCGCGCCAGCTCGGGGTTGATGACATCGGCGAAAACGCGCCCGCCGTATTGATGGGCAGTTTCGATGGCTTCGCGTGGGCTCCCCAGCGCTGTGATAATGAGTGGTGCCTGATACTCTGCGGCCAGTCTCAGATCATCAAGACGTCGCGGATTGGAGCGATGCATCATTAAATTGATTGCCCACGGCGCATCAATATGGGCATCAATGGCGGTGGTGATCTGTTGCAGCCATGCCGCCAGCTCCTGGGTCGTCCGGGCATTGGGCGAGGGAAAGCTACCGACAATGCCTGCCCTGCAGGCGGCGATCACCATATCGGGTCCCGACTGCAAGAACATGGGTGCCTGAAACAGCGGTAGCCTGAGGCGGGCGCGGAGAGCAGACATGACAGCACTCTTCTTGGTATCCGTTGGATCCTAGGCGGGGGTAGGGTGCAAGGCAAGCGCTATCCGGGAGTGGTGTCGCGCGCAATTCGCGTCTTATAGAGCGGCTAATCTGCGTTGCGGGGGAGGAATTTTCCCTGTTAGTCTGATCCCCCCGCGAACAATAGGGGCGGAGAAAAGAATGAACCAAGCGCTGCGTTTGCCCGCCTATCCGATCACCGAGACCTGCATCGGTGGGGTTGCTGAATTCGAGCATACCCAGCCCTGGATCTATGGTCTCGACAATCCGTACCTGCATGGGGTGTATGCCCCGACCACACTCGAGCTGAATCAGGCGGGCCTGCGGGTGGAAGGTCAAATACCCAGCGATCTGTTAGGCACGTACTTCAGAAATGGCCCCAATCCCGTTCATCAACCCGGGAATCGATACCACCCGTTTGACGGAGACGGCATGGTCCACGCTGTGTCTTTCTGCGAGGGTGAGGCCAGCTATCGTAATCGTTATGTAGAGACGGTTGCGCTAACAGATGAGCAGAAAGTCGGGTGCTCGACATCCAATGGCGTCATGGGACCCTTTGACTTTACCAGCTCGGAATTCGGTATCAAGGATACCTCCAATACGGACCTCTTTTATTACGCGGGTGGATTGATGACGCTGTGGTACAACGCCGGCCACCCTTACCGTCTTAATCCGCAAACTTTGGAAACCGAGGGGTACTTTGAGCTCGAGGGTCGACAGCATCGTCGCTTGTCGGCTCACTCGAAGGTGGATTGGGCAACCGGAGAATTGCTGTTCTTCGATTACGGCGATGAGCCGCCGTATATGACCTACGGAGTGGCGGACTCCACGGGCAAGTTGATGCATGAGGTGGCGATTGACCTCCCGGGCGCACGCTTACCCCATGACATTGGTTTCACGCCCAATTACACCATTCTTCATGACCTCCCGTTTTTTCATGACCCGCAGGTGTTGCAGCGTCATCACCTGCGGGTGCTCACGTTTCATCGCGATATCCCCACTCGATTTGGACTCATTCCGCGCCATGGTCGTGGCGAGGATATTCGTTGGTTTGACTGTGAGCCCTGCTACATTTTGCATGTCAGCAACTGCTGGGAAGCGGGGGATTGGGTTGTGATGGACGGCTGTCGCTCGATCAATCCGATGCCGTCGGCGACCAGCGATGAAGGTGAACTCGCTCACATGCTGGCCTACATGCGGCTTGAGGCAAATAACTACCGGTGGCGGTTTAATCTGCGCACCGGTGAGGTGCGCGAGGGTGACATTGACGATCTCAATACCGAGTTCAACAAAACCAACCCGCTCTATGCCGGCATCAAGAGTCGCTATGCCTATCACCAGCGAATTCCACTCCTTGAGGAAGGCGGTCATACCCTACGTTTTACGGGGCTTGTTAAGTACGACAACGACACCGGCAGTCGCCAGCAATGGGATTATGGGGAAGGAGTCTATGGTAGCGAGGCTGTCTATGCCCCGAGGGCAGGCGCTACCCGCGACGACGCTGAGGATGACGGTTATGTGATCACGTTAGTGACCGATACCCGCGATTGGACTTCACAGAGTTTGGTTTTCGATGCTCGGGACATTACCCGCGGGCCTGTGGCGCAGGTTTTCTTGCCGCAAAGGGTCCCCTTTGGATTCCATGCCAGTTGGGCGCCCGGTATCTGATCGGTCTGCGCGGACCGCTACAATTTGGTCAGCACCAGTGCCGCAACCAGCACCATGAGCGCGGCAGAGATCTTATTGAGTCGCGCCAGTTGCTGATCACTATTGAGTAGCCGCCGTACAGCGCTACCGCCCGACGCATAAAGACTCATGAACAAGAATTCAGAGGGCAGCATGACTGCCAGAAAAGCAGCCAGCTGCTTGGGTCCGGAGTATTCCGGGGAGATAAACCCGGGTAGCAAGGCGATCATGAACCCCCAGCCCTTCGGATTCATGACGGCGGTGGTGTAGCCCAAGCCGACCAGCGCGATGGGCGCGACTTGTGGCTGTCTCTCGCCGCCCTCAAAATGCGCGGGCTGCGTCCAGAGTCTGTATGCAATCCATAGCAGGTAGCTGCCCCCGATCAGTGCGAGCCCGGTG
>CAXPKH010000074.1:0-3258 GCA_964217615.1 Luminiphilus sp.
CGGCCGACATCACCGTCGCCGACGATCGGGAAAAACTGCTGGCGGCGGCACTAGAACATGGCGGGCAGCTCGATGCCTTGGTTAATAACGCCGGCAACATGTACCGCGGCGCTATCACTGAACTAGACGAGCAAGAACTGCAGGATGTGTTCCATACCAATGTCATTGCAGCGATGATGCTGACCGGGCTGTGTACACCGCACCTCGCCCAGCGCGAAGGAGCGATCGTCTTCGTCGGCTCCATCCACACCCGACGCGCATTCCCCGGTGCATCACCCTACGCCGCAACCAAGGCGGCGGTGCAGGGCCTGACCCGCGTGCTCGCCGCAGAGCTAGGAGAACAGAAGATCCGCGTGAACTGCCTACTCCCCGGCGCAGTCTTCACCGAAATCAATCAGCGAGCAGGCCTGATGGATGATGAAACCGCGTTGCAAAGACTGCAGGGAATGTCAGACTTGCACGCCTTGGGCCGCATCGGCACAACCGAAGAAATTGCCGAAGCCATGGCGTACCTCATTAGCGCCGAGTGGGTGACGGGCGCCATGGTCGATATCGACGGCGGACTGGGATTGGGCATCACAGCAGATCCCGCCATCACAAACAGTAAGGAGCAGTAACCATGAGCGATCCCATTAGTGTCAACGTGACGACTCGAGAGGGCGAACAGCGGACTGTCACACAGGGCGCGGGCCACGAGACGTTAATGCAGGTCCTCTATGAGGAGGATATCGGTGTCGAGGCGATCTGCGGTGGCTGCACCTCCTGCGCCACCTGTCACGTGCTCATTGACCCCGAATGGATGAGCAAGCTACCCGAGCGGGATCAGGCTGAACTGATGTTGCTGCAATACGCGGAACATTTCGATCCGGAGCGCTCGCGCTTGAGCTGCCAGCTCCAGTTGGGGCCAGACCTGGAAGGCATGCCGCTGACGATTGCCCCTGAAGAGTAGGCATAGCTCGAACGCGCTGCTCGCCGCAAATAAGGTGATTACAACATGACGGATCGCACTGCACTCGCCCAAGCACAATCCATCGACATCCACGCGCACGCCGTGCTGGCAGGGTCGATGGGTGCAGCGGGGAAACACGGTCCCGAGATCGGCTACACCGACGAAGGCGATCCGTGGTTTCGCGTCGGCGACTATCGGCTCGATGGTGTCCGCTACGAGGGCAGCCCCTTCATGGAGGGGGACATTCGGGTCGCGAACATGGACTCCGCGGGCATCGACTTTCAGGTCGTATCGCCCAACCCACTGACCTATTTTCATCACATTGAACCTGAGTATGGTGTGCGCTTTTGTCAGGAACACAACGATGCGCTGGCCGAGATGGTTGCGCGCCACCCCACCCGCCTTGCGGGTTTTGCCGCGCTACCGATGCAAGATATAGACGCCGCCTGCGAGGAACTGAACCGCGCGATCACGGATCTCGATTTGCTCGGCGGCTATATCGGCACCGACATCGGCAGGACACTGAACGATCCTGCACTGGACACCTTCTATGCTCACGTAGTGAAGCGTAATGTGCCGCTGATGATGCATCCCGCACCGGCGGGCATCGATGGACCAGCCGGCGACCCCAATTTGAAACAGTTTGATCTCGATCTACTGACAGGATTCGCGGCTCAGGAATCTATCGCCGTCGCCACGCTCATATTTGGGGGCGTCCTGCACAGGCATCCAGATATCGATATCTGCCTGAGCCACGCGGGTGGAACCATGACATCATTGATTGGCCGTTTTAACCGCGCCTGCACCAAGCGACCCTGGGTGCCCGAACACCTTCGATACGAGGGTGCGTTTGAGGAATCGCTGAAGCAGCTCTGGTTCGACACCCATGTGCATGACCCCCGCGTCCTGCAATGGGTCATTGAGATTATGGGCACCGAAAAACTGCTGCTGGGCACCAACTTCTCTGGCTGGGATCAGCATGCCCTGACACAGGACATCGATGTCGTGCTTGCCGACAAGATGGCGGCAAATGCCAAACGGCTACTGAGGATAAACAGCTGATATGGCTAGCCACACTGACCAAGAATTGACGCAACGCTGGCCACTGATAATGGCCACTTGCATCGGCATCATGAGCGCTTCATTTGTTTTGCCTTACTACTCTATCGGCGCGCTGGTGGCACCAGTCACCGAGGAATTTGGATGGAGTCGCGCGCAATTCCAAGCGGCCATTCTATTCAGCTCCGGCCTGGGTGCACTCACCTCTCCCATAGTAGGGTGGCTCAACGATAAATACGGATCACGTCGTGTCGCCCTGCCCTCCCTTATTGGCCTGGGAATAGGCCTACTTGCGGCCTCGCAGATCGAGGGGGAGCTCTGGATGCTCTTCCTTGCCTATGGGATGATGGCTATTCTCGGCGCGGGCACGATCCCGGTCACTTGGACCAGAGCTATCGCGACTAGCTTTTTCAAGCGTCGTGGTTTCGCGCTCGGCCTAGCGCTGACCGGAACTGGGATCTGTGCATCAGCCGCGCCACATTATACGATTTGGCTGTCAGACCAATTTGGATGGCGAGGCGCGTATATCGGCCTCGCGCTGATCCCTATTGTGATCGCTTGGCCAACTCTCTATTTTCTTTTCAAGCCTCTGGAGACCGCAGACGCTGAAGAACAACCAACGGAGAGTGCCAGCGAATTCGCGTCCGCAATCCAAACCGGCTTGACACTCGGTGAGGCAGTCAGAGGCTATCGCTTCTGGGTGCTGCTACTCTCAATTCTATTCGCCTACCAGGGATTCTCTGGGATGCTCGCTAACCTTGTGCCGTCTCTGACAGACGACGGATTGAGTCGGGAGGCGGCGGCCACCGTGCAGAGCGTTTTTGGCATCTCTATCTTGGTGGGTAGAGTTCTTGTTGGTTATCTCATAGACCGATTCTGGGCGCCGGGCATCACCGCCATCTGTCTCGCCCTTCCAGCTGGCGGAGCAGCACTCCTATATGGCCCTCAAAGCTTCGAGATAGCTGCATTTTCCGCCTTCCTAATCGGGTTTGCGGCAGGTGCTGAACTGGACTTGATGGCTTTTTTAGCGGCACGCTACTTCGGCTTAGCGCATTACGCCAAGATTTACTCCATCCTGTATGCGACCCTTGCCTTTTGTTCTGGTACCGCACCGATGGTATTCGCCTCTGTCTACGACAATACCGGCAGCTACGACCTAGGTTACGTGATCGCTACCGCGCTGTTTCTGGTGTCGGTAGTAATGATTCTATTTCTAGGGCGCTACCCCAAAGAATACGAGGGCGGGCACT
>CAXPKH010000075.1:0-6935 GCA_964217615.1 Luminiphilus sp.
TTTGACACCCGCTACCCCCCGGAGTGGATCGCCGACCCGGCTGCAGAGAATCCGGTAATGGTGCCCGACCCGGTGCCCCTCTCTGAGACCTGGGGCGCGATGGAGGAGCTGGTGCGGGCGGGTCTGGTGAAGGAGATTGGTGTTTGTAATTACAACACCGGGTTGCTCCATGACCTGATGGCGTACTCGCAGATCAAGCCGGCCATGCTGCAGATCGAGTCACATCCCTACCTGACCCAGGAGCGATTGCTGCGTGCAGCGGCGCAGTATGATCTGGCGGTGACGGCTTTCTCGCCCCTCGGGGCGCTTACGTATTTAGAGCTCGACATGGCCGAAGTCGGCGAATCGGTGCTTGAGCAAGCGGCGGTGAAAGAGGCGGCCGCGCGTGTCGGTCGGACGCCTGCGCAGGTGGTTTTGCGTTGGGGTATTCAGCGGGGCACGGCGGTCATCCCGAAGACCAGCCGAGTGGAGCGCCTGAGAGAGAACCAGCAGCTGTTTGATTTTGAGTTGAATGAAGCGGAGATGACGGCGATCTCTGCCCTGAACCGCAACCGGCGCTTCAATGATCCGGGCCATTTTTGTGAGGAAGCCTTTGGCACCTTTTTCCCCATCTATGACTGAGGCGCTGACAGAGTTCGTGAGCGCGGGTATGGGCATAGGTGCGGGAATCCGCAAGGGCAGGGTTATGACCATCAGTGCCGTCACACATCCTGCAGTACCCGGCGCGAGTTCCGCGCGATGAGGTTTAAGCCGCAGCCCGTTACTGGCCAGCAACGCCATGGCGATTCGGAATTCCCACTGGTATTGGTCGCTGAGGAACCGTTGTCGATGCAGGATCTCCACGCCCAGTCGGCGGCGCTCATGCAACAACTCGCGACCCACGGCGCCATCCTGTTTCGCGGCTGTGGGGTGGCGGATACGCAGGCCTTCGACGATTTTGTCGCCGGTTTTGACCTTCCCAATTTTGCCTACGACGAGTCGCTGTCGAACGCGGTGCGGCACAATCGCACGCCGCGCGTCTTTACCGCCAACGAGGCGCCGCAGGATGTCGAGATTTTTCTGCACCACGAGATGGCGCAGACCCCGTACTACCCGAGCCATCTGTTTTTCTTCTGTGAGCAGGCCGCTGAAGCAGGCGGCGCTACGCCGCTTTGTCGCTCTGATGTGCTTCTCGAAAAATTGACACAGCACTTACCCCAGTTTGTGGCCCGCTGCAGAGCGCAGGGCGCGCGCTACTCCCTCACCATGCCCGCCGAGGCTGACGCCACGTCGGGACAGGGCAGGAGTTGGCGCCAGACCCTAAATGTCGACACGAAGGAGGCGGCTGAGGCAAGGTTGGCAGCGCTCGAATATGACTGGCAGTGGTTACCCGACGACGCAATCCGCACCACCACGCCGGCCCTGTCGCTCATCCGCCACGCGCCTTCCGGTAACGATGTCTTCTTCAATCAGCTGATTGCGGCGTTCTGTGGCTGGCAGGATCAACGCAACGAGGGCACTCGCTCGGTGACCTATGGCGATGGCTCAGCGTTTGACGACGCCGATGTGCAATCGGCGGTCGAGATTGCCTACGACTTGGTCTTCGACCTCCCCTGGGAGTCCGGCGATGTGGCCTTGATCGATAACTATCAGGTCATGCACGGCCGGCGGCCTTTCTCGGGCCAGCGCAGTGTCCTCGCCTCGTTGTGTCAGGTGCCCGTGTAAGCATTTTAAAGTGCGGATTTTGCCGCTCCGGGTGTGGTTTAGGATCCCGGTATCTCTGCCGAAGAGCTGTCAAAGAGGGTCCTGTGTATACTGACGGTGCACCTCGGTAAATCCCCTGGGTAAAGGAACGCAATTGTCTCAACAAGTGGACAGGGTAAATTTTGGGCTGACGGTCGCCGTGTTGTTGGGCATGTCCGTACCGCTTTTGACCTTCCCGGAACAAAGTGCGGCGCTGCTGCGAGCGGCCTATGCCTGGATCGCAGAAACTTTTGGCTGGTTTTATATTCTTACGGGCGCCGTGGCGCTGGCAGTGGTGCTCTATGTTGGCCTGAGCCGATTTGGTCAAATCAAGCTCGGCGAGGGCGAGCCAGAATTCAGCACGCCCAGCTGGATATCGATGTTATTTGCAGCGGGTATTGGCGCCGGCTTGATGTATTGGAGCGGCATCGAGTGGGCTTACTACATTCAAAATCCGCCTTTTCGCGCCGAGCCCTTTTCTCACGAGGCTTATCTGTGGGCGTCGTCCTACGGCTTGCATCATTGGGGGTTTGTGGCATGGGCGCTGTATTGTTTGCCGACCTTGGCGATTGCCTATCCCTTTTATGTGCGACGTGTACCGCAACTCAAATACAGTCTGTCCGCCCAGTATTGGTTAAGAGGTCGTGAGACTTCGCTACCCGCGCGATTAATGGACACCTTTTTTATGGTGGCTTTGATCGGCGGCGCAGGTAGCTCTCTCGGTTTTTCGACCCCATTGATTGCTGCCTTGTTGAATCGCTTGACGGGCATCCCTGCTGACTTCGCGCTTGAATTAATGGTGGTGAGTATTTGCGTGTTGGTCTTTGCTACCAGTGTCTGGTTGGGACTGCAGGAGGGAATCCGGCGCCTGAGTAATTTCAATATCGTACTGGCTTTGATTTTCTTACTGGCTGTCCTGTTGGCCAGCGATACGTTGTTTCTGTTGGAAATGGGGGTCAATTCTCTGGGTTTTCTTTTCCAAAATAGTCTGATGATGACCTTTTGGACGGACCCTATCGATAACACCGGTTTTGTCGGTGACTGGACCGTTTTCTACTGGGCCTGGTGGATCGCTTACGGCCCATTCGTCGGTCTGTTCGTGACCCGTATTTCCAGAGGTCGGACGCTACGAGAGGTGGTGGTGGGGATGCTGTTGCTGGGGTCCTTAGGCGTTTGGCTGTTTTTCCTGGTGTTGGGTAATCATAGTTTGGGCCTGCAACTGAGCGGGCAGTTGGATGTGGTTGAGATCATGCAGGCATCCGGCGGTAATGCGGCAGTGGTCGCCGGTCTCAATACATTGCCTATGGCTGGGCTTATTATCGGCGTGTTTGCTGTTGTGGCGGTCATTTTTGTTTCGACGACCTATGACAGCGCCTCCTACACACTCGCCGCCACGGCAACCCAATCTATGGATGTATCCGAGGATCCGCCCCGATGGCATCGCGTATTCTGGGCCGTTGCCATCGCGATTTTGCCCATCGGTTTAATGTACGCAGGGGGTATCAAGGAAGCGCAAACTGCCACGCTCGTTGTGTCGCTACCGCTCACTTTCACGTTCTGGCTCTCCGGGTGGGGGTTGCTGAAATCCTTGCGCGCAGATCATCCCTCACGCTAAAACAGCATCCTCAGAACTAGGGCAACAGCAGTCCAAGCAGACGGGGTGATTTACACTGATACCAGCTCGTGTGGCGGGTCGAGGGTGAGCGGATGACGGGTCAAAGTGTTGCAGTCATATCTGCGGGTGCGTCCGGTATCGGCTTGGTTTGCGCCCGTGCGCTATTTGCAGAGGGCTATCGGGTGCTGACCCTCGACATTGACGCCGACGCGGTCGAAGCTTTTCAGGCGGAATTCGGCTCCGGCACCGGAGTCTGTTGCGATGTCTCGGATCCGGCGCAGGTTGAGATGGCCTGGCAGCATCTCGTGGGGTCATCGGGGCGCGTTGATCTACTCCTCAATAATGCCGGCATTGCGGGGCCCCAGCAGCCCGTTGAGGACATGGCAGTGGACGCGTGGCGCCAGACGATCGATACCGATCTCAACAGTGTGTTTTATTTAACGCGCTTGGCAATCCCCGCGATGAAAGCCCAACGCGGCGGTCTTATTCTCAATATGTCCTCCAGCGCCGGACGCTATGGCTGCCCGAATCGATCGCCCTATGTGGCGGCGAAATGGGCGGTGATTGGCCTGGCGCAGACCTGGGCTATGGAGTTGGGTCCCTGGAATATTCGAGTCAACGCGCTCTGCCCAGGGAGCGTGGGCGGTGAGCGGATCGACCGTGTGATTGATCGCGATGCCGCTGAGCGTGGCGTAACGCCCGACGAGATCCGCAAGGTATATCAACGCCAAAGTTCCCTCAGAGACTTTGTGAGTGCTGAGGATATCGCCGCGATGGTCTGTTTTCTGGCGGGGCCGGGCGGCCGAATGATCTCGGGCCAGACGCTAGGTATTGATGGCCATACCGAAAGCCTCGCCAATTGGCTGGACCCCTAAGGATCACCTGATGAAAGCGTGCTGGTTCGACCGATTTGGCCCCGCCCGGGACACACTTCAATTTGGCGACTGGCCAACGCCGGACCCGCGTCCAGGCGAGGTGCTGGTGCGGCTGTACACCACGGGAGTGAATCCCTCGGATGTCAAAAAACGTGCTGGTGCTTTTCCTGATTTGCTGGACGCCGGCCCCGTTATTCCACACAGCGATGGTGCGGGCGAGATTACCGCGGTGGGCGATGGAGTGCCCGACTCCAGAATCGGTGAGAGGGTGTTTGTCTACCAGGCGCAGTACGCTCGGCAGTGCGGCACTGCCGCTGAATTTGTCGCGCTCGACAGTGCGCGCGCGCCGGTACTGCCGGATAACACCTCATTCGAAGTGGGTGCTTGTGTCGGCATTCCCATCCTCACCGCCCACCGTTGCGTTTTCGCGGATGGGCCCGTTGCCGATCAGCGGGTATTGGTCACCGGTGGTGCGGGGCGAGTGGGGCACTATGCGATCCAGTGGGCATATCAGACCGGTGCGCGAGTGATTGCCACCGCCAGCAACGAGCACGACGCTGCGGCCTGTCGCGAAGCCGGCGCCGAGCTGGTAGTCAATCATCGCGAACCTGATTGGGGAAAAGCGGTTCTGGATCTGACCGGAGGGGAAACGGTTGATCGGGTAATCGATGTGGAGTTTGGCGCTAACCTGCCAGAGCTACTGCGGTGCGTTCGGATCGGTGCGACCATCGCGACGTACTCCAGCACTGTGGTTCCAGAACCCAGTCTGCCGTTTCGTACCATGATGTTCATGGATCTCACGGTACGTATGGTGATTGTTTATGCCATGCCGGAGCACGCCAAAGCACAGGCGGTGGCAGACACCCAAACGGCTTTGGCCAAGGGTGCCCTGCAACATCGCATTGCTGAAACGCTAGCGTTCGATCAGATGGCAAGGGCCCACGAGATTATCGAAGCAGGGGAGGTGCGCGGATGCGTCGCCGTCTCGATTTAATTGGCCGATCCAAGCGATTGATAGGCGTGACGCTTGCCTGCATGCTCACGGCGTCGGTCATGCTGGGGCTCGCGGGTTGCGCGCCGGAATCAGGTCCACCCAAAGTGCAACTGGGTGACACGGTCATTACTGGTGTCAACGAGACAAACGGCATTGCCGCGTTTCTGGGTTTGCCCTTCGCCGAACCGCCCGTCGGGGAGGGGCGTTGGGCGCGACCCGTCCTGTGGCAGCCCGATGGCCAATCGATCGACGGGTCCACTTTCGCACCGGCCTGCATGCAAACGGATAGTGGTGTCGAGTGGTACCGCGGCATGATGGCAAGGGTGGGTATCGACCCCAATCTCATGATCGCACCCGAGTATTCCGAGGACTGCCTGTACCTCAATGTTTGGACAGATCTGGAGGCCGATGAGCCGCTGCCTGTCATGATCTACATCCACGGCGGCGGCAATACTGGCGGGTGGAGTTACGAGCCGAATTATCATGGCGAACAGCTGGCTCAACAGGGCATGGTGGTGGTATCGGTGGCTTACCGGCTGGGCATCTTCGGTTGGCTCAATCACCCCGAGATGAGCATCAAGAACCCGGCGTTACATGATCTCGCCGCCAGTCTGGCCTGGGTGCATGAACACATTGCGGCGTTTGGTGGAGACCCTGACCGCATTACGGTCTCGGGGGAATCCGCAGGCGCCGACAACGCCATCCACCTCGCGATTTCGCCCCTCAGTGAAGGGCGAATTCGTCGCCTGATCCACCAGAGCGGCGGTTGGTCATTTGATGAGGGACCAGATACCCGGGCAGCCGAGGTGCATGCGCTGGAATTCCAGCAGGCGCTGCTGGGAGGGTCGGGTTCCCTAGAGGCTTTGCGCGCAGTGCCCTCTGCGCAACTCCTCGAGGCGGCGGGGGAGGTGTATTCCAGTTTTTATTTCGACCCGGTCCAAGATCCCGAAAGCCTTCCCGAGACATTGCCCGAGCTATCGGTTAGCGGATCGCTGCCGGCAATCGACGTCATTCTCGGCACCAACCTCAACGAGGCACTGATGTACATCCCGCCCGGATCCACGCCGCTGGAGTACTTTGGTGGTCGTCTTTCGGAGGCGGCTATCGAGACGATCTTTGATGGCTTTCCTGATGAAATGCCCGTACTCGATCAGATGGATCGCGTGGGTACGGGTATCGAGTATCTGTGCCCTTCGATTGCATTGGCTTCAGCGATCGATGAGGCGGGGGGGCGAGCGTGGGTCTATCGCTTTGATCGCACTCGCCCGGGCTTTGAACCGATCGGTGCTTACCACGGGGCAGAGCTACCCTACATGTTCGATCAGCATGATGACTGGCTGCCGACCACCGAGGTGGATCGTCGCATTACAGAGGAGATGGTGGCCCATTGGAGCGCGTTTGTTCGACAGGGCGACCCTGAATCAGGCACTGCGCCGATTTGGCCACAGTGGCAGTCGTCTGATCCTCAGATGATTCTTTACGGTGACAGTACTGGCAGCTCTCTCCACCCGGATCTCGCCTTTTGCGAGCGTTTGAGATTCAGCTATCTTTCAGCGAGCGCTGAATAACTCGCGTGTAGACCTTCACTGATTCGGGTCTGTAAGCGTTGTAACGTCGATAGAGCCGTACCCTAGACCGGATCAGCAGTGGCGATGCTCCGGTAAATAGTGTGGCGTCGATCGCCGCCGCACTGCTTCAGGCTAGTTTGTGGCGAGTTCGTCAATCATTG
>CAXPKH010000076.1:0-2862 GCA_964217615.1 Luminiphilus sp.
CCCGCTCCCTGAGGGTTGCTCGCAAAGCGCTCAAGACATAGAACATGACCCCTACGCCCGCGAGAGATTTACTGGGAAACGAACAACCGGGTTGATTGGGATTGACGATCACGTCTGCCTCAGGCAACGCCGACCCTGGCAGGTGATGATCGGTAATAAGCACGCTGATGCCCAACTGACGCGCCGCCAGAACACCGTCAATGCTGGATATACCGTTATCGACCGTCACGATCAGGTCAGGCGCCTGAGCAGCGGCTAACTCAACAATTTCGGGCGTCAATCCGTAGCCGAACTCAAATCGGTTCGGCACCAGATAGGCGACCTCCTGCAATCCCATTTGCTGCAACACCGACACTGCCATCGCACAGCTGGTCGCTCCGTCGGCATCGAAGTCGCCGACGATTAGTACCCGACCCTCACCTTCGATCGCGTCAGCCAATAACTCTGCGGCATCCTGAATGCCTTTCAGGGATTGTGGTGGTAAGAGTTGGTTCAACGTCAGCACCAGCTCGTCGGGGTGCTGGATGCCACGATTGGCATACACTTGTTTCAGTATCTGGGGGAGCAAGGCGCCCTGTAAAGCCGGGCTGATCTCGCCATCGCAACGGCGAATCGTCGGTGCAATCAAAGACGACACTGCGCCGCCATAAAGGCGTGAATCGCTGAAAGATCGTTATCCAACGTATGGAACCGCTCTTCCCTGTCAAAAAGATCGATCAGATGCGCGGGCAAGTTGGGCGTTCGGCCTGTCTCGGCGCGAGCAACCGCATCGGGAAACTTGGCGGGATGGGCGGTCGCCAATGTCACCATGGGGCCGTCACCGGCTCTATGACATTGCCTCGCCGCGCGAGTGCCGATGGCACTATGAGGGTCCAACAGCAAGCCGCTGCGATGCCAAAGCTGGGAGATCTCGTCGCAGGTTTCTTCATCCGAGACGCAGGCACTGCTGAACAGCGATCTCACTTTCGTCAACGCAGTTTCGCTAAGGTCAATGTGCCCCTGCCCAAACTCATCCATCAACGATGCAATTCGCGCCGCATCGCCGTCATAAAGATCAAACAGCAAGCGCTCAAAATTGGAGGAAACGGAAATATCCATGCTGGGCGATAGTGAGGCTTCGATGGGCTGTCGAGCATAGGTGCCCGTGGTGAGCATGCGATGCAACACGTCGTTACGATTAGTGGCAATCACCAAATTGTTAACCGGCAGCCCCATCCGATGCGCAAGGTATCCGGCGTAGATGTCGCCAAAGTTGCCCGTGGGCACTGAAAAGTTGATGGGCCGATCGGGGCCCCCCAACGCGAATGCGGCATAAAAATAATAAACAATCTGGGCCATGATGCGGGCCCAGTTAATAGAATTAACGGCAACCAGAGAACGGCCTTCGGGCAAAAAACGTTCGGCAACAAAACTCGCTTTAACCAGCGCCTGGCAATCATCAAAATTGCCTCTGATAGCCAGATTGTGCACGTTGTTACCGGCTACCGTGGTCATCTGCCGACGCTGGACATCCGATACCCGACCATCGGGATAAAGAATGAAAATGTCGACGTTTTCGCAGTGGCGACATCCCTCTATCGCGGCACTGCCGGTGTCACCCGACGTAGCGCCCATAATCACCACTTTCTCACTTCGTCGCGTCAAAACGTAATCCAGTAGGCGACCCAATAACTGCAGTGCGAAATCCTTGAACGCGAGTGTGGGCCCGTGAAACAGTTCCAAGAGCCATTGATCGTGGTCGAGTTGAACTAAGGGTGCGACCGCTTGATGTCTGAAGTCTCGGTAAGAAGCTTCCACCAATTGCGCCAAGGTATCCCGATCAATACTGCCCTCCACAAACGGCGCAATAACCGTGGTGGCCAACTCCGTATAAGACAGACCGCGCATATCACGGAGTTCGTCGGCGCTAAACTGGGGTAACGACTCGGGCAAGTACAAACCACCGTCGCTTGCCAACCCCGCCAGCACTACGCCCTCGAAATCGAGCACCGGCGCCTGCCCACGGGTACTGAGATACCGGATACTCATCGCTGTATTCCCTTCTCAGAGATCATCACGCGAACGATTCCACACGAATCAGCGCGACGTCATCTTGGACCTCGTCAAGCGCCAATACCGCCTTAACTGCGTCGTTGATAAGCGAAGCGGGTACCGCATGGGTGAGGATGACGATGGGCACCTCAGGGTCACCCTCCTTCGACGCCTTTTGCACCAGCGATTCAATGCTGATCCCTCGGGCGGCCAACTTCTGCGTGATATCTGACATCACGCCGGGACGATCGGCCACATGTAATCTCAAATACCACTCGCTGCTGATCTCCTCCCAAGGTGTCGCGGGCACCGGGGCCAGATCCGCCACAGGGACGCCCAGAGAAGCACTACCCGGCCCGGCATCCCGCGCAATGTCGATGACATCGGCGCATACCGAAGAAGCCGTAGCGGGACCTCCCGCACCCGGACCCACCATGAGAAGCTCACCCACTGCATCGGCTTTGATCATTACCGCATTGAGGACGCCATCGACGCTGGCGAGCTGCTTATCCTCAGGGATCAGTGTGGGATGCACACGCATTTCGATACGACTCCCGGAACGCCGCGCGATACCGAGATGCTTAACCCGATACCCCAGGGCCTTGGCGTAATCCAGGTCCTCGGGTGTAATGTTCTGGATCCCCTGCTTGGCGGGAGCGTCAATGCTGAGAGGCACTCCAAATGCCAGCGAGGCGAGGATCACGAGCTTGTGCGCGGCGTAAGTGCCATCGATATCAAAGGTCTTCGAGAGGCGTTAGCCGGTAATGTCGTCAGCGAAGTTGCGGGAATAATCAATGGCACCGGTAATTTCATTCTGACCGAGATGAGTAA
>CAXPKH010000077.1:0-8404 GCA_964217615.1 Luminiphilus sp.
AGGGCGGCAATGGTGGCGGTGAAGTGTTGCTCACTCTGCGGACTGAAGCCGGCACCCAACAACCCGACCATCGCGCCGTGCAGCGTCGACGGATTCAATGTATGCCCCGCGTGAAAAAGCGCCTCCGACGCCTCCTCCCATGAGGGCATCTCTTCGAATGCACCCAGAGTATCCAGTAACACCGATGGCTTCTCCTTTTAGCAATTATGCGCGCCGCCCTAGCGCAAAATCGGTTGTTCCACAGAATGGCTCGCCACTCGTGCCGGGTATCGGGCCGCGGCCAGCACGTTGACCCGACGAAACCGCGCGCATTATAGTGCCGTCTCACAACCTACACAGTGTAACGTCCGTGGCCGACAACCTGATTCAGGCGCTGGAAAAAAAAATCAATGATCTCATTCAGCTGAGCCGAGAGTTGAACAGAGAAAATCGCGCGCTCAAACTCCGGGCGGCCGAGCTACAGCGAGAGCGGCGGGAGCTGCTTGAGCGACAACGCCAGGCCAGCGAGCATGTTGAAAATTCGCTTGCTAGGTTGCGCTCCCTGGATGGCGGCGCATGAGCCGACCGAATACAGTCAGCGTTGATATTCTCGACAAAGAATATCAGGTGGCTTGCCCTCCAGATGAGGAGGCGGCGCTGGCGAGCGCGGCACGATACCTCGACCAGCATATGCGGGATATCCGATCAACAGGAAAGGTGATTGGACTAGAGCGCGTTGCGATTATGGCCGCGCTGAATATCAGTCACGAGCTTTTGGCGCTCAAGGGTGGTGGTAGCGCTGAAACCAGTGAAGACCAGCAACGATTATCGGCTCTCAATAGCCAGCTGGATGAGGTGCTGTATCAGCTGCGGCAACTTGAGATTAATTAGCGGCCGCAATTCGTTATACTGGTGGCGGCCTGAAGTATTTGCCAGACGATTTGTCCTCGAGCCGATAATGCAGTACCCGGAGATTACCTCTGCGGCGGTTGAGCAAGCCTGGCCTGAACCGGGAAGCCTGAAGCCGCGAGGTGGTCACCACCTTGAGCCGCAGGGTTCAAGGGCTTATTCGTCAGCGGTGCCACGGGCCTCTCTCTCCGCTTGCCGGTCGCGCCCGCATAATGCCGCTGCAACCGAATCCCCAAGGCCACTTAGAAACGCATCAGGTAGCTTTGGGCGAGCGGCGCTCGTCGTCGGCTAAGCCGCTGCGCAACTAGCAACCCGATGTTACTCGCGGACAAAGCCTCCACGCGCAAAAAAGTGCGCCAACTCAGGGACACACTCCCCCTCGTTCAGCGACGAGCGGCAGAAACCCAATCCCTCAAATTGCTGAGCCGATGGCCAACCTGGAAAGGGGCCGGCGTTATCGCCAGCTACTTGCCACATCAATCAGAGTTTGACCCGGCCGGCCTAGCTCAGGATGCAGAGGCGCGCGGTGCCACCGTCGTTTACCCGCGGGTCACCGAAAAGGGACTGACGTTTCATCGCTGGCAGATGGGCGATCCGCTCGAGGCAACGATCGGTGGGGTTAGCCAACCCTTGGCCAACAATCCCGAGGTGGCGCTATCCCAGATAGATCTTTTCATCACACCTCTGCTCGCCTGCGGAGACAATGGGATTCGGCTAGGCTACGGCGGCGGCTACTATGACCGCGTGTTCAATGCGTCGCAGGGTTTCAGGTTGGGGGTGGGATTTTCCCTGCAGCGCATTGACGGCTGGGAAGTAGAACCCCACGACGAGCGTCTCTGGGGATTTCTCTGTGAGTCGCGGCTGGAGCTTTTCAGCCCGATGCGATAAGCGGTACCTAAACCCTCTTAAATAACCGCGCGCCGCAAAGCTAGAAAGTGGAAAGCGCAGGCAAGCCTCGGCAATAGGTTTTGACGGAAATTACTGGACCATAATGCCGGCCTGTTGCGGAGAGAGTGCCGGTCTGTGCGGTTCTCCCAGCTGCAGACCGAGGGTCAGCAGCACGACAACCGCCGTCAGCACCCAAATGAGGTCGGGTCGATTTCTACCCATTGCACCAGCCCCCCAGCCAGTCTGACCTAGAAACCACAAAGCCAGTTTTATTATTTTCAAGCAGCGCGCACCTCTATAATGGGGCGGCACCCGCACTAGCCCGCAAGGCTCGCTTGATGAAGCGTCGCTGTCAAGGGGCCAAGCGGCCCAGATACTCTCGGTATGCGGGGTTATCAGTCTCTTCCCAAAAGGGGTACCCGAGACGGTTTAGTGCGCCACGCAGTGCAGCGCGCTTACCCGGCGGCACCTGCATGCCCACCAAGATTCGGCCGTAAGCTGCGCCATGATTCCGGTAGTGAAAGAGGGTAATGCTGTAATCGTTGCCCAGCGCATTCAAAAATTGCAGCAAACTGCCGGGGCGCTCGGGGAACTCAACGCGGAACACCATCTCGTCCTGTATATCGCTGGAGAGCCGGCCGCCGATTAAGTGTCTTAGGTGCAACTTCGCCGTCTCGTTGTCGGTCATATCGAGCACTTCATAACCCTTTTTCTGCAAAGCCTGCTGCAACTCAGCAACGCCTTCGCCACTCGCGCTCATCGTCAGTCCGACGAAGACACGCGCCCGCGCAGCACTCTCGTACCGATAGTTAAATTCAGTGATATTGCGTTTACCGATAGCGCTACAGAAAGCGCGAAATGCGCCGGCGCGCTCGGGGATCGTCACGCTAAAAACGGCCTCGCGACGCTCCCCAATTTCAGTGCGCTCTGAGATGTACCGCAGGCGATCGAAATTGGTATTCGCACCGCTGACAGTGGCCGCTAAGGCACAGCCCTGAATCTCTCGCTGCTCGACAAATTTTTTTGCGCCCGCGACCGCCAGCGCACCCGCAGGCTCTGCAATCGCCCGCGTATCATCGAAGATGTCTTTCACCGCCGCGCAAATCTCGTCGGTGCTGACCGTGATGACATCGTCTACATATTCCTTGATCAATCGGAACGGCTCTTTTCCGACCTGGGCCACAGCACAGCCGTCAGCGAATAAACCCACCTCTCGCAACGTCACGCGCCTTCCCTGATCCAGCGCGGCCCGCACACAAGCGGCGTCTTCAGGTTCAACACCAATAATGCGGGTATGCGGCCACACATAACGCAAGTAGGTGGCCATGCCCGCAAGTAAGCCACCACCGCCGCAGCAAACAAAAACATAATCCAATGGGTTAGGTGCCTGCCGCACGAGCTCCATAGCAACGGTACCTTGACCAGCAATCACATCTGGATCATCAAAAGGGTGAATGAAGGTCATGCCCTCCTGCTTCACTAAAGCCTCTGCGCGGATGGCTGCTTCATCGAAAGAGTCGCCATAAAGCAGGACCGTCGCCCCGCTCGCGCGGACCGCGTCGACTTTTATGGCAGGTGTTGTGACGGGCATCACAATTTTTGCCTTGATGCCCAAGGTCTGCGCTGCTAGTGCCACTCCCTGTGCATGGTTACCGGCCGAAGCAGCGACCACGCCGGCTTGACGCGCTGCGGCGCTGAGCCGGCTCATTTTGTTGTAGGCGCCGCGACACTTAAAAGAGAATACCGGCTGTAGATCTTCGCGTTTTAAAAAGACCCGATTGCCTAAACGTGAGGACAGTAGCGGCGCGACATCGAGGGGCGTCTCACGGGCAACGTCGTATACGCGAGCATTGAGTATCCGTTTGATATAAGCCTGTGACATAACCTGACCGCGCCAGCGAAAAGCCCTTGATAATAAGCCTTTCGCCAAGGCAAGACACGACTAGTGGTTGGCAAAATGCCCACCCGCCTTGGCGCCGGCTGTTATGCCGCGTAGCGTAACTGCATTGCAGCGAGCGACAGTGGCTGAATCTTTGATGCGTTGCCCGCTGTGCCAAATGCCTCGTAACGGTCAATGCAAATAGCCTTCATCGCATCAAGGCTGGCAGTGAAATATTTGCGGGGATCAAATTCAGCCGGGTGCTCTGCCAAAAACCGCCGAATCGCACCCGTAGAGGCCAGACGCAGATCCGTATCAATATTAACTTTTCTAACACCGTGCTTGATCCCTTCCACAACTTGCTCCACCGGCACGCCATAGGTCTCGGGAATTTCGCCACCAAACTCGTTAATAATCGCCAGCCAATCCTGGGGTACCGCAGACGACCCGTGCATGACCAGATGTGTGCCGGGTATACGAGCATGGATGGCCTTAATGCGATCCATGGCCAAAATATCGCCAGTCGGGGGACGCGTAAATTTATAGGCGCCGTGGCTCGTACCGCAGGCGATAGCGAGTGCATCCACTCCCGTATCAGCGACGAATTGCGCAGCTTCTTCAGGGTCTGTCAGCAACTGATCATGGCTCAATTTGCCTGCGGCACCGATACCATCTTCCTCACCTGCCTCCCCGGTCTCCAGCGAACCAAGACAGCCAATTTCTCCCTCTACCGAAACGCCACAAGCGTGGGCCATCTCGACCACGTGGCGGGTAACCCCCGCGTTGTAGTCGTACTCCATGGGTGTCTTGCCATCCTCTCCCAGCGAGCCGTCCATCATCACAGAACTGAAGCCGAGCTGAATCGATCTTTGGCATACCGCCGCCGAGGTACCGTGATCCTGATGTACCACGACTGGGATGTGAGGAAACTCGGTGATGGCGGCTTCCATCAGCGCGCGTAGAAAGGGTGCCCCCGCATATTTCCGAGCACCCGCGCTCGCCTGCATGATCACGGGGGAGTCGGTTTTTTCCGCCGCCTCCATAATGGCCCGGGTCTGCTCAAGATTGTTCACGTTGAAAGCTGGCACGCCATAGCCGTGCTCTGCCGCGTGATCCAGTAATTGCCGTAAACTAATCAACGCCATGTCGATACGCCTCTTTCGATTATTGGTTCTCGCGTCTGTTTTTCACTTCATGATTGTATGCGCATATCGATTGTCGCGCTTAACAGTCGCATTTGGTAACCCAGCGCTTCAATCGGCCGCACGCTCTGCCAGCACAGCCACCGCTGGCAGCGTTCTGCCCTCAACGTACTCCAGAAAAGCACCGCCGCCGGTGGAGATGTAAGAGACGTTGTCCGCGACGCCAAATTGATCGATCGCTGCCAAGGTATCACCACCACCCGCGAGCGAAAAACCGTCACTCGCAGCAATTGCCTCGGCGAGAACCCGGGTGCCCTCAGCAAACGCGTCTTGTTCAAAAACCCCGAGCGGCCCATTCCATAAAATAGTCGCCGCCTCCCGCACCCGCCCGGCAATCTCTGCTGCTGTCTGGGGACCGACGTCGAGAATCATATCTTCGGCCAATACCTCTGCGGCGAGCTTCACGCTTGCCCGACGACCCTCGTCAATGCCCGGCGCTACCACCACATCGATCGGCAATGGGATGTCTACTTGGTCCATCAGGCGCCGCGCCGTTTCGATCAGATCGGGTTCATGTAGCGATTTTCCAATGGGGTAACCTGCAGCGGCCAGGAAGGTGTTAGCGATCCCGCCACCGACAATCAAGCTATCACAGCGACTGGAGAGATTGTCCAGCACCTCCAATTTAGTCGACACCTTGGCGCCACCCACCACCGCCAGCATCGGGCTCTGTGCCGAGGTGAGCGCTCGCTCCAATGCCGTCAATTCAGCAGCGAGCAAAGGCCCGGCGCAGGCAATGGGGGCACACCGCGCAACCCCGTGGGTGGAGGCCTGGGCACGATGGGCCGTACCGAACGCATCCATGACAAACACATCACACAACGACGCATAGGCGTTGGCGAGCGCCGCATCGTCTGCGGACTCGCCCACATTAAAGCGCACGTTTTCCAGCAGCACGACATCACCGGGCAACGGCGCCACGTGGCGCCATTCCTTTGCGAGTAGCACATCTCGCCCGATTAATTCCGATAACCTTATGGCAACTGGCGCCAGTGACGCCCCGGCGGTCCATTCACCCTCCGTCGGTCGCCCCAGGTGCGACATCACCATGACCGCAGCCCCTTGCTCAAGCGCCTGAGTAATCGATGGCGCGGCGGCGCGCAAACGCGCGTCATTGGTGATAGCGCCGTCACGGAGCGGCACATTGAGATCTTCGCGAATCAGTACACGGCGACCTTTGAGGTTCAGGTCGGTCATTAGTTTCACAGTCAGCCTTCCTTCAGTTCAGTGCCTCGCCAACCACCGGCGCTGATTCCGCAATGCGCTTTTGCCACGCCAATGCCACGTCAATCATGCGGCTGGCATAGGCCCATTCGTTGTCAAACCAGATCAGGATCTTGGCTAAGCGCTCTGCGGCAACCTGCGTCTGTTTCGCATCGACGATGGCAGAAGCCGCCTCGCCCGCAAAATCGCAGGAGGCCAGTGGCTCCAATGAATAATCCAAAATCCCTGACAACGGACCCTGCGAGGCCGACAACAAGGCCGCATTGACCTGCTCGCGATCACAGCGGCGCTCCGTGGCGACCGTCAACTCAATCGCCGATACTTTGGTGGTGGGCACCCGCAGCGCGTGGGCTGATAGCTTGCCCGCGAGGTGTGGCAGGATGCGCTCGATCCCCACCGCAAGGCCGGTATCGACGGGAATAATGGACTGCGATGCCGCGCGCGTTTTACGCAAATCGGTATGGTGGTAGGCATCCAACACGGGCTGATCATTCATCAAGGAATGAATGGTGGTGATGGTGGCGGCTTCAATGCCAAACACACGCGATAAGGTGTCCAGTACTGGCACCACGGCATTGGTCGTACATGAGGCAGCCGACACCACACACATGTCTGCCGTCAGCGCATCGTCGTTGACGCCAAAGACGATGGTCGCATCAACGTCTGGCTCACCGGGTTGAGAGAAGAGCACTCGGCTTGCACCGGCATCAAGATGCCCTTCCGCCGTGACACGATCGGTGAAGGCGCCGGTGCACTCGAAGACGAGGTCAATGTGAGATTCGCGCCAGGGCAAGCCTGCCACATCGCGAACATGGCTCAGCGGGACCAACGACTGATCGATCGCCAACAAATCCCCCGAGCGGGCAATACGCCCAGGATAGCGGCCATAATTGGAGTCGTAGCGCGCGAGGTGCACCACGGTATCGGCGTCCGCGATCTCGTTGATGGCCGCCAACTCCAGCGCCGCTCGCGCATCTTCGCGCGCGTGATACACCCGTAGCAGGGTGCGACCCACCCGTCCAAAGCCGTTGATCGCAAAGCGCATGGTCAATCGAGAATGACGTCCTCAACGGCCGCCATCACGCTATCGGTGGTCAATCCAAAGTGCCGGAACAAGGCATCTGCGGGCGCAGACTCCCCAAAAGACGACATCCCGACCACGCGACCATCCAGGCCCACGTATTTGTACCAAAAGTCGGTGTGCCCAGCCTCGACTGCTACCCGGGCCAGCACATCGCTGGGCAACACCGTTTCTCGATAGCCTGCCTCCTGCGCCTCAAAAACTTCCGCACATGGCATCGATACAACGCGAATGCCTTTGCCCTCCGTAGTCAATCGCGCAGCCGCCTCCACCGCTAGCGCCACCTCCGAGCCAGTCGCAATGATGATGGCATCGAGTGAACCCTGCTCCGGCACCAGCACGTAGCCACCGCGAGGCGCGAGGCGCGCTTGATCCATACCGGTAATTTGAGCGGGCAGCGTTTGCCGGGAAAAAACGAGGGCGGTGGGCCCTGCCTCGCGGAGCAGCGCTTGCTTCCAAGCGATCGCCGACTCCACGGCATCGCAGGGCCGCCACGTGTGCAGGTTTGGCGTAGCACGCAGCGCGGTAAGTTGCTCCACAGGCTGGTGGGTGGGACCGTCTTCACCCAAACCAATGGAGTCATGGGTAAACACATACAGCACGCGCTGTCCCATCAGCGCGGACATCCGCACGGCATTGCGCGCATACTCCATAAAGATCAGGAAGGTGGCGCCATAGGGAATAAATCCGCCATGCAGTGCGATACCGTTCATAATGGCTGCCATCGCAAATTCGCGCACACCGTAGTAGAGGTAGTTGCCGCCTGCAGATTCAGCTGAGATGCCCTCTGAACCATGCCACAGCGTCAGATTGGATCCCGCCAAATCAGCGGATCCGCCCAACAGTTCTGGAAGGTGGGGTCCCAAGGCATTCAGGGCTTGCTGGGAAGCCTTACGCGAGGCAACAGCAGCGCCCGCCAGCACGCAGTCTTCTATGTATTTATCGGCATTTTCGGAGAAATTGTGGGGTAAATCGCCGCGCAATCGGCGAAGATACTCATCGGCCAGTTCCGGATAATCGGCACGATAAGCGTCAAATCCGGCTTGCCATTGCGCTTCGAGGTCGGCGCCCCTTGCCCGGCCGTCCCACGCAGCGCGAATCTCCTCGGGGATCTCAAAGGGCGCGTGTGGCCAACCCAGCGCCGCGCGCGTCAAAGCGACCTCATCCTCGCCAAGGGCTGCGCCGTGGCAACTCTCCGTCCCCGCCTTGTTGGGGCTCCCTTTGCCAATAATAGTCTTACAG
>CAXPKH010000078.1:0-3235 GCA_964217615.1 Luminiphilus sp.
TTTCTATTCGCGAGAATGTAGCCGCGCAAAAGCGGTTGCTCACCGAGCATCTGGGTGTATCGCAACTGCAGGCAGTGATCGGGTTTTCCATGGGTGCCCAGCAGGCGTTTCAGTGGTCGGTAAGCCACCCCGATTTTGTCGCCAACATCGTCCCAATGTGTGGCTCAGCGGTAGAGCACCCCCACGGCATCGCACGGCTAGAAAGTTTTAAGCTAGCCATTACCACCGACCCACAATTCAAGGGCGGACATTACACCGCAGCGCCTGAGGCGGGTCTCAAATCCGCAGCGGTGCACTGGGCCGCATGGGGCACCTCTCAGGAGTGGTTCCGCCGCGAGGGCTGGCAGGACTTGGGGCTCTCGGGCTTAGACGGCGTATACGACTTTTACTTCACGTTGATGAACAGCTGGGATGCCAATAACTTGCTGGCGCTGGCTGAAACCTGGCAAAACAATAACGTGGGCACGACCGAGGGCTTTGGTGGGGATTACCAGAAGGCGCTGGGCTCTATATCGGCTAACGTGTTGTATATGCCCTGCGAAACGGACCTTTATTTCCACATCGACGCCCTCGCCCATGAGTCTCAATTCATATCAGGCGTAGAGTTTCTTCCCATCCCCTCAGATTGGGGGCATCTCGCGGGCGGCGGCTTTGCGGCAGAGGACGCGGCGTTTATCAATGCGGCCATCAGTCGCTTTCTGGCGCAGTAGCGAGGGAGACCGCCGACTCAGTTTTTGTTAGAGCGGCTGTAGGCTGCGACTGGAAAACACCAGCCACTCGGTCTCCGCATCGCCGGCACTCAGGGCATAGGCCTCATCCGCTGAAGCACAGAAAAACTCGCCCGCTGAGACATGCGCGTGAGCTTCGATATCAAGCGCACCAGACAACACATACCACACCGAGTCAAAGCCCGGGGCAAAAGCCTGATGGGGATCCTCTGGTCCCATCGTCACCCTGAAAATCAAAGGGCCTTCATCGGGCATCGCTTCCCAGTCTGGAATCGACCCGCCGACCCGCACGCTGGGCATGTCTTTAATGGTTCGCCGCCCCGCAACCTGCTCAAACTGGCTCAGCCTCTCGGTCAATGCGTCCGGTACCTCGCAAAGATCCGCCCAGTTAAGACCAATATCTCCCCCAAGGCTGAACAGATGAAACTGGACGCCGTCGGGACCGGCCTCCTCGGGGCCATAGGCATGCCCGGCCTTCACCCAGCGGATATCGCCTGAGCGAAAACTCCCCTCCTCGCCAATCCGCATCTCGCCGCGGGTAATGAGATAGATCGTGTCGTGCGGATGCCAATGCAACCCGGCGTAGAAGTTCGCGGGAAAATCTGCCTCTATCAAAAAAGGCTCGCTACTTCGCAGCACGCGGGTGGGGGTGGTCGGGCGTCCATGTGGATCATGGAACGTCTCCCAATCGAGGTCGTCCGGGCGAATGTGCTGGGCGTTGCTCATGTCTATCACTCCGACCGCAGGATGGCTTCCACTGACCGCTGATAGAAGCCATTGAGATAGGACAGCAGATTGTCACCGATAATCTCTATGAGCAAGCCGGCGGGATCGCGGAAGTATCCTTGTGGGTCGCCGGGCACACCCAGCACCCGCCGAAACCCCTGCTGTTCCAGCGCTTTACAGGCCGCCTCAGAGTCCGGGCTATAAAAGCAGAGATGATGCTGAATCATCGCTTCAGAGGTGACCCAGGGTGTATTGGGCACCGCCTCAATCAATTCAAAATTGGCGCGGCCATTACTGGCATGGGCGATACGCAGCGTGACATTAACGGCCGCACCCTCAATCACCAAGGGCCAGTTTTCCCGATCTCCACCGATCCAGTGAACACCGAGGATTTCGGAAAGTCGCGCACTGGCGCTTTTCATGTCGCGGCAAACCAAACCGGTATGCACGAGCTCAAGCCCACCAGCTACAGCTGCCAACTCGGTCATCATTGCAGTCTCACCCTCTGGTTACCCCCTTCACGCTGTGATCCGTCGCGCCACCCTGCCCTCCCACACGGGCTGGATTGGCGAGTCCGATCACTGCATCATGGTACGCATCATTGCAGCGCGAGAACACTGTCGCGCGCGTGCCTGAACGGCGGAGGGTTACGATATGAGCGAGCGGTTGTTGGCTTTGGCTTCGGGCGTACATGACGGCAACCCGCCCATCGTATCGCCCGCGGATATGGTGCGCATCGCCGCCGACGCGGGCTACAACAGCGTGGGGCTCTGGGTGGCTCCGGGAGATAACTGGCATTCATCCACCACTGGCGAGGTCTGCGGGGCGCTGCAGGAATCGGGTCTCGTCGCGCTGGACGTGGAAGTCATTTGGTTACAGCCGGGCGGCAAACCAGACCCGATGCACCACGAGATCATCGCCATCGGCGGCGAAATTGGCGCCAAAAATTGCCTGATTGTCAGCTCGGAACCGGACCGCGATATCACGAAATATCTCTATGAGGATCTGTGCATCCATGCCGAACGCGCGGACATGCGCGCTTGCCTCGAGTACATGGCGATTACCGAGGTGAAAACCCTCGACGATGCCCTCAACGTTGTGAATGCAGTCAACCATCCCGCAGGTGGCATCCTTGTTGATCCGTTTCACCACGAGCGAGTGGGTCATTCACCCGAAAAAATCCGAGAGATTCCTCTGCATTGGCTGAGCTATGCGCAGCTCTGCGATATGCCAGAGAGAGGCATCATCACCGACCCGGACGACTATTTTGTCGACGCCATCGACGGACGGCTGGCACCGGGAGAGGGCTCAATTCCTGTCGCTGAGATGGCGCGGGCGCTGCCACCCGACCTCCCTATCAGCCTCGAAATTCGCTCGCGCCATTATCGAGAGCAGTACCCCGACCCTCTTGAGCGCGCACGAGCAATTCTCGAGCGGACCCGTGCTTTCTTTGCTGACGTGGACAACAGCTAATTGGCGTTACTCACACCGTTTCAGGAAGCCGTCAAACGCCTCTCCGAGGGCGATGCTGAGGCCGCCCGTCGCGCGCTTTTTACCCTTTGGGAAAGCGGCGGCAGTGACGCCGCGAACGCGGCTCGTTTTATCGCCCTTATCGATAAAAACGAGACACGATTTAGCGCCGCAATCGCCATCTTGGAATCATCGCTGGAAAGATTCGGCCAAGATGCAGCAACGTTGGCGCAGCTTGCAGAGTTTTATATGACTATGGGCCACCACCGAAAAGCGATCGATGCCGCCACTCGATCGCTTGAGGCAATGCC
>CAXPKH010000079.1:0-5319 GCA_964217615.1 Luminiphilus sp.
CCTTGACGCTCAGGCGCCTGCAAGCGGTGTTATTTGATCTAGACGGCACGCTGATCGATACCGCGCCAGAATTCATCGATATCGCTGCTCGTTTACGACAAGAAGCGGAATTGCCGGCCCTGAATGAGCAAACTATTTGGCATAGCGTTTCCAATGGCGCTATTGGAATGGTGGAGGCCGCACTGGAAATCAGCGTCTCGGACCCCGCCTTCGAGTTTTGGCGACAACGGTTTCTCGATCATTATGCGTCGGGATTGGGAGTGCTCAGCGAGCCCTACCCCGGCATAAGGCAGCTGATATCGGCCTTGCAATCCCATGGTGTGCCATGGGGGGTCGTTACCAATAAGCTGAGTCGCTTCGCCTTGCCATTGATGACGCGCATGGCATTTGATCCGGAAGCTGATGTTATCGTGACACCTGACGACGTTACCCATCCAAAACCCGACCCCGAGTCACTGCGACTGGCCTGCGAGACATTGCAGTGCGGTGCGGCCGAGACCATTTTTATCGGTGATCACAAACGCGACATCGAGGCGGGAATCGCCGCCGGCTGTCGCACGATCGCAGCCGGGTACGGCTATCTCGCCGAGGGCGAGTCTGCCAAGGATTGGGGCGCAGACGCAGTGGCATCATCGAGTCTGGAACTGCGAAACCTGATTGAGGAACACTTGGTTTGAGCGTGATACCACCGGGCTGGCGCCCAACCCGCGATGAACTGAAGCAAAAAACCATTCTCATCACCGGCGCGAGTGACGGGATCGGTAAAGCCGTGGCGCTGGCCTGCGCCAGCTTCGGCGCAGAGGTACTGCTGAGCGGGCGAAATGAAGCTGCGCTGGAGCGCGTCTACGACGACATTGTAAACGCCGGTGGTAGAACGCCGGGACTTATCCCTCTGGATCTGAGAACGACACAAAACCAACCTTACGCTGAGTTAGCAGAGACCCTACTCGGGGAGGGGTTGGCCATTGACGGACTGGTACACAATGCGGGCGTGCTTGGAGAGCGGCGCGCGCTGTCGCAAACTTCGCCAGAGAGCTGGCAAGAGGTGCTTCAGGTCAACATAACGGCTACCTTCTTGCTGACCCGCGCGCTGATGCCGCTACTGGAACGTGCTCCCCTCGCCTCGGTCGTGCTCACCAGCTCAGGCGTGGGGCGCAGAGGCAAAGCCTATTGGGGTGCCTATGCGGTGTCGAAATTTGCGACCGAGGGATACATGCAAGTGCTGGCCGACGAGCTGGGTAACACCTCCCGCATTCGGGTAAACAGTCTGAATCCCGGAGCGGTCAATACCAAAATGCGGCGGGCAGCGTATCCGGGTGAGCCACCGGACAGCAACCCGCTCCCCGAGGCCCTCACGGATCACTGGATCTATTTACTCAGTGATACAAGCGCTTCCATACATGGCAGAACACTCGATGCGCAGGGTTAGCTGGCTCTGCGCTTACCCGAGCCGCGGGCGCGAGGGCTCTTGCTCACCAAACGCGCTTGACGCAGTTGCTCCCTCTGGCTCATCGACGCAACCTCGCGTGCGGGCAGGCCCGCCATCTGATAGATCACGTCGACATCTCTCTGGGGCAGTTCCAGCCACTGACCCTGTTTCAGCTTTGAGGGCATAAACACTTCGCCATAGCGCACACGTTTTAACCGCGACACCGTCAAGCCCTGTGACTCCCACAGGCGCCTGACCTCGCGATTGCGACCCTCCATCAATACAACGTAAAAAAAGCGATTGATGCCGTCGCCACCGCCCTCCTGAATGTCTGAAAATCGGGCGGGGCCATCGTCGAGTTGCACACCCGCTTTGAGTCGCTCAAGCATGGCATCATCCACGCTACCCATAACGCGCACCAGGTACTCACGCTCGATCGCCGTAGAAGGGTGCATCAGCGCATGCGCCAACTCACCATCGGTTGTGAACAACAGCACACCTGAGGTGTTGAAATCGAGACGCCCCACCGAAATCCAACGCCCGCTTTTTAACCTCGGTAGTCGTTCGAATACCGTCTTGCGTCCCTCGGGATCATTACGCGAGCAAACCTCACGCAGGGGCTTGTGATAGAGCAACACCCTGACAGCCGGAGCTGCTTCAAGCGCAACCGGCTTACCGTCGAGGCGAACCGCTTGCCCAGCGCGCACTCGATCGCCAAGTCGCGCCTGTTTGCCGTCGATGGTGAGACGGCCCGCTTCTATCCACTGCTCTATCTGACGACGTGACCCCAAGCCGAGGTGAGCAAGCGCCTTCTGCAACTTCTCACCCTTTTCCTGCTCATCGGGCACAAGCCCACTAGGACTTTTCGACGGTTTCTTCATCGTTCCCAGGCTCGTCTGCCCCGTCGGCGCCGGCCGCCTCTATCTCGGTTGATCCCTGAGCTTCGGTAGCATCAGTTGCTGCAGGTTGATCCACCTCCAAGGCTAATTCTCCCGACAGGTTGTCCAACTCTCTGATTTCGGCCAGCGGTGGCAGTTGATCCAAGGACTTCAAATTAAAATAGTCAAGGAATTGCCGCGTCGTCGCGTACATGGCGGGCCTGCCGGGCACATCACGATGACCCACGACCCGAACCCATTCTCTCTCCATCAGGGTCTTGATGATATTGGTACTTACCGCGACGCCTCTAATCTCCTCAATTTCGCCTCGGGTAATGGGCTGGCGATACGCAATCAGCGACAGCGTCTCCATGAGTGCCCGGGAATAACGCGCCGGGCGCTCCTGCCATAAGCGGCCGACCCAGGTGGAGAGACTTTGGCGCACCTGAAACCGAAAGCCTGACGCGACTTGAACCAGCTCGTAACCTCTGTCATCGCAGCGCTCCCCCACGGTTCGGATCGCGGCGCGAATTTCGTCAGTACTCGGTCGCTCATTCTCCTCGAAAAGAAGTGCCATGCGCTGCACCGACAACGGCTCTCCCGCCGCCAGAAGCGCACCTTCCAGGATCTGAACCAATCCCTCTGCCATTGTTTTCCCGCCTATTCTGACTTTGCTTTGATGTGAATGGGGCCAAAGCCCTCGGTCTGCACAATTTCGACCAAGGACTCCTTGATGAGCTCCATCAAGGCGAGGAACGTCACTACAACACCCAAGCGACCTTCCTCCGGACGAAAAAGAGACACGAAGGGCACAAACGCACCTGATCTCAGCGTCTCCAAAACTTCCGACATGCGCTCACGCGTCGACAGCGACTCTCGTTGAATCTGGTGACTGGCATACATTTCCGCCCGGCGAAGGACCTCACTCAATGCCAGCAATACTTCCCGCATATCGATATCAGGCAATGGACGCTCAAGGTGCAGATCGGGGGGCGCAGCCGACGCCTGCCAAACTTCTCGTTCAAGTCTGGGCAACGCCTCGAGATCCTCTGCCGCTTTCTTGAAACGCTCGTATTCCTGAAGGCGGCGTACAAGATTGGCGCGGGGGTCCTCCTCTTCCTCTTCAACATCTCCGGCGCGAGGCAACAGCATGCGGGACTTTATCTCCGCCAGCATTGCCGCCATCAGAAGATATTCGGCTGCCAGTTCAAACTGCACGGCGTCCATCAGCTCTACATAGCGCATGTACTGCTCGGTAATCTGCGCCACGTCGATGTCGAGGATGTCCAGATTTTGCCGGCGAATTAAATAAAGCAAGAGGTCGAGCGGGCCCTCGAAAGCATCCAGAAACACCTCCAGAGCCTGAGGAGGAATGTAGAGGTCTTTGGGTAATTCGGTGACTGCCTCGCCACGGACCATGGCAAAGGGCATCTCTGCCTGTTCGGGCCGCATCGGATTGAGCCCCTGAGCGGGTGAGGTCTGGGCAGGCCCAGTTTCCATGCCCTCCGGGAGAGAGTTCTGCTCGGGATTATTCACTGCGCGAGTATACCCCTAGGCCGCCTCAAAGTCGCTGACATCACCCAATCCACGGCGCAAAATATGGGGCTCCGTCCCTGTCAGATCGACCACCGAAGTCGGCTCGAGTCCACAAAACCCGCCATCGATCACAAGATCGACCTCATGCTCCAGCTGATCGCGAATGTCATAGGGATCAATCAACGGGAATTCATCCCCCGGCATCAGCAACGTCACACTCATGAGAGGTTCGTCTAACACATCGAGCAATGCCCTCGGTATGGGATGGGCGGGCACTCTGAGTCCGATCGTTTTCCGCTTTGGTTGAACAAGGCGCTTGGGAACTTCCCGCGTGGCCTCCAAAATAAACGTGTAAGGCCCCGGTGTCGCGTGACGAATCAATCGATAGGCGGCGTTATCGACACGCGCGTATGTCCCCAACTCAGACAAGTCGCGGCACATGAGCGTAAAGTTATGATCATCCCGCAGGCTTCGAATGTTGCGGATACGCTCCGCCGCCTTCTTGTCGCCCAGCTGACAACCCAATGCATAAGCAGAATCCGTCGGATAGACCACAACACCACCCTGACGAATGATATTCGTGGCTTGCTGTATCAGCCTGGCCTGCGGCGTTTCCGGGTGTACAGAAAAAAACTGACTCATTCTCTAGCTCCCTCGAATCTGACCGCCGCTGACGATGGGCGAAGACCAAACCACCACCGGATGTGTCTCATAAGTGCTCCCATAAGCCTAATCCAGAGGGGAAACGCGCGGTATCGATACCCAGCCCCGCCCCGTGTTCGGTATCGCGATGGAAATCCGATCCTACTGAGAGAAGCAGATCATGGGCGGCGGCGATTTTCATCAGTCGCTCGGCCTCGCCAGGGACCTGGCGACCATTGATCACCTCGATCGCCCTCCCGCCTGCAGTAGCGAACGCCGCGCACAGGGCGTTGAGGCGCGTTGCCGTCAGTCGATATTTCAGCGGGTGAGCGAGCACGGCAAACCCGCCTGCCGCGGTAATGGTCTCTACAGTCTGGCTGAGATCGGGCCACACGGCTGTGATGTCGCCGACTTTACCCTTACCCAAAAATCGCTTGAAAGCATCGGCCTCGGTCTGCACGTGACCCTGCGCAACCATCCACTGGGCAAAATGAGGTCTCCCTATTTGCGCGCCCGCCGCCGCAGCAATCGCTCCTTCAAGGGCATCTTTCATTCCTTTTTGAGCCAACCGGTGCGCTATCATCTCGGCCCGGTTCACACGCGCCGCCGTCAAAGTCGAAAGGTGACCAATCAAGACCGACGAAGCGGGATCAAAACCCAGCCCGACCACATGAATACCCACCTTTCCCCATTGGCATGACAACTCAACACCGCTGACAAGTCGCAAGACCGATGGCACACTGTCAACCACACGCTCGAATCCGGCGATCGTGTCATGGTCTGTCAAAGCCATCGCCTCGATACCCGCCGCAACTGCTCGATTAACCAACTCAG
>CAXPKH010000080.1:0-9178 GCA_964217615.1 Luminiphilus sp.
CACTGGCGATCTGTCGGCCCGGAAATTGTTTCCCGCTTTGTTTCATCTTGATGTATCGGGGTTGCTCACCAGCGATCTGCGTATTGCCGCAGTGGCGCGACAGGAGCAGGACAGCAGCGCCTTTCAAAGTGAACTCAGAGCAAAAATGGCGGGTTATATGCGCCAAGAGATCCATGCCGACGCGTGGCAAAAGTTCAGTTCGCGCATTGTTTACCTTACCGCTGATTTTTCCCAGCCGCGGGCATTTGAGGAACTCCGGGGATGGCTGGACGACAGCCGAGTGAGTCTGTTCTATCTGGCGACGCCGCCTTCATTGTTCGCGCCCATTTGTGCGCAGCTCAGCAGCGATGGATGCCTCACCGGGCCAAGACGTATCGTGCTTGAAAAGCCCATTGGCGAGGACCTCGCTACATCCCGGGAAGTGAACGAGACGATCGGTCGCTTCTTTGACGAGTCGGATATCTACCGCATCGATCATTATTTAGGTAAGGAGACGGTGCAGAACCTGCTGGTGCTGCGTTTTGCCAACCGATTTATCAATTCTCAGTGGGATCAGAGTTGCATTGATCATGTGCAAATTACGGTAGCGGAAAAAGTCGGTATCGAAGGCCGCTGGACTTACTACGACGGCGTAGGGCAACTGCGGGATATGGTGCAGAACCACCTGATGCAACTTTTGTGTTTGGTTGCGATGGAGCCTCCCAATTCCCTGGAGGCCGAGAGTATCCGTGACGAAAAAGTAAAGATTGTGAAAGCGTTGCGCCCCATGGATGCGGCGACCATCAAGGATCATGTGGTGCGTGGCCAGTACAGTCAGGGGGTTATTGGTGGTCAGTCTGTGCCGGGTTATTTGGACGAGGAGGGGTGCCAGAGCCCAAACAGCGATACCGAGACGTTTGTGGCGATCAAGGCGTATGTCGATAACTGGCGATGGTCTGGCGTGCCTTTTTACTTGCGGACCGGCAAACGCATGCCCGACAAGGTCACCGAAATTATCATCCAGTACAAAGCGTTGCCGCACCACATCTTCGGCGAGGGTGAATCCGCCGAACCCAATAGGCTGGTGATTCGCCTGCAGCCTAACGAGGGTATAGAGATGGCCATGGTCTCTAAGCGGCAAAGCTTAAAAGACAAGCTGTCACTGCAAACGCACACGCTCAATTTCGATTTTCGCGGGGATGCAGATAGTGATCGTATCCCTGATGCCTACGAACGTTTATTCCTTGATGCGATCAACGGTGACCCTTCGTTGTTCGTGGGGCGTGAAGAAATTGAGGAGAGTTGGCGCTGGTGTGATCAGTTGATTCGGGCATGTGTTGATGCGGGCCTGACGGTAAATAGCTATCAGGCCGGCAGCTGGGGACCCACAAAGTCCGAGTTATTGATTGATCGTGACGGTCGCGCCTGGCATGTCTGAGTGGTGTCCCCATGCTGACCGGGAGACGTTGGATCGGGTGCTGGCTGAGACGGTTGCTGAGCGCTTGAGGGCGGGTGTTGCCGATCGCGGCGCCGCCTATTTGGTAGTGTCAGGTGGGAGTACGCCCGCTAACCTTTTTGCCAGGCTTGCACGCGCGTCTCTTGATTGGAGTCGCGTAGTTGTCACACTTGCGGACGAGCGATGGGTATCGACGGATCACCAAGACAGTAACGAACGGCTGTTGAGAGAAACCTTGCTGACCGAGCAGGCCAAAGCTGCCGCGTTTCTGTCTCTGGTGGAAATACCCAATGACGCAACCCGTAACCTGTCGCAGGTTTCCGAACGCCTCGCTGCCTTACCCGAGTTCGACGTGGTCTTACTGGGGATGGGTGAAGACGCACACACTGCGTCATTATTTCCCTGTGCGCCTGAGCTAGAGAGAGGTTTGACCACCGCGGAGAGTGTCCTGATCACGCATCCAAAAAATGCGCCGTATGAGCGGATCTCGCTGTCGAAGCAGCGGTTGTTGCGCACGCGCTGCGGCATGATCCATATAGTGGGCGATAAGAAGCAAGCGGTGTTCGAGGCGGCATCGGCAGTGGGTGACGAGACAACCCATCCCATCAATGCCTTTCTGGGCCCCGCCGGATTTGACTGCTGGTGGGCACCATAAAAAAAGGGGGCGTTAGCCCCCGAAGCACTCACCGGTAAAAGGGTCGCCCTAGGCGGCCACCCCCATGTTCTGTTTTAGCGCGGTCGCGGCCATCGCCAGGCCCGTATCCAGCATACGATTGGAAAACCCCCACTCGTTGTCGTACCAGGCAAGCACCTTAACCAGCTTGCCCTGCGCTCGCGTGTGGTTGGAATCAAAATTGCTCGAATAGCTGTTGTGATTAAAATCAATCGACACCAATGGCTGGGCGTTATACCCCAGGACGCCCGCTACGTCGGCTTGTGCGGCCGCGAGCATAATGGCATTGATTTCTTCGACTGAGGTGTTGCGTGTCGCGGTGAAAGTGAGATCGACCAGTGACACATTGAGGGTGGGCACGCGCACCGCCAATCCGTCCAGCTTGCCGTTCAATTCGGGCATCACCAAGCCAATGGCCGCGGCAGCCCCTGTTTTGGTTGGGATCATGCTATGGGCAGCAGCGCGGGCGCGATACGCATCGCTGTGGTGCACATCAGCCAGGCTCTGATCGTTGGTGTAAGCGTGTATCGTGGTCATCAGGCCCTGCTCAATGCCAATCTTCTCGTGCAGTGGTTTCACGATCGGGGCAAGGCAGTTTGTGGTGCACGAGGCATTCGAAACAATCAGGTCGGCCTCGGTGAGGGATTCATGATTGATGCCATATACCACTGTGGCGTCCATGTTTTTTCCCGGTGCCGAGACAAGCACGCGCTTCGCGCCGGCGAGGATATGCTTTCTGGCGGACTCACGGTCGGTGAAAAGGCCGGTGCACTCGAAGACGATATCCACAGACAGATTCCCCCAGGGCAACTGCTGGGGATCACGTTCAGCGAAGATGCGGATGCGATCGCTTCCCACCACCATATCGCTACCCTCTGCGCTAACGGGATGGGCAAAGCGTCCATGAGTGGTATCGAACTGCGTCAGGTGCGCGTTCATCTCGGGCGAGCCCAGATCGTTGATCGCCACCAGCCGCATGGACTGCCGTAATTCGGGCCGTTCGTAAAAAGCACGGAGGACGTTGCGACCGATGCGGCCGTATCCGTTGATGGCAACATTAATCATCGTATTTATCCCCTCCTAGATGCCTGCTTCGGCAGGTCACGCTGTTAAAGCGAGACTGACACTGCGCTGATCAAGGGCTCATAATGTAGTTTTATTACAAATAAAACAAGTAAATCGACCTATTTATCCCCATTAATTTTGTTTTATTACATAAAAAGCCGCTAAAATCGCGGTCAGGGCCGCAAATGTGACGGTAACCTCCGGAGAAGGGGGGTGGGAGCAAACCGACGATCATGAATCAGGAAAACAACCTGCTGACACAGTTGAGCGCGGCCCTGCCGGATCTGAATAAATCGGAGGCGAAAGTCGCAAACGCCATTCTAGAGGATCCCGAAGCCGCGACCCGATCCAGTATTGCCGTGCTGGCAGCCGCCGCGAATGTGAGTGAACCCAGCGTGAATCGCTTCTGCAAACGATTCGGCGCGTCGGGCTTTCCCGATTTCAAGTTGCGGCTCGCGCGCTCACTGGTATCGGGTGTGCGGTACATCAGTCGTGCGGTGGAAATGGATGACGACATTGACACCTACCCGCGTAAGCTATTCGACAACACCATCACCGCGCTCATGCTTGCCCGGGACCAACTGCCACTGTCGGCGATAGAGAGAGCGGTCGATTATCTGGCCCAAGCGCGACATATTTATTTTTTGGGGCTGGGGACGTCTGCTGCCGTGGCGCAGGACGCGGAGCACAAGTTCTTTCGATTTAAAGTACCGGTCACGACCTGCACAGACCCGCTGGTGCATCGCATGCTGGCCGCCGGTGGTGGAGTGGGGGACGTCTTCTTCTTCATTTCCCACACGGGCCGCACAGAAATTCTGGTTGAGACAGCAGAGCTGGCCAGAACCACAGAGGCCACCGTGGTGTCTCTCACCGCGGCTGGGTCACCACTGGCGGCTGCCAGTCATCTGAGTATTGGCCTGAGCGTGGCAGAGAACACCGAAGAATATCTGCCGATGACCTCCCGAATCGTGCAACTGGCGGTGTTGGATGTGCTGGCGACGGGGATGACATTGCGCCGGGGAGAGAGCATTTTGCCGCATCTCGCGCGCATTAAGGACAGTTTGAAATCGACGCGTTACCCCTCCACGGACTGACAAACGATTTCGTTCACAATCTGAGGAAAGACCATGGTCGAGGTGGTAGACACCGCCCCGTTGCGTGCCCATGTGCGCTTGCTGGGGGACATACTGGGAAAAATTATCCGGGATAACGCCGGCCAGGCGTTATTTGATCGGGTGGAGCAGATTCGGCTGAGCTCCAAAGAGGCTCAGGAGAGTGATACCTGGGACTCGCTGGACCAACTCTTGGCATCGTTAGAAGAGAGCGAGTTTCTTCTTATCGCCCGCGCGTTCAGTCAGTTTCTGAATCTTGCCAATATTGCCGACCAACAGCACACGACTTCGGTGCATACCGAGTGCCATTTTTCCGCCAGCGCGACTCTGCAAAAGACCTTGAGAGTGTTGCAGACCAAGGCGAAGGACACGGAGATCCAGGCGGCCATCGAAGCGCTCCATATTGATTTGGTCCTCACGGCCCACCCGACAGAAATTACCCGACGGACCCTGATCCACAAGCATCGCGCCCTGAGCGAATGCCTCAATGCACTCGACAGTGCAGCACTTACCGATATGAGCAGGCAGAGAACACAGCGTCGTATCGCGGAACTGATCGCACAGATCTGGCACACCGATGAGTTTAGAACTGACCGGCCCACGCCGGTCGATGAGGCACGCTGGGGGTTCGCGGTCATCGAGAACTCGCTGTGGCATGCGGTACCCGATTTTCTCAGGCAGGTGGATTATGTCTGTGACCTCTACTCGCTTGCCCTCCCTGACCCCCACTGGTGTCCAATCCAAATTTCCAGTTGGATTGGTGGGGACCGCGATGGGAACCCCAACGTCACCTCTAAGGTAACGCGCGAGGTGCTGTTGTTGGCGCAATGGCAGGCCTGCGAACTCTTCAGTGCTGATGTCGCGCTGCTTCACGAAGAACTGTCGGCTTCGACGGCTACTGAGGCCCTCAAGGAGAGAGCTGCAGGCGCGAGGGAGCCATACCGTGCGGTGCTCAAACCGCTGTTGATGACATTGCGCCGGCAGCAGCAGTTGCTTGAGCAGGCTTTGAATCAAGGCGCCACCGTGCCGGCACCACTCGCACCTGCGGTCCTACTTGAGCCGTTAGAGTCTTGCTTCGATAGTTTGATGGCCTCCGGGCTGATTGAGCTTGCGCGGGGCGCGTTGACCGACACATTGCGGAGAGCCTACTGTTTTGGTCCCCATTTAATCAGGCTCGATATTCGTCAAGAGAGCGGTCGCCACACGTCCATCCTCAGTGCCATCACACAGATGCTAGAAATCGGTGACTACGGTGCCTGGCCGGAGTCGCAGCGGATGGCATGGCTGCAGCACGAATTGAGTAGCCCGCGACCGCTGATTCCCTGGGACAGTCCTTTTGTGGCGAAGGATCGGGAAGTGCTCGACACCTTCAAAACCATTGCCGCCACGCCTGAGGAGGCTCTGGGTGTTTATGTGATCTCCATGGCGTCGGCGCCCTCTGACGTGTTGGCGGTGCAGCTACTGCTGAAGTCCACCGGTTGCTCCGAGCGCATGCCGGTGGTGCCGCTGTTCGAGACTTTAACCGACCTCGACAACGCCGCGTTGGTAGTTGATGCCTTGCTGGAGGACCCGGCTTATCGTGCGCGTACCGATAAGCAGTTAATGGTAATGATCGGTTATTCGGACAGCGCGAAGGACGCCGGCATGTTGGCTGCAGGGTGGGCGCAATACAGCGCGCAGGAAGCCTTGTTGCAAGCCTGTGCGCGGCACGACGTGCGTTTGACTTTATTCCACGGACGCGGTGGCACCATTGGCCGCGGTGGGGCACCGGCGCATCAGGCGCTGTTATCGCAGCCGCCCGGTTCATTGGCGCAAGGCCTGCGGGTGACAGAGCAGGGTGAAATGATTCGTACCAAGCTGGGGATGACACCATTGGCAGTCAATACGCTCGGTCAGTATGCCAGTGCGATTCTTCAGGCTAACTTGCTGCCGCCGCCCGAACCCAAAGCGAGTTGGCGAGAGCTTATGGAGCAGCTTTCAGCGCAGTCCTGCGACGGTTATCGCCGATGGGTGCGCGAAGATCCCGAATTCGTCCCGTATTTCAGGCAGGCCACGCCGGAACAGGAGTTGGCTTCGTTACCCTTGGGCTCCCGGCCGGCCCGCCGACAGTCCGACGGCGGTATAGAGAGTTTGCGCGCCATCCCCTGGATTTTTGCGTGGATGCAGAATCGCATGATGTTGCCCGCGTGGCTGGGTGCGGGTGAGGCGCTCCAGGTGTCACTTGAGGAGGGGCGGTTGGATGTGCTCAAGGAAATGGTCAGCGAATGGCCTTTCTTCCGCGCTCGTTTATCCATGCTGGAAATGGTGTTTGCCAAGTCTGATCACACGCTATCGGCGCATTACGAGCAGCTGTTGGTGGATCCTGAGTTGGCACCGATCGGAGAGCGTCTGCGCCGGCAGTTGCAAAAAGATATCGAGACGCTCCTGACGATTATCGATAGTGACGAGCTGCTGGAACATGATCCTTGGGGACAACAGTCCATTGGATTGCGCAACATTTACACGGCACCGCTCAATCTGCTGCAGGCGGAACTGTTACGCAGAGTGAGGATGGACAGTAAGCCCGAGATCCAACAGGCCCTGATGGTGACGATGGCAGGGATCGCCGCGGGCATGCGCAACACCGGTTGATTTTCGGTCGTCGCCAGATTCCCCTCACTCGGATTACGATGGGGCATGGACAGAAAGTCTGAAAGTGATTCTTCTAGGGAAGCGTGGGTGATCGGGGAGCATCCTCTTCACGTTATATTGTGTGAGCCGGAGATTCCGCCCAATACCGGTAATATCATCAGGCTATGCGCCAACACGGGGTCGGCACTTCATCTCATAGAACCGCTTGGGTTCGAATTTGACGATGCGCGTTTGCGGCGCGCGGGACTCGATTATCGGGAGTTTGCGGACGTGCAGATTTGGCCTGATCTGCACGCGTATCGTGGCGCTCATCCGGAGCGACGGATTATCGCGATTGAAACCACCGGGCTCAATTCCTATAGCGCCTTTCGCTTTGCGCCGGGCGATGCGTTGCTTTTGGGTTCAGAGACGCGGGGTCTGTCGGCTGAGGTCTTGGCCACGCTCCCCGCAGACGCCGTGCTCAGATTGCCCATGATGGCCGGTAGCCGCAGTCTCAACTTATCCAATGCCGCGGCGGTTGTGGTGTATGAAGCCTGGCGCCAACTCGGTTTTTCCGGAGCGGAGTGATCTTTCACCAGGGGGAGGTGATCGATCAGTAGGTCTTGTGCGACAAGGTCAGCTTTACGCGGTTCCGATTGGGCGCTATCGACGCTGAGCGCTCGCGCTATCAGTCCAGAGTGCATAGAGTAGCGCGCAGAGCATAAAGGCCATCACTGCCGAGAAAGGCAGCGCACCGATAATCATGACTGAGCGGAGCGCATCCATACCGCCAGCGGACAGTAAGGTAATGATCACAGTGCCCAGCAATAAGCTCCACAAAACCACATGCCGAGCCCGCACCCCGTCGGGCGCGCCGCCCGATACGATGGTGTTGATGACCAAAACCGCAGAATCGGCCGACGTCACTAGGTAGGTAATGAGCAGCACGACGCAAAGCGATGCGACGGGCAGGATCCAAGCGGGGGAAAACAAAGCGTCGACGGTGGCAAATAGCTGTGCGGAGAGGTCGGCATTGAGAATGCTGCCTTCGGCGACGCCATTCAGTTCTAGATCGAGCGCGGTACCGCCGACAATACAAAACCACGTGAAACACATCAGAGAGGGGAGCAAGATTGCCCCGATCACGTATTCTCGAATCGTTCTTCCCCTCGAGACACGAGCCAGAAACAGGCCGACAAACGGAGTGAAAGCGATCCACCAGGCCCAATAAAAGACAGACCACGCGGACTGCCAGTCGCTGAGTGACTGGGCGGTTTGGGTCTCGCTACTGCTCCATACCGTTAGCGACATTGGCAGAATGTCTCGTAAATAGGCGATCAGGCCGGAGATAAACATTTCCCCGGCAAAGGCAGTCGCACCGAAGACAACAAAGATGACGAGCAGTAGCCAGGACAGCGCCATGTTCAGGTTGGACAACCAGCGGATCCCGCGACCGATGCCAGACAGCGCTGACAGCATTGCCGCGAGCGTCAGAAAAACAACCGCGAGTGTCAGAGAAAGCAGACTAGGCTGCTCGTCGTTAATCAGCCACGACCATTGGGTAATGTGATAAGCACCAAAAGCCAGTTGATTAACCCCATAACCAATGGTCACGCCGATGCCGATGATCGTGGCGAGGATTGCGGCGGCGTCAACCACGGCGCCCACGCGCCTACCGGCATTGGCGCTCAGCACTGCCGTGAAGGGCGATCTGATCGTGAGCGGCATGTCTCTCCGGTAAGCAAAATAGGCCAGTGACAAGCCCACGATGGCGTAGCACCCCCATGGGGTGAAGCCGTAGTGGAGCAGTGTCCACTTATAGGCGGCGCTCAGATTATTGGGATCAAGCGCCGTGGTGACGCCTAAAATGACGTCGGGATTATTGGTGAAGTGAGCAAGCGGCTCAGCGGTAGAGTAGGTCAGCATGCCCACCCCAATACCCGCACCAAACATCATAGAAAACCAGGCAAAGCGACTGAACTCGGGAACGCTCTCGGTATTTCCTAGGCGGATATCCGATGTCTGGGGAATAATCGCCAACAACAGACTGATGATCATAAAGGCGGCCGAGGCGCAGATGTACCAGCCGCCGAAGTAGTCGATCGTGATGGACTGTATGTTCAGGAGGATGCTACCCGCATCAGACGCGAGAGAAGCCCATAGGACTAATGCGACAACGACGACTTTCACGGATATCGCCACCCAGCGGTTCTGACCCTCATAAAAGCCGGAGGTCTCGACCGGGGTAGTGATGTTCGTCATGCGTTCTCCTAGGGTGTCACC
>CAXPKH010000081.1:0-6077 GCA_964217615.1 Luminiphilus sp.
TAATCGGCATAACGTCAAGCTGCCCCACGGGCATATCCTGTGCCGCCTCTGCCGCCGCCAACCAATGTTCAAGACGATCAAGACAAGCCCGAGACTCCACTTTCGGCAACACCACCCCATCGAGCCAGGGACCCACCGTCGCCTTGAGGTCTTCCTCGCAATAAGGCGTATCGACACTGTTTACCCGCACATAATGTTTAGCACCACTCTCGGGACGCGCACTAAAAGCGTCGACAACACATCGGCGCGCAGCCGCTTTCTCACTGATCGCGACTGCATCCTCAAGATCCAGAATGACGGCGTCAGCGCCAATTTCGAACACCTTTTCCACCCGCCGCGGGTGGTTGGCTGGCGTGAATAAAAAACTCCGTAGCGGCGTCGTGTTGGAGCCCGTCAATTTAATCGCTCCAGGACCAGTGATCGGCAGTCTGCCAGCCACGCGTGAATTCGAAGGTGTAGCTGAAATTACTGGCAGGGTGCTCAGAAATGGACACCTCGAACACGCGCCCTCCCGCGCCTTGATAAAAACGCCACACACTCAAGGACGGCGAACCCGCGGCCACGCCGAGCGCCCGGGCTTTCTGTTCACTGATCGTGCCCGCTGTGACCCTGACCGTGATTTTCTGAATCGACTCCTTGAACACCTCAGCAATCATTTCATACACAGGCCGCGAACTGCCCCCCAGCCGCTGGGCGATCGACCCATACTCAGGGATCACATACACGTCTGCCCAGCAGATCGGTAACCCGTCGCCTCCAATTGTCCGCAAACCCGATATCTGCACCCATTCATCTCCAACAGCACAGTTGAGATCTCGCGCCAGCGGTTTATCGGCGAGGATGCGTTGATCAGACAACAGTCTGAACTGGCTGCTGTCGGGATAGCTGAAGAGCTCTGACGGCGACCTGACCATCTGTACGAAGGCTGGATTCGCAGCGGTAGAGATCACCAGCGTGCCTCGGCCCCGCTGCCGCTTCACCAATCCCATGTCCTCAAGCACCCTGAGCGCCTCACGGATGGTGTGACGGCTGGCTTCGTAGCGGTTGATGAGTTCGAGCTCCCCGGGAAGAAAACTGCCAACGGGAAATTTGCCGCCGCGAATGCCCTCCAGCAACGCGTCAGAAATTTGGCGGTACAGCGGCGCCCGGGCAGCGCTTTGCTTGCCGTTATTGGTCCCATTCGACGCGTCTTTGTTATGCGCCTGTGAGCCCTTCCCGCCTCGGTTTTTTCTCGGTTCGGCTTGCATCAGCGGGCTCAACCCTCCAGACTTTATTTGTCCAGACATTTTAGATGTATCTCACCCAGTCACAACCCGTTCTGTCTCATTTAGGTACCTGATCATGGCAAAAACCAGCGCTCGAGCGCGCTATGCGCAGCAAAAAGGTCGTCATTTTGAAGACTTCATCGTGGGCGACGTTTACCACCACCTGCCCGGCAGGACGATATCCCAGCACGACAACGCCTGGTTCACGCTACTGACGATGAATACCCATCCGCTGCACTTCGACGAAGAATATGCCGCCGAGACCGAATTCGGGCGCCCGTTGGTAGCCAGCCCGTTAACGGTCGCCATCATTGTCGGCATGAGTGTGTCGGATGTGAGCGAGGCTGCCATTGCCAACCTCGGCTGGAAAGAGATCCGGCTTCCCGCGCCGGTATTCCCGGGCGATACGCTTTACGCCAACACTGAGGTACTGGACAAGCGCGAGTCAAAGTCGCGGCCCAATGCCGGCATCGTCAGCGTACTCACCCGCGGCATCAATCAGGACGACATCGAAGTCTGTGTCTTCGAACGCCAGATCCTGGTGCCCAAGCGCAACCCATAAATTATCGATTTCTGGAGCCCACCAATGAGTCACGACGCTGCTGTCGAAAAACAAATGCTTGCCGCCATCGACAAGTGGGTCGAGCAGGAGCTACGCCCTATCGCGCGGGAGTTTGATCAAGCCGACGAGTACCCCACCGATCTCGTCGAGCAGATGAAAGAGATGGGGCTATTCGGTGCGACAATTTCAGAGGCCTACGGGGGTCTTGGGCTCAGCGCCTCAACCTATGCGCGGATCGTCTCGAGAATCTGCGAAGTGTGGATGGCGCCCTCAGGCATTTTTAACTCCCATCTGATCATGGCCAGCTGTGTCGAGCGAGCCGGCACCGAAGCACAGAAAGAACGATTCCTGCCAAAGTTTGCTACCGGTGAGTTGCGAGGTGGGATCGGTCTGACCGAACCCGACGCGGGATCTGATTTACAAGGCATTCGCCTGGTGGCAAAGAAAGACGGTGACGACTACATCCTGAATGGCACCAAGACCTGGATTTCCAACGGCATCAAGGGCAACTGTCTGGCAGTACTCACCAAAACCGACCCCACCGCCTCACCACCTCATCGTGGCATGAGTTTGTTCATCTGTGAAAAGGGCGACGGCTTTAGCGTGGGCAAAAAACTCAAAAAATTGGGTTACCGCTCCATCGACAGCGCCGAGCTCATCTTTGAAGACTTCCGTGTGTCTTCAGATAACCTCGTCGGTGGCGAGGAGGGGAAAGGCTTTCAGCAAGTGGCGGGCGGTCTCGAACTGGGCCGCATTAATATTGCCGCGCGCGGTGCTGGCATGGCCAAGGGCGCGACCAATATGGCCCTGCACTATGCCATGGAGCGCAAAACCTTTGGCAAAACCATCGCGGAACATCAGGCCATTCAACTTAAGCTTGCCGAGATGTCGACTCGCGCTGCAGCGGCGGAGCTCCTGGTGCACCAGGCAGCCGATAAATATGATCGCCACGAACGCTGTGATCTGGAGGCCGGACAGGCCAAATTTTTTGCCTCAGAGGCTGCCGTACAGAACAGTCTCGATGCGATGCGCGTCTTTGGCGGCTACAGCTACTCACCAGAGTACGAGATAGAGCGTTTCTACCGCGATGCGCCCCTACTCTGTATCGGCGAAGGCACCAATGAAATTCAGCGGATGATTATCGCCAAACAGATGATTGCCAGGGCAAGCTGATCGGTTTCAATCGAGAACTGTCATAAACTCGCGCGCCTCAAGCCGCGGCGTGCGGTAGGTATTAACCAGCGCGTCTGGATCGGCGTAGCCGAGAGACATACCGCAGACCAACATCTGCTCCGCTGGCGCCCCCAGTAAGGGCATAACGCTGTCGTGGTAGGGGCAGAACGCCGCCTGCGCGCAGCTCTCCATTCCAGCCTCTCGCGTGGCCAACATAAAAGACTGCAGGAACATGCCGTAATCGAGCCAACTGCCCTGTTCCATGTCGCGATCAATCGTAAAGAAGAGCCCGACCGGCGCACCAAAGAATGCGTAGTTCTGAACCCGATACTGCTGCACCGATGCGAGGTCCTTTCTGTCTACGCCTAGCAAACCGTAGAGGCCAAAACCGGTCTGCCGGCGTCGACCAATATAGGGTTCGCGCCACGCGCGGGGATAGTAGTGATATTCGTAGGCACCCTCATCGCCACTGAGGTAACGGGCAGAGCAGACTTCGGTAATCGCGGCCTTGCGCTCGTCGCGGACGATATAAACGTGCCACGGCTGAATATTGGAGCCCGAGGGTGCTCGGGCCGCCACATTCAGAAGGGCTTCAATCTGCTCGTCTGAGACAGCCTGATCAGGAAGAAACGCGCGGATACTCTGCCGGCCGATAATGGCATCGGACACCCGCAAATCAATGGCTCACGCACATTGTTTGGTCAGCCAAGTATGGGCCCGGCCACCCTGTGGGGTACCGATCATCTCACTGAGTAGCGCCACGGCTTCCAATAACTTGGGCATATCCACGCCCGTCGCAAATCCCATAGATTCGCAGAGCATCACCACATCTTCGGTGGCAACATTTCCCTTGGCACCGGGCGCAAAGGGACATCCACCCAAACCGCCGGCAGAAGAATCAAACTGACGGACACCCGCCAACAAGGCCGCGTAAACGTTGGCAAGCCCCATTGCTCGCGTATCATGAAAATGACAGCCCACTTGCTCGTGACCGTAGCGGTTAACCAACTGGGTCATCATGGACTGCACGGCCGCTGGGTTCGCTGCGCCGATCGTATCGGCAATCACCAGTCGGGCAGGCTTATGCTGCATCAGTCGCTCAACCTGCTCGAGTACGCGTGCCTCTGGCACAGCACCCTCGTAGGGGCACTCAAAGGCCACGGCGAGGTAGGCGTGGATCGCTACACCCTCCTCGACCGCCCGATCGAGGATTTCCTCGCCCATTACAAAAGTATCCTCAAGGCCTTTGCGAATATTGTTCTGGTTCATCTCCTCGGTCGCGGCGAGCGCGATCGCATGGGAGGTGATGCCAGCGCGCACCGCGAGTTCGTAACCCTTCATATTGGGCACAAGGGCGCTGTACGCCAGCGATGCCGCGGGCAAATTGGCAGCAATTTCGTCGGTGCCCGCCATCTGTGGGACCGCCTTGGGGGAGACGAAAGAACCAATCTCCAGCTCCGGAACCCCGGTTTGCGCCAACGCCTCGAGCAGCGCTCTGCGTTGCTCAACCGTCAGATGCTTGGGCTGCGCCTGCAGACCGTCTCGTGCGGCAACCTCTTTAATAACGACTGTTTCACTCATGATGTCCTCCCTGAGGCGCGCCAGTATGCGCCGACTCCGCTTGCAAACCAACAGAGCGGCACCTCCTCCTGAACTATTGTACGCCTGCCCCCGCCATTCTGTACGAAATCACTGCGATCGCGCATGATGCACTCCGAATTGACTGGATACTCGGGAGGCAACCCCCATGTCGGAGCGAAAGGCACTGGAACGGATCGATGCAGGCATTGGCGAAACCCCTGCATTGATTGTGGTGGATGTGGTGAAGGGTTTCACGGACCCCACCTGCCCGCTCGGCGCTGAGGCCGACGAAGTTGTAGCGGCCAACGTTGCGTTGATGAATGCATTTCACGAAGCCGGATTCCCGGTGGTTCTGACAACCGTTATCTACCGTAGCGACGATGAAGCCACCGTATTTCGCGCGCGGGTGCCGGCACTGAACTTGCTGACGCCCGATTCTGAGTGGGTTCAGTTTGATGAGAGGCTGCCGATTGCCTCAACCGACTTACAGCTTGAGAAGCGCCATGCCAGTAGCTTTCATGGCACCGATCTCGATGACTGGCTTAAAGCGCGCAACGTGGATTCTGTAGTGGTCACAGGGCTCACCACCAGTGGCTGCGTCCGCGCAACCGCCGTGGACGGCCTGCAAAACAATTACAAGGTGTTGGTGCCGAGAGAGGCCTGTGGCGATCGCGACCCCGAGGCCCATGCGGCGAACCTCTACGACATGAATGCCAAATATGCCGATGTGGTATCGCTGGACACTGCCCTAAATTTAATTCCCCGCTGAATCAACTTGCTGCGCGGTAAATGCCGCCTGCTGCTCGAGGGTCGCTTCAAGCTGATAGCGCGCCTTCCACTCGGCATAGGGCATACCGTAAATAATTTCTCGCGCGGTCTCTTGATCTAGCTCAATACCGGTCGCGCTGGAAGCCTCTGCATACCACTTGGACAGACAATTGCGACAGAAACCCGCCAGATTCATCAAGTCGATATTCTGTACGTCTTTGCGATTATCCAGGTGCTGCAACAGGCGGCGAAACACCGCCGCTTCGATCGCCACTTGGTCCTTACCATCGGCATCATGTTCTGGAACATGCTCAGTCATTACTTATCTCCTCGGGTCATTGATTCACCGCATGAATACCATCCGGTCGCTCGGTGGCGGCGCGAGCAGCGATCAACTCAGCGATGACCGCGCCCTGACCCGGATAACGCCACTCAGCCTCGGGAACATCTTCCGGCAACCACCAACCGACCTCCCTGATTTCCAGAGGCCGCAGTACTTTGGGTTTCAGGGTGGGATCGGCATGGCACCAAAATAAATGAAATCCGTTGTCAAACACGGTGCCCAATGCCCCCGCCGCCACCGATAAACCGGTCTCCTCAAAGACCTCGCGCTCGGCCCCACAGTGTGCGCTCTCTCCTGTTTCCACGCTGCCACCCGGCAGAGCAAGGTGGCCCTGCCAGTCCCTCACCAGCAACGCACCGAGCTCGCCGTGTATAAGGCAGCCCGC
>CAXPKH010000082.1:0-7938 GCA_964217615.1 Luminiphilus sp.
GTCCTTGCCTGCAGTGGCCATGGACAAAACTCACCGACGTGCCGGACCTCGATGATGCGCTGATTGATCGCATCGTTGAGCAATCCGATGCGCAAGCAGCTGGGCGCTCGGTCAGCGAGCTTGAGGAAGAGCGCGACGCTAACCTGGTGGCCATGCTGAAGGCGCTGAGACAGGAAGACACCGCAGCGGGGGCCTTTCTCAACCGCCTCGGTGGGAATCATGCGTGATTCAGTGACCCTCAGCCGCGGGTTGCTCATCCCTGCATGACAGGCCTCACTTATACGCGGGAGCAGGTGTGCGCCCATCGCGGTGCCAGCGGCGTTTATCCTGAGAACACCCGCGCTGCCTTTGATGCTGCAGCCAAAGTCGGCGCGGGCTGGATCGAGACTGACCTTCAATGCCTCGCCGATGGCGAGCTGGTGATCTTTCACGATACTCACCTGGGGCGCACGGCGCCGGGGACCGCTCAGGTGACTGCACTGTCCTGGCCCAAGTTGGCTGAGCTCGACATTGGGAGTTGGAAGGGCGCCCCATTCAATAGCGAGCGGCCCATGCGATGCGAGGACCTCATTGCGTGGCAAAGTGAAGCGCTGGACCGGCCCGGCATTATCTGGGAAGTAAAGTGCGAGGATGACCCTGCGGCCGTTGATGCCGTCGTCACGGCCGTTGGCCAACGGCTTGCAGAGATCGGCGATCATCGCTGTATTGTCTCTAGCTTCAGCCGTGCTGTGTTATCTCTGCTCAAACCGCAATTGCCAGCGATACCCATGGCATTGATTGCTGAGGCTTTACCGGCAGACGGCGTTGCCTTTTGTCTGGAGCATGGACTTGAGGGCGTTCATCTCGACGGTCATCAGGTGACGCAAGCGTCGGCTCAGGCAGTGCGAGATGCCGGCCTTGCGCTGCGGTGTTACACCATCAATGACCTGGGAGAGGGCGAGCGGCTGATTGCGCTTGGTGTGTCGATGATCATGACGGATTTCCCCGAGCGGTTTTTAGCCCAGCATTGATTTCTCAGTCGGGCAGCGTGCCCAGGTCAAAGCCGGTGTCTTCGGGCACTGCGGCGGGCCAGTTGGTTCGCCAAACCTCCCGGGAAACCGCCCCAACCGGCACTGGATCGCGCTCAAACCCGGGCTGGCAATCAATCATAGGCGCTACCACTACATCGTGGCGTGGCACGATAAAAAACGGAAAGCTGTAGCGCTCCTTGCCGGACGCATTCACCACCTTGTGCGGTGTGGAGACAAAATACCCGCCGGACCATAGCTCCAGCAGGTCGCCGATATTGACGACCATGGTGTCATAGGGCGCCTCAACCTCTAGCCACTCGGCTTGATCATGGGGCCGCAGCCATAGGCCGCCCACCGCGTCCGGGAACAGTAGCGTGAGTGCATCGGTGTCCTTGTGCGGGTGAATGCCAAAGCCATCATTCGGATTGCCGGGCGGATAGTGCAGCAGCGTCATGTTGCTCAGCGGCTGATCAAAGTGCGCCAGAAAATCGGCTTCATCCACTCCCATGATCCTGGCAATTAGACGCAGCAGCCGCTTGCCAGTGGCTTCACAGGCCTGCCAAAAAGCTTCGGTGGTGGCTCGCAGTCCCGCAGGCTCACGTGGCCACAGGTTGGGTCCATAGAGATCGCAGCGGTTCCGGATGGGGTCATCCAAGGGTGTCTCGGTGTGGAGTTTGTAACCCTCGTACTGGTCGGGCGTGACGCCTTCGGTATTGGGCGAAAAAAATCCCAGAGGAATGTAGCCACGGTAGTTATCGGGCGTGATGCGCTCTGCCATCTTCTCCGCCAGTGGGCGGTTGAAATAGTCAACAAGGTGGCCCCGCAGATCGCTGACCAGTTTCCGGGGTATGCCATGTCCCTGCACTAGCACAAAGCCCATCTCGCAGAGCGCGCGCTCCAGCGTCGGTAGAATCTCGTCATCACCTCGCTCGAGATCAATGGTGGGGATGGAGAGCAGTGAGGGCATGGGTCAGGGGGTTCCTCAACTATCTAGTTTCTGATGTTGCTGCGCACCATTCTCTGCGCGTCTGCGCCGCATCTTCGATGAGAGGAGCGGGCGAGTAAAGCACCTTAGTCATGGACTGACTGACGCTGATACCGGGCTTTCATACCGTCCCAATCAGTCGGCATAATCGGGCCTATCTTGAGTGCGGGTACCCCCCCATGCCGAACCTCCAGCGCTGTATCACCGCATTGATGTGGCTGACTCTGACAGCGACGCACGGAGCAGCGCTGGCCGAACCCACGCCGAGTCCAAAGGTGGTGTTTGTGATTGTCGATGGCATTCCCGCAGATGTGATTGAGCGGGTAGCCACCCCGCATCTGGATGCAATTGCCAGCGCGGGTGCCTACGCGCGCGCCCAGATGGGCGGCCCCGTTGGCGAGCCCGGTGAAACGCCTACCGTATCGGCGCCGGGCTATATGAGTTTGGTCACCGGCACGTGGGCGAATAAGCATAACGTTTACGAAAACTACAATCTGTCGCCCAATTACGATTACTGGAATATCTTCCGAGTCGCGAAAGATATGAGCCCTGCGATCAAGATCGGGATTTTCTCCACCTGGACAGACAATCGCACTGTGTTGCTGGGAGAAGGCCAGCCTGGCGCGGGGGATTGGCGTTTTGATTACGTCGCCGACGGCTTTGAGAAGGATGAAAAACGGTTTCCGCCGCAACCCTCCGACAAACATATCGCTTTAATTGACACCTTGGTTTCTGAGGTGGCAGCAAAGGTTATCCTAGAGCAGGGCCCCGATTTGTCCTGGGTCTATCTTCAGCACACCGATGATATAGGCCATGAATTTGGCGATGGTGAGGCGTTTGATCGTGCCGTTGCGGAGATGGATGCCCACGTCGGTCGGATTTGGGCCGCGGTGAAGGCGCGTCAGGCGACCCACCCAGAGGATTGGCTGCTCATAGTAACCACTGATCATGGGCGCGACGCAGAGACCGGGCGCGAACACGAGGGACATACCGCGAGAGAGCGCACTATCTGGATAGCGACGAACAGCCAGCGGTTGACGCCCGAGTTTTATGCGATGCCAGAAATCGTCGACATCTATCCTTCTATCGCCACGCACTTGGGGATTACTATCCCCAAAGAGGTTGCGCGCCATCTCGATGGTGCGTCGTTTATCCAATAGGGGCAGCTATGAATCGAGCACGTGTCGCAGCCTACGCACAAGTGATGATCATCGCGCTGGCCGCGTCGGTCATTTATAGCGCGCCTTACCTGCGCCAACTCTTCAAAACCTCTCTGCTGGAGGCTTTCTCGCTCACCGAGGCACAGCTGGGCAACTTGAGCAGCACCTATGCGTTGGCGTGTTTGATTTGCTACGTCCCCGGGGGTTGGTTGGCAGACCGCGTCGAGGCCCGCAAATTACTGATCATCGCGCTCTTCGCCAGTTCGGCGAGTTATGCCTGGTACGCCACCATCCCCAGTTATGAGGAGTTGCTGGTTATTTATGCCTCATGGGGGGTCATTGGTGTCGGCATCTTGTGGGCGGCCATGTTCAAGCAAGTCCGCTTGCTGGGGAGCGGCGAGGAGCAGGGCCGCATGTTTGGTAGCCTCGAGGGCGCGCGCGGACTGTTTGAAGCCATTTTGCTCACCGTCGGCAGTTTTATCTTCGGGCTGTTTGCTACCCGGGAGCTGGGCATGATCAACGTGATCATTCTCTACACGATTTGCTCAGCAGCGCTGGGCGTTATGCTGATGTTCTGGAAATCCAAGCCCGTGGGCGATGCTGAGGATGCTCGAGAAAAGATTCGCTGGTCTGACCTGCTGATCATTGTGCGTCAGCCGAGTATCTGGCTGTTATGCATCATTCTCTCGGCTCTGTATCACGTATTCTGGGCGACCATTGAGTTCCCGAGTTTTGCCGAAACCGGCGGTTTTGAGATGACCCTCGCCGCGGCGACGGCCCTTGGCGCGGCCAAGCTGTGGATGCGCTTTCCGGGCGGGATTCTGGCGGGTATGGTCGGAGATCGTGTGGGTAACCCACTGGTCATGATCTGGTTGTTTTTCCTATCGATTCTCAGTTGCCTGTATCTCGCGCTGATGCCGACTACCCCGGGCTGGGCGTGGACATTGTGGATCTTTATCTTTCCTTTTGCGCTGTTGGCTTACGGATTGCGCGGCGTATTCTGGGCGTTGCTTTATAACTGTCCCATCCCCACCCGGGTGCTGGGTACCGCGATTGGGGTCGTGTCGATTATCGGCTATAGCCCGGATGCCTATGTGCCGCAGGTAGCGGCATGGCTACATACAAACTACGACACCACGACCGCATACCAGCGCTTCTTTGCTTACGTGGCGGCAGTCGCAGGTATTGGTATGGTGGCGTCATGGTTGCTTTATCGTCTCACGCAACGTCATCCCGTTGCTGACAGCGCATGAATGAATACGACTACATTGTGATTGGCGCGGGTTCCGCGGGCTGCGTGCTGGCAAACCGACTCAGTGCCGATTCCGCAAACTCGGTGCTGCTGCTCGAGGCGGGAAAGGATGACCGCAGCCTCTTTGTTCGCATGCCCACTGCCCTGGCGATTCCCATGAGTACGCCGCGCTTCAACTGGGGCTACTGGGGGCAACCGGAACCTTATCTTGATGGTCGGCGCATGGATTGCGCCCGAGGCAAAGTTTTGGGCGGCTCCTCGGCGATCAATGGCATGGTCTATGTCCGGGGTCACGCGGATGACTTCGATCAATGGGAAACCGAGGGTGCTGTGGGCTGGAGCTATGCCGACTGCCTGCCCTACTTTAAGCGCGCTGAAGGCTGGATGATGGGCGGCGATGAGTATCGGGGTGGGTCAGGGCCGCTGACGACCTGCAACGGCAACAACATGCGTAATCCCCTTTACCAAGCGTTTATCGACGCCGGTCGTGAGGCGGGTTACGGGGTGACAGACGACTACAACGGTTACCGGCAGGAAGGTTTCGGGCCGATGCATATGACGGTCCGCAAAGGTGAGCGATGCTCTACCGATCTCGCGTATTTGGCGCCCGCAAGGGGCCGCGCGAACCTCACGGTGGTGACTGAAGCAGATGTCGACCGATTGACCTTTTCCGGTATGCGCGTCACAGGCGCGCGTTATCGCATCAAAGGACAAGAGCAATCGGCCAAAGCCCGCAAAGAAGTGATCATCAGCGCAGGATCTATTGGTTCGCCGACATTACTGCAACGCTCCGGCGTGGGGCCCATGTCAGCACTGTTGGCTGCCGGCGTTCCGGTGCGCCATGATCTGCCCGGTGTGGGGGAGAACCTGCAGGATCACCTCGAGGTCTATTTTCAGTATCGGTGCGAGCAACCGATTACCATAAACGGGCACCTGGGCCTAATGTCAAAGCTGAGGATCGGCGCCCAGTGGGTTTTAACCAAAACCGGCCTGGGGGCCACCAATCATTTTGAGTCCTGCGGTTTTATTCGCTCCCGCTCAGGACTGGCTGCCCCCGATATCCAATATCATTTTCTGCCAGCGGCGATCCGTTATGACGGTCGTGCCGCCTTCGATGGCCACGGTTTTCAGGTGCATGTCGGGCCGAATAAACCCGACAGCCGCGGACACGTCAGAATTTCAGGCCCGGATTCGAGCCACGAGCCGCTGATTCAGTTCAATTATCTTTCGACCGAAAAAGATCTCGCCGATTGGCGGCAGTGTCTGCGCTTAACGCGCGAAATTCTGCAGCAACCTGCGCTGGATGAATTTCGAGGCGGTGAAATCCAACCCGGCATCGACTTATCTGACGATAGCGCGGTCGATGCATGGGTACGCCAGAATGTGGAGACGGCCTACCATCCTTCTTGCTCCTGTCGGATGGGCGCGGGTGACGACGAGAGAGCCGTGGTGGATCCCCATTGCCGGGTAAGGGGGCTTCAAGGTGTTCGGGTTGTCGACTCCTCTATCTTTCCCAGCATTCCCAACGGCAACCTCAATGCGCCGACCATTATGGTGGCGGAACGCGCTGCTGACCTGATTTTGGGCAAAGAACCGCTCCGGCAGGAGGCGCCTGTGTGGCGGGATCCCGAGTGGCGCAGCCGCCAAAGGGAGCGAGATCCTGTCAGAGCCGTTCCAATAGGCGCTGCGCCTTGAGCTTGCTGGTCCCGTGAATTTGATTCTGTCGGGGGCGATCGGCCTCACCACGCTCACATCACTGCTTCTGGTGCTGCGCTACCGTAATACCCGCATTGAAGGTAGCACTCCCATGCGTCTCGTTACCTTCCTGGCGGTGCTATTCACCTCCGGGCTCGATGTGGGCCTGCTGATGTTTCCGATGGTGGATTTTGAGATTTTCGCCAACGAGGCGGACTATGCTTTCGCCAACCCCCTGGCGCTGGAGTTTGGCTTTTGGGGTTTTCTCGTCTGGGGTTTCTATTTTCTCACCACCTTTTACTTTTGCGTGGTCGAGCCGAGGCTCCAACTCTTTGAGATTCCGGCCATCAAGCTAATCAATAACCTCACCATCATCGGCACCTGTGCGTTTACGGGGTACCTGTTTCTGCATTACCTGCCAAGCTATATCGAGGGCATTCCCGACGGAGTGCGTTACGCCTTGGTGGCGGGTACGGTGCTGGTGGCTGTGATCTCCAGCACTCAGATTCGCTTCGTGAAGGCGCTGAGTCTGGCCTCAAGCGGATTATTTTTTGCGCTCATCGCAGGCGCTTTTTTCGCGTCCAATATGGGCGTATCCGGTTTTATGGTAACGCTGGGGGAGTTGGGAGATTACTTTGGCCAACTGCCGCGCTTTGTCTTTCCGATCAACGACTACCACGCCTTTTATCTGTTCTGGTGGTTCGCCTGGAGCATCATGATCGGGCAGTTCGTATCACGCTTTGTTACTGGCTTCACCGCCTGGCAGTTATTGCTCCTGCTATTGCTCGTGCCGTCAATTCCCATCGCCCTGTGGTTTAGCGTGCTGTACTGGTATTTCGCTAATGAGGTTTCGATTGCCGGGCCCATGAGCTGGGCCATGATGGGCGTGGGCATCTTGTTCGTGGTGAACTCCCTGGACTCGCTGACCCGGCTTTACACTCAAAATATCGGCTTCACTGTGGAGACTCTGGGCACAGGGCGTTACGTTGCAGTGAACTGGGTCATCCTCTTTGCGCTGGTGCTTGCCTTCCAGTTCACACCTTTCAAAATCGAGTGGGTGGGGCTAGTGGTGGTGGGCATCTATGCCGCCATATACGTGTTGGTCTATTTGCGCCGGGCCGCGCTGCAATCAGTCCCTGCCTGAGCCTCCCAGTTGGGTCAGGGCCTGATAGGTCGCGACTTTGAGATCAAAGCGGTGACGGTCGCTATGCGGTGTGCCCATGACCTGTGACATAAAAACCACAATGAGATCCTCATCGGGATCGATCCAGAACTTGGTGTTGGCAATGCCGCCCCAGGAATATTCCCCTTGCGAGGAGATTACCGGTGATTGTGTCGGATCAGTGATCACGCCCGCGCCCAGCCCAAAGGACTGACCGGGGTAAAGATGCGAGGCGGGATATTCCGTCGCACCATTATTGCGGACCTCGGGTGTCAGGCGCGCCATCGTCATGGCCTGCACCGTCTTGGGTCCGAGGATGCGCACGCCGTCCAGCTCGCCACCGCGGCGCAGCATTTCGCAGAAGCGCCAGTAATCCCTCGCCGTGGAGATCAAACCACCGCCACCTGAGAACAGCGTCACGCCCGATGGCGGTGGCAACAGCCCCGCCGGCATGGGCTCCAGCAACTGACGCTCGGCGTTCCAGAGATGACTTCCTGCCAAACGAGCGACTTTGCTCTCGGGTAAGTTGAAGAATGTGTCGTGCATATCCAGCGGATCGAAAATACGCGTCTGAAAAAATTGCTCCAGCGATTGCCCGCTCAATCCTTCTACCAGTGCACCCAGTACGTCGGTTGCCACGCTGTAGTGGTACCGCGTGCCGGGTTCGAACCGCA
>CAXPKH010000083.1:0-6817 GCA_964217615.1 Luminiphilus sp.
ACAACGGGCGTGCCCTGATCGGTCTCTCCCTGAACCAGCGAAGCGGCCGCCGCCAGCGCATCGGCCATGGCGGGCGCCGTGACCTGCATGGTGCGTCCATCCAGATCTCGCTCGCCGACCTGATCCCACACCGGCTCCAGGCCGGCGACGCCGATCGCGAAACCGACCGTGCCCATCCTCCAGGGACGGCCCAGGCTATCGTTGATCACCACCGCAACGTGATACCCCAACGCGTGTGAGACAGCTTTGGATAACGCGCGTGCGCTGGCATCCGGATCCTCAGGCCAAAGTAGTACCGCCTCATCACCTTTCACCGCGTCGATGCCGGTATTTGAGGTATCGATACCCGCATTAGCAAGAATGTGGCCTGTGCGGTGTTCAGCAATGATGAGTCCAGAACGAACACGGATGACGGACTTCGACTCCTGAAGAATGAGTTCGACAATTCGGGGATCCTTGCCGGCCTCTTCAGCAAGCCGCCGGGCTTCGTCTCTGACCTCAACATCGCGGAGGAATACCAGACGTCCTTCTGCCTTTGATACGACTTTTTGCGCCACAACCAACACGGGCACGCTGTCACCAGCACACAGCGATTGCCGACGCACGCCGGCCACAATGAGCTCTGCCAGCAAGTCGCCTGGCCTCACCGTGGGGAACCCCTCCAGTGGCGTTAGATGCAACGCACCCGCGGCCACGGGATCAGTCGATACCCGTCAGACGAAGGCCCGCATGGGTTTTATACTGCTTGTTGATGTTGATCAGCACGGAGGTGAGCGCCTCAGCCGCTGCGGCGTTGTGGATGAGTCCCGCATGGAAGCCACGCATTCCCATGGCCTCGATCAGGCCGATCACAACCTGACGCGCCTCTTTCTCATTGCCAGTGACCAGCACATCGCAGGGAATATCCATATCGGCCTGTAGATGCGCCGCCGCCACGTTCTGTAGCGCACTGACCACCTGTACCTCGTCCCCCAGCAGGGTCTGGGCGATCATCCCCGCGCTGCCCTCCGGGGGTAATTGCACTCGCGCCACGCGCGGCGGCACCAGAGGCACGGTCACATCCACCAACACTTTGCCCTGAACCACGTCTTTGATGCTTTCGAGCGTCGGGGTGTGCGCGCCAAAAGGCACCGTCACGAAGACAATGTCGCCCCGCTCCGCAGCACTCACATTGTCCAAACCCTCAATGGGCTGATGTGCGACACCACGGCTGGCAAGCTCTGCGGTGAGCGCCTCGGCCGCTTCAACCGCCTGCTCCGGTTTTCTGGAACCCACCAGTACAGCATGCCCGGCTTTTGCTAAACGCAGGGCCAAACCTCGGCCAAGATCACCAGTGCCACCGACGATTCCGATCGATGGTGTTGTATTGGAAGACATATTCATAACCTCTATTGTGGAGTGATCGTTGACAAGATTCAGAGCCTTGGCGATAGTGCTATCGGCGACTTGCTGAACACAAGTAAGTTTAGCCTAGACTGGCCCAATACAAGAGCCAGACCACAAAAAAAGCGGGCTCAAAAGAGGCCGCACGGCAGGACAGTGTACTGGAGTATCGACCTCAAGGCAGGCGCCCCAGTGAGCGGGAGATCTTTATATGAGCACTAACCATTCGGCAGACTACGACGTGATTGCGGTCGGCGCAGGTTTCGCGGGTATTTCATTGAGCTACCACTTGCGGGAAGCCGGTCTCAACGTCAAGGTCTTTGATCGCGCCAGCGACGTGGGAGGCACCTGGGCCTGGAACAAGTATCCCGGCGCAGCCACTGACAGTGAGTCCTACTACTACTGCTTAACCTTCTCAAAAGAAGTCCTTCAGGAGTGGTCCTGGAGCAAGCGGTACTCGGGCTGGGAAGAGACACAGAACTACCTGAAGTTTGTCATGGACAAGTTCTCGCTGTGGCCTATGTTCCAACTGAGCACGGAAGTAGAAAGCGCCGAGTTTGATAACGACACCGGCCTGTGGAACGTCCGGACTCAGGGCGGGGAAATCCACACCGCAAAATATTTTGTCAGCGCCATGGGCATGATTTCGCAGCCCGTGCTCCCCAATATCCCCGGGCAGGATCGCTTCAAGGGCCCCATCTTTCACTCCTCCCGCTGGCCAGAGGGCCTCGACGTCGCGGGCAAGCGCGTTGGGATTATTGGTGCAGGTGCCACCACCGTGCAGATGCTGCCCGAGGTCGCTAAAACCGCCTCTCAGGTGACCGTATTCCAGCGCACGCCCAACTTTGTGCTCCCCGCGATGCAGAAAGATATGACCCCAGAGTGGGAAAAAGAAATTAAGGATAACTACGACGAGATCATCGCCAAGGCTCGCAACCACATGTTCGGCATGGCTTTCGAGCAACCGCCAGGCCGAAATGCAGTTGATACTTCTCCAGAGGAGGTACAGCGCATTTTTGAGGAGCACTGGAAAGGTAGCTTCCGCTGGGTATTCGAGACTTTTGATGACTTGCTTGGCAGTGCCGAAGCTAACCAGATGGCTTCGGATTTCATCACCAGCAAAATCGCTGAGAAAGTCAACGACCCGGAACTGGTTGAACTCCTGACGCCAAAGGGTTATCCGCTGTTTGCCAAGCGCCCGCCGCTGGACCATGGTTACTACGAGACTTTCAACCGAGACAACGTGAAGCTCGTCGACATCAAAGATCGCGAGCCAATCCAAGAGATCACCGAGAACGGCATCCAGACAACTGAGAATCTCTTCGAGTTTGACATCATCGTCTTGGCGACCGGCTTTCAGGCCTACACCGGCGCGCTGGAGGCCATCGACATTCGCGGTAGCGATGGGCACACCCTTCGCGAGAAATGGGATGACGAATCGAAGTCGATCATGGGCGTGTATGCCGCCGGCTATCCCAACTTCTTTATGATTACCGGTCCTCAGGCACCCTTCGCCAACCTGCCAACCTCCATCGAACAGAACGTAGCCTATATCGCCGACTGCATCAAAAAGATGGAGTCGGAGGGCTATGACCTCTTCCAGCCAAGCCAAGAGGCGGAAGACGAGTGGTCTGCGCACACCGCGGAAATTCACGAACAGACCCTGATGGCACAGGGCGACAAAGTGCACTCGTGGATGATGGGCGCGAACCTCGAGCAAAGAAAGCCACGGGTGCTGGTCTACTTTGGTGGCGCGCATATCTACTACGACAAGTTGCGCGAGTCAGCAGACGGTGGCTTCCCGGAGCTGTCCTTCAGTAAGAGCGCTGCCTGAGGTCGCTATATCTGGCCGCCATACTCGGTGGCCAGGGCCGCGATCAGCTGATCAAGATCCCCCGCAGGCAGGCGGTTAATGCCTGCCGCGGCCTCGCGGCCGCCACCCGTAGCAAACTGCGAACACACCGTTTCGGCGCCGGTGCGCCGGTTGTAAGGCGCCCTGACACTGACCAGAAATGCGCCGTCATCCCGCTCGGTCAGCACGGCGTGGGCACGTTCCGGATAGACACGCACCAGATCATTGCTGAACACGCCACTGACCCGGCGCGCCCACGACGCATTCGGTAGTTGATAAACAGCGAAACCGGACTGGACGTAAACCGGCGCGAGCGCCTCCGACGCCGCCACATCCTCGCGGTAGCCGCTTTGCAGTTGTCGGAATGCGTCGGAGGCCGCGAAGGCAGCCGGATCCCGGGCCTCATACAAAGCGCGATAAAGATCCGCAGGATGAAAATGTAGATCATCCAGCGACGGTCCATAACCGTTGTAGTTCAGACAGACACCCAGCTCGCGGAGTTGCGCTGTATCGCTCTCGGAGAGGCCAGCTTTTCTCGCCACCTGGCCGGCCGGCTCATCAAGATTGTCGCCAAACGCCCCCGTGATCGCCCACGCCACTTGTGCACCCCGCAGGCGACCATTGATCAGCAGCGCCGTACAGACCTCGGGGGCTTCACTGATGGTCACAGTGAGATTCACGTGGTCAGGGATATCCCCCGCTGCATGGTGGTCAACATAGTCAACGCTGACGCCCGCCGCCAATAAACGGTCAAGCGCATCGCGATTCTTCACCATTGAAACGTCGAGCACGGTCACACGATCGCCCTTTTCCGCCGCGACACGCTCTAACAATGCGATGTCGCGCTTGATGCCGGTCACTAGCCGCGACTCAACGGGATCCTCGAGCCGTAGCTGAAGCAGCGAACAGATTCCATCGGCATCGCCATTGAAGACATCAAATTGCACAGCACGACTCCCTTAGGTCAGGCAGTTAAAATCGCAGTTCAACCCGATTCTGCCTCAGGTATTGGCTTGAGTCGCAGCTTGATGTCATCGCCGCGCGGGTGGTACTCCTCCCACAACCTGCGGTAACCCGTCCGCGCGATCTTCCACTCACCTGATTCTTTGCGATAAGCGTCGTCGTAAAGTGCGCTACCCATGATGGTGACGTTGTGATTGAGCTCCACAAAGATGTCCTGTAGGTACCAGATTCCGGTCGCCGTATCACCCTCCACGGTGATTTCCGGGTGATGCCCGTTGTGCATACCAAAGGCATTGGGCGTGAAGGATTTCTTGTAGAAGGCCTCCAACGCCGGCCATCCATCCAACTCGAACTCGTAGTCTGCGCCTTTGAAATGCGCCTTTGCGTCAGGCGTAAATACCGATTCAAGGCCAGCGAGGTCGCGGGTATCAACAAACCGAAAGTAACGCGCCTTGAGCTGCTTGATGAGTTCGATCGCTTCGAGATCCAGCATGATTGTCCTCAGTCCACGAAGGAGTTGATGTGTTTTGCGGCCTGGTAGGCCATGGTCATCGCCGGACCCAGTGTCGCCCCTGGACCAGGGTAAGTAGGCAATATGGCCGCGGCGCAGTTACCCACCGCATAGAGACCGTTGAGCGGCTCGCCGCTCTTGTGCATCACACGCGCGTGAGTGTCGGTATCGAGCCCGCCCAGCGTGCCAAAGTCGCCGGCCTCGATCCGCATTGCGTAGTAAGGCGGCTGGCCAATGGGCGCCAAACAGGGATTGGGCTTGATAGCCGGGTCGGCGTAGTAACGGTCATAAGCCGAATCACCGCGGCCAAATTCCTCGTCCTGGCCCGTCTGCGCATAGGTATTCATCTTGGCAATGGTCTGCTCCAAACCGTCAGGATCGATACCCAACTGTTCCGCCAACTCCCTGACCGTGTTCGCCTTGGCGACAAACCCGGTCTCGAACCACTTCTTGGGCAACTGCCAGTCGGGCTTCATCGACTCGGTCATCATGGGGCCGACCATGTAGTTTTTGCGAAACCGCGCGTCAAAGACATGCCAGGCAGGGGCGTTAGGGTGCTCAGGGGTATGGGTTTTAAACAACGCTTTCTGGAAGGCCATATAGTTTTGCGACTCATTGGCAAAGCGCTTGCCATCGCGATTGACCACACAGGATCCCGGGAAGGATTTCTCCATAATCGCCAGTCGCGGCGTGGGTTCGTCGGGTACCACCAACGTGGTGGTCCACCACGCATCATTCATCAACCGGGTACGCGCACCCAATGCCAATCCGGCCTGCAAGGCATCCCCCTCATTCAGCGGATTACCTGCACTCCATTCTGTGTTGGTCGGCGCCGGCAAGTGCTGCTCACGTAGGGACTGATTTTTTTCAAAACCGCCTGCGGCGAGCACAACGCCCTTCCGCACCTTGATGCGCTCCCTTTGAGCACCGCACTCGACTTCAACGCCGGTGACAGCATTGTTCTCAGCAATCAATTTTGTCAGTCGTGTTCCAAACTCGATCGGTATCTCGCGCTTGAGCACCGATACATACAATCGGGCCACACCGGCCGAGCCGCAACAAAGCCGGCGTGAAATCGAGGTGCGCAATCGCCAAGGAATGTCGCGAACGTAGTCCCAGATCATGCCGGCAAGCAGCTTTTTCCAGCCCGGTAGCTGCACCATCAAGGTGTGCGCTTCAACCTGGGTGAAGTGAATGCGGTTAAACATGCGCATCATGTGATGCGTCCAGGTCATGTTGTTCCAGTGCGGGCCAAGTTCGGAGGCCATGATCGGCGCAGGCTCAAGCGATCGATGCCCCTCGCGCGCGCCCTCCATGTTGGTGTAGTAGTCGGGATAATGCTCCAACGACTCGTACCGCACGTCAGTGCGATCGTGCAGAAAGCGAAGCATTTTCGGGCCATTGTCGAGATAAGCGTCGATCAGCGCGTCCGGTACGTCCTCACCAAATAGGGTGTTAGTCAGGTAGGCCTTGGCCGCCTCACGGGAATCTTCGGCTCCGGCGGCCTTCGCGTAGTGGCTGTTGGGAATCCAAATTCCGCCACCTGAGGTGGCACTGGTGCCACCCACCTTGGTGCCCTTTTCGATGATCAGGATGTCTTTACAACCCATTTCCCAGTTGCACAGCGCCGCCGTCAGGCCACCGTTTCCTGTGCCCGCCACCAGCACATCGACCTCTCGGTCCCACTGCCCCTCAGTCATGCTGCTCCTCTCTCGTTCACTGGCACCCTTCCCTGGAATCAACCCTAGGGATGCTGACTTGAGACCGAGACGATCTCGCCCGTCATGTAGCTGGCGTAATCAGACGCCAGAAACATCATCACATTGGCCACTTCCCAGACTTCCGCTGCACGACCAAACGCCTCACGCGATGCCAGTTCTTCCAGCAAGTCCTCGGGCGTCGTTTTACGCAGAAACTCGTGGAGCGCAATGCTCGGCGACACGGCGTTAATCCGCACGCCAAATTCGGCCGCTTCCAAGGCGGCGCAGCGGGTCAATGCCATCACTCCCGCCTTGGCCGCGGCGTAGTGACTTTGCTCCTTTTGCGCCCGCCAGCCCAGTACTGAGGCGTTATTTACGATCACGCCGCGACCGCGCTCACGCATGGGC
>CAXPKH010000084.1:0-6194 GCA_964217615.1 Luminiphilus sp.
GATTGAGGGTCCGCCATACAGGCCTCAAAGGCCTGCCTCTCAATTTTCAGTCCCTCCTCAAAGGGCCCCGTGCCAGCCGCATGGAGGCAATCCAGAATCCGCTGAGGGGCTGTCTGACCTTTAAAGCGTTTGGCGACGGTGTCGCGGGCGCCGGAGAGCAGCGCGGTATCGTCATCATTGACCTGCAGAGGAAGATTTTTGGTGAGGCGCTTGCCGGCTCCCTGCCCCAGAAGATCTTTCGCGAAAGCCTCAGCTGCCCGCGCCAAATCGTCGTCGCTGATCTCGTCCACAATGCCGGCGGCCTGGGCGTCACCCGCGTTGAGGGGGCGGCCACTCGTGATCATATCGATCGCAATTTGGAGCCCTGTCAGTCTTGGGAGTCGCTGGGTCCCGCCGGCACCGGGGAGCAAGCCTAAATTGACCTCAGGTAATCCGACTTTGGCTGTTTCGAGTGCGAGGCGATAATCGCAGCACAGCGCTAATTCTAATCCGCCCCCTAATGCGGTCCCGTGAATCGCGGCAATAACCGGTTTGGGGTGCGACTCCAGAGCTTCAAGCACAGTTGCGAGCGCAGGCGCTTGGGGCGGCTTGCCGAACTCGGTGATATCGGCCCCGGCGATGAAGGTTCTGCCCGCGCAGCGCAAGACCGTGATGTCTGTGTCATCACCGGCCGCGGCGTTCAGCGCGTCTACAAGACCTTGTCGGACGCTATGAGAAAGGGCATTGACCGGGGGTGAATCCACCAGGATGGTGCCGATACGATCAGTAGTGGAATAGCTTACCGATGCTGTCATGCGTGCCTCGCTTGAAATGGTGGGGGTTTAAAGCGCTGGGGGTTGGGTCAAGAGGAGTCGGGGGGTCATGATTTGCCGAGCAGATAATCCGCCTGCCGGGAGGCCATCGCCGTTAAGGTGAATGTTGGGTTAACGGCGCCGCTGCTCGGGAAGAGGGCGGGTCCTGCGATGTACAGGTTGTCTGTATCGTGCACCCGGCCAAAAGCATCGGTCACGGATTGGGCAGGGTCGTTGCCCATGACCGCGCCACCCATGATATGCATACCGATGCGAGGGCCAGACCAGACTTCTGAGGCGCCTGCTGCCCGCATAATAGCCGCACCTTCTGACATGCGTTGTGTCCACCTTGCAGCGGCTTCGGGGTCAAGATCATGGTGGGTATGAGCATGGGGAATGCCGTCACTGTCCAATCGATCGCTCAATGTAATGCGGTTCTCAGGCGAAGCAATGTCCTCGCAAACCAGGGTCATATTGCCGAGATGTCGCGCGGCTCGCTTGAGCCAGGGCTCCAAATCCCCCCCGGAAATATCTGGCCTGCCGGTGCCGTACCCGAGCAGGTCATGGGGCTTGATGGCGTGACCAATCATCCACTGGCTTGAACCAAATCCACCGGCAGCGTCTTTGTTGTCATAGTCATCGTGGTTGAGGAGTTGCCCCGCGGAGACCCCCTGATGGGGATGGGTTTCGTCATCAAAGAGTCCAAAAACCGTGGCGGCGGGGTGCGTCATTAAATAGCGCCCCAGTTTGTCGGAGTGGTTGCCCGGTGCGGCGTGTTGCTCCGATGCTGAGCTCAGCAGAATACGCACCGACTGTACGGCAAATGCTGCGATGATGATTCGGTCTGCGTTGAGGGTCTTACGCTCACCCTTTTGCAAATACTCCACAGATTCTATTTGCTGCGCCTGGCTGGCGCTGCGAATGACTCGAGATACTCTCGCATTGTGCTCCAATCGAACGCCTGCGGCGAGCGCGCGCGGTAACCACGTTACGAGCGGATTAGCCAGTGCCCCAATCGGGCAGCCCGCGTCGCACCAGCCATCGTATTGGCAGCTGCGTCGCCCCTGATACGGCTCGCTATTGATCGCCAATGGCAATGGCGAGGTATGACGGCTCGTTTTTTCAAAGCCCCTTGCAAGCACGCGAGACTGGGCAAATAGCGGCAGGGGTGGCATAGGGTAGGGTGCCCCCCGAGGTCGCCAGCGCTCTTGTTCGGCGTCGCCACTCAGCCCCACCTCGGCTTGCACGCGATCGTAGTGGGGTGCCAAATCAGCGTAGCTGAGCGGCCAATCGAGGCCCACGCCATGGTCGCTTTTCAGAGAAAAATCGCCCTCGTGCATCCGCAGCCAAACACCGTAGTGGTGGATCGCTGAACCGCCAGTGCCACTGCCGGCATTAAATGCATGCCCAATTTTGTGATCACCCGATTCCGATACGGCGGGTTCCGACCACTTGAGTTTGCGTGCCCAAATTTGCGAGCTGACCAGGTCGCTGAGCTTTCTTTCAGGTCCCGCTTCCAACACAGTGACCGATTGTCCGCCCTCGGCTAATCGTGCAGCTAACATGAGCCCAGCGGCGCCTGCGCCGACAATCACGACGTCGCGCATCTCGCTCACCAGGGTTGCTCCGGCATGATATGGGCCATGTACGGTATACCCAGTTTCTCAAAACCTTCGAGCGTGCCGTAGGTTACGTCGAGGGCATCGGCACGCAGGACAAATAGTACGTAACTCGCGGGAGGCCCAACCCACTCTGAGAGTGAGTCAGCGGCCATGCCGGTAATGAGTGTTTGCATCGACGTATTCTCGTCAGTCATGGCAATCACGTTGTCCGCCGCGGCGCGATAGAAGCTGACTTGAGCAGCGGTATCTACTCCGAGATATTTGCCGATCAACAGCGACTGATCGCCCGCTTGCAGCTGCAGATCAATGTAGGCTGCGAGGCCCGCGGTAGCGGCACCGGGTACCAACGCGTCTCCCAATGTTGATAATGCTTTGCTCTGCTCTGGGGAGAGAATCTGTGGCTCAAAGGCGCGGGCCTCGGCTTCTCGCGGTGTGAGCCATAACCACTGTCCGGCAACCATAAAAAAGCCCGCAGCACTGCTGCGGGCCAGAAGATGTCGCCGACTCAGCGATGCTGGCATCAGAAGTCCTTGCGTACGCTCAGGGAATAGTAACGCGGCGCTCGGTAGGCCACCTCGTTACAGCCACAGAGGGTAGCGAGGTCGAAACCCTGCACGCCGGGGCGCTCGTCACCCAAATTGCGGGCGGCGAGTGTGGCGGTCCAGCCGTTGGTTTCGTAGCTGATCAGCGCATTGGCGACCGTGTAGCTGTCGAACTTATCCGCGTCGAAGTTTCTCAGGTTGTAGTAGTACTCATCCGAGTAACTGACATCCGCTTGCAAAGCGATCTCTCCGCCGAGTGCATCGAAGGCGTATCGGATCAAGCCTGTTGCCTGAAACTCTGGCGCATAGGTCGGGTCCACATCCACCGAAGGTAAAGGTGAGCCATTGCGGAGGCTGACATCCTTCACTGTAGCGTCAAAGTAGGCGGCATTGAAAAGGAGGTCGAGCCCTGGCATCGGTGAGCTCTGAATCTCGATCTCTGCACCGTAGTTGTCGGCGTCTCGGTTAATAACGACACCACCCACGCCTACGAAAAGGAAGGCCTGATAATCGGCATAGTCGTAGTAAAAGATGGAGCCGTTAATGCGTGTCAGCCCGCCGCCAAGCGTGGCTTTGAAGCCGCCCTCATAAGAGGTAAGCACTTCTTCGTCGTAGGGCAGAGCGCCGGGGCCACCCGCGCCATAGAAAGCGCCGAGCAATGGCGCGTTATAGCTACCCGCCTTAACACCACGGTTAACACCGCCGTAGAGCATCAGATCGTCAGACATGTCGTAGCTCAGTTGGAGTTTGCCGGTCCAGTAGCTTTCGGAAATATCATCGCTGTACTCAACTCCGGTTCCAGGGAAACACTGGCTAGCGTCGCTGAAGCAGGGGTGCGTGTTTACTACAAACGAAGACTCAGAGGGTGCAACGCCGATGTTCAATTCGAAGTCTTTCTCTTCCCTCATTGCGCGCAGTCCGCCAATCAGAGTCAAGCGGTCCGACAGGTCAAATTCCATTTGGCCAAAGATGCTGTAGGAGTCCGTTTCGAGTCCGGCCACGGTACCCACATCAATCGGAATGCCACCAAATACGTCGGCGAAAGAACCCTGTGGTCCCTTCAGGCCGTTGTCGGATTCGGAGTCGATGTTGAGGTAGTAAACGCCGGCAACCCAACGAGAGCGATCTGTTTCACCGCTCAGGCGGAATTCCTGCGTAAAGCTCGTGGCATCAACGGCAGCATAGTTGGCTAACTGGTTGACGGGCGCAGAGTCGACGTCAATGAACAGTAACTTCTCATAGTCCTTGTGGTCGGTGATCGATACGAAATTCATGCCGTTGGCCAGCTCGTAACTGATCTTGAAATTAATACCTGAATTCTCCGTGCTACCTTGGTCTGCGAACGCAAAATCTCCCGAGAACGTGAAGTCATCTCCGTCAGGGTCCAGATAGCCGAAAAAGTCTGCTCCCGGCGCCAGCCGTGAGGGCAGGCCGCCGCCACCACCGGGTAACCACTGGTCCCCATCCTCAATGTCGGCCCCTGCATCGAGCCCGGTATCGTTGCCATTGGCATCATAAAGTGCAGACAGGCGGTCCTCCCCCGCGGGGGTGTTGATCACGTTAATGAGCTCCGGCGGCGTATCGGGGTTGTTATCGTGGTCCTGAGCAATCGCAAAGGTGGATTTGCTTTGATACGGCCCCGTGGCAACTTCACTGTCTGAGTAGTTAAAGCTCAAATCCATGCGCAGTCGATCATTCGGCTCAAAGGCCAAACGAATGCGCGCCGCCATGGTGTCGTCATCGCCGAGGTCGGCTCCCGAGCCCGGGCCCGGATCCCCAAGGAAAAAGAGTTGATCGGCATTGCTGTAAAGGTTCTCGAGATAAGGATCTTGATCGCTGTAGCGAATTGCTGCGCGCGCGGCGAAGGTCTCTGACAGCGGGCCGCCAATCGCGGCCTCTACCACCGTCCGATTGGCATTATTCGGCACATCGAATTGCCCGAACTCGACGTCAACGTAGCCTTCCAAACCATCGAAAGAGGGGGCGTTGGAGATAAAGTGCACCAAACCGCCTGTTGCGTTTCGTCCGAAGAGCGTGCCCTGCGGGCCCTTGAGAATTTCGACCCGGTTGATGTCAAACACGGCGAAGGTCTGTGCTTGCGCAACCGCAATATAACCTTCGTCAAGATACACCGCATTGGGTGCCTCGATGATGTCATTGAAGTCGTTCTGGGTGACCCCGCGGATTGAAAACTGTGTGTTTTGCCCCGCCAGATTTCCTGAGATGTGAACCCCTGGGGAAAAAGCGGCGATGTCAAAACTTTCCGACACGCCGAGGGCGTTCATTTGCCGACCGGTAAAGGCATTGATCGCGATCGGCACTTCTTGCAGGTTCTGCTCGCGTTTCTGGGCGACGACCACAACCTCTTCCAATACATTTTGTGCTTGCACAGTACTGGTGAGGAGTGCGCTGGCCACCGCCGTGGCAAGGGTGGCTCGTAGGGTGGGCTTATTCATATTACTTCTCCATGGTGGCTCGTTAGAGATAATGTCCGGACATCATAAGGCATTTTCTGCGGATCAGGATCCATCACTGCGTGCTCTGAGGCCCCTCGCTTCCAAACGCGGCAGCACCTCTTGGCGGAAGTAGGGGAATTCCTTGGCGTAATCAACGAAGGAGAGCGTGGTGCCCGCTACTCCCGTTGCACTGAGCTGTTCCAGTTGGTCGGCAATATGATCCGGCGTGCCAACGAGGGGAAACCCGCCGTGCCCCGCAGCGAATCGGTCACGAAACATGGCAAGCGCCTCTTTGGTAAACGATTGCGCGTGCATGCCCTGCAAGGTCATTAAATTGTCTACCGCATCCCAATCAGCGTTCTCATTGGCGTACCAGTCAAGGTAATCCTCAGCTTCTTTCTGAGTTGGTCGACAGACAACGGTGCAGAAGGTGAGGACCTCGACGTTGCGTCCCACTGACTGGGCTTTACTTTTTATATCGTCAACGGTTTCCTGCGCCTGGCCAAAATCAAATACCGGCGTAAACAGAAAATCCGCGTTGCGCATCGCAAATGCCCGACCCTCCTCAGATGCGGCCGCATTGATTATCGGGACGCGCTCTTGCACCGGGTGGGGCTGGCCATACACTCCCTTTCCCCGGAAGTATGCACCTTCCCAGTCGAAGGCACTGTCTTCTTTCCAGAGTCGCGTGACGTAGTCGAACCACTCTTGTGCCATCGCGTATCGGTCACTGTGGTCGCTGGGCAAATCCACACCAAAGGCGTCGTATTCCGGCTTGTTCCA
>CAXPKH010000085.1:0-5073 GCA_964217615.1 Luminiphilus sp.
CAGTCGCAAATGGCCCACAATCTCGACTGACGACACCGAGTCTGAAATCTATCGGCATACCTGCTGAAAAGTCAGGCGGCACCAACGCTTCTAAGCATTCTGTCTGCGTGACGCTCGAGTCGGTCCAACTGCCGACGGGATGCGTCTAACTGGCAAATCAGCTTGGCCGTTGCATTGAGGTAGATGAGATTACCATCCCGAATCGTACCCGGCTGACCCTCGACGGCGGTCATCACGCTGGGTGGTACCTGCTCTTTATGCCCTGCCATGTGTGTTATCCACCGATATCCCATAGTCAGATATCGGAAGATTAGACGATAGCTTGACGGTGCCTGCACTTGCACCGTTTGGCCAAGGCCGTTTTTGAGACAGTTTCCACCGGCTAGAGAGAACATCCTCGCCACATTGGGTTCCATCGGGCTGAGTGGTTACGTCGCTCCCTTCCCATAAAAGCCAAATACTTGCATATTGCAATATATATTGCATATTGCTACGATTTGCCGAAATTGGAGGATATGTCATGGACAGAGAACGTCATGCACTGCTGCTTTCCAATGAGGAACGGGCCGCATTGGAGGCCGCGATCAGCGATATTTGTGCTTTTAATAGCCAACCCGCGCCAACGGACGGGCCTGTTGCCCACCATTTATTGGGTATCCCGCAAAGCCTTCTGCTCTTTTTCGGCCTGAGCGGCCTGGCCCTGCTGACGCCGGTTGCTCACATGCTATTTCTCTGAAATGGCAGCGCGGCGAGCCCTGCAGATCCAGTAATCGGGCGTTAGCGGCCCAGAAATGGTCATATTTCCCCTTTAAAAACAGCCACAAACCCGCTTAATCTGCGCCTGTTGTCAACATGTTGTGGTCTTATCCGCAAGTTACACCAATATGAGGTAGCGCAGAATGCTAGCTGAATCCATACCTGTCTCAGAGTCAAGGCAGTCACTCAAGGCAATGCAATCTGATCTGGATCGCATCGAAGCTTCGCTGTTGCGCACCAATAGGCGGTTCATTCAAAGCAGGAGTAGCGCCTGGGAACGTGCCCGCGCCACGACCGCGATTTACCTTGCCAACATCCGCATTCAAAGCCGATTCAAGTTCTGGTTGCTACCTGACAACCACTGAGACCCCCACCGATACCCTACCGAAGGCGCGCTTGGATAGCGCCCACACCATTGACCAGAGCGCTTGTAACGCGAGGCTTAAGAAGCTCCGTTAAAGAGTTGGCGCATGACGGCCGATTATCCTTACGAGTGCAAATCGCAAAAAAAGGAGCTGCGGGTCATGGATGAGCGAGTCATCAGCTTTACCGAGTATCGCGCCAAAAAAGACCAATCCATCAGTGACCAGGAAGTGCTCCGGATCAGCACGGAGGTGGGCAACGCAGCCGTTACCCTCGTGCGCCAGTTTGCCGAACGGTATCCCGATCTCCCCGATACTTTTTTTGCTTTTCTGATCAATCAGCAACTATTGTCAACTGCCTGCAGCGGTGCAGAAACAGGACACGAGGGCTCTAAGCGGCTGCTGAGCCATGCCATGCACCTGCTACAGGTCTACGAGGATTATCTGAATGGCAAGGGACAGAGCTTCAAGGCCGCTCTTTCCGGGCATAGCGATTCAGCAGGACCGCTAGCTACTCAGCGCCCTGAGGGCGCCCAAATCCACTGACGACAGATCTATTACTGATCTATTACTCAACGTCTTTCGGGACCTTTTCGGCTACCGGCTAACTGCGGGAGCCTAGATCGAGGCATTCGCTAAGCAGTTCAGGCGTCCGGATCATCCGGGTCCGACCCCGGCTTCTTCTTCTTAAAGCCTTTGAACACGCTAACGAAAACAAAGACGATAGTCGCCATAAAGGCTGCGAAGACGCCGTTAAACCAACCGGTCATCATACAACCGACGTAAGTACTCACTCCCAGCAAAACCGCTGCAAACGTTCTCATCGGGTGAGCCCTGCAGGTTGAGAAACGACCCAAAACAGCCTGCTGGCACCGCGAAGCATTGACGCCTTCAACTCGCTATTCTTCCTCTTGCACATCATCCCGCGGCCGCCCCGACACCATCCAACGGTTGATCATTATCATACAGGTGACAGTGACGACAACAAACGCGACTACGATGGCAATGAATAACATTAGTCGTCATCACCCGCTACGTCGGTGCGGCTGCCCAGAGCCCGCCATTGCCAGAGCACGCCGAGCGCAAACATCGCCAGAAAAGCCAGATGGAACCCTCTCACCAGAGGCGCATCTAGTGAGACAGCGAAAGGGTCTCCAACAGGAAGCCGCCTCAAGAAATCGGTGATAGCGGGCACCATGTGAAACAGCAAAGTGGCAGAATAGGCCGCAGTCTGGAGATAAATAGAATAGGCCCCCGCCAACGGGTGCCTCTCCAGCAACAAGCCTGTTCCGAGCGCACCCAGCGTCATGACAGCCAGCAGGTGTCCCACGCCAAAGCCACCTTGGTTATAAATCATCAGCGCTGAGCCCGCCACGATCAGCGTGATCAGCAAATAAACGCGTCCGGACACATTGGCCGAATTGATGAAGTGATGGCGGCGGAGCGTGAAGACGGCCGTTCCGATGGCCAATATACCCATCACAGTATGAAACCAGCCCAAAGCTGTCATCGGTGGCATGCTTTTCTCCTCAACCGATTACCCATACAACGCCCCACGGTACAGGGTGCATTTATCGAGTCTCCGAACCCGCAACGGTTTCAGTGCTACAGCTTGCCTCAAGCGCTGCTATCACTAAAACTGGACAAGAACCGCCGAGTAAATGATTCAAGCGCTGTTGGTGCGCGCCCAAGCAGTTCCCGAACCGTATCCGTTCGCCTCTCCAGCGACCCCGCGGCAATCTCAGCGAATAACTCACAGACCGCATCGAGTTGCCAAGCCGAGGTAATAAACCGCCCGAGGGTCGCCCTGAAGTCTTCGGGAGACTGCTCATGATACCTTAGGTCAGTGCCAATCACCTCGCCCAGTCGCCGCGCCACCTCGTGAAAATCCATGAGCTCGGGGCCTGTCAGCTCGTAGACTCGCCCCCCATGGCCCTCCCCCGTAAGCACGGTAGCGGCCACTTCGCCCACATCCTGAGTATCGATCATGGCAGTGAGCGCGACACCCAGAGGCAGCGCAAAGGTTCCACTGCGCTTTATCGACTCCGCGTACATCAGCAAATTCTGCATGTAAAAATTGGGCCGCAAAAAGGTCCAGTCCACGCCGCTGTCGACGATATGCTGCTCAGTCGCATAGTGATTTAACGGCAGGACAGCATGCGCATCTGCTGCGGCTTCCATCGAAGAAATTTTAACCAGATGCGCCACACCCGCTTCCGCTGACAGGGTCACAAACTGTCGCTCAAGGGCGGGCTGATCCGGATGATTCGCCATCACGACCAGCGCTCGCTCAACACCCTCAAGCGCGCGCCGCACACTTTGGGTGTCACTCAGATCTCCCTCCTGAACGTCAACACGAGGGTCTACCAATGCGAACTTGCTTGCGTCGCGCACCAGCACCCTAAACGGCACATTGGCGCCCAGTAATGCGCTGGCTGTCGCGCGACCTACGCGGCCCGTGGCACCCGTTAGTAAAATCATATTTACCCCCTAAATCACTGCTGTCGCCAAGCGATACTTTGTTTGTCGGGACAGATTATTGTTCCCACGGTAGCACCAGTCGCTGTCTTACTGCGTCTCCCGTATTTGACAAGACCATAGCATGCACCCGTACAGTAACAGTGACCCGGATCACAGCCTGAATTATCCGCATCAGCATTGATGAGAGAGCACGCAAAAACTGCATCGATCACTGAAGAAAAAGCGGTGGTCCTTAATCAGCACTCCGGCGCGGGCTTCTCCCGTTGCCGCCGCTACCGCTACTGGCTGCGAAGGACTTGGAATCCCACGCTAGAGCGCTGCGTTTTTATCTGCCTAAACCCCTCAACCGCCGATGCTCATCACGATGATCCGACCCTCAAACGATGCATCTCCTTCGCCAAACAATGGGGATATGGGTCATTGCTGTTGGTTAATCTTTTTTCGTTCCGCGCCACCAACCCCCTAGCGCTAAAAACTGCATCTGACCCCGTTGGCCCCAGAACTGACGTCTGGCTGCAGCGGGCCGCACGAGAAACCCCAAACGTCATCGCCGCATGGGGTAACGGTGGTCTGCTCCATAACAGGGGCACCACCGTCCATAACAGACTGGGAACACCTTTTTGTCTTGGTATCACTGCGCTCGGCATGCCCCGACATCCACTCTACTGCCCGGATAACACGCGGCGCTCTGTGCTCCCAACTGTGGATTAAGGCCAGACGCTTGTCCCGTGCGTTGCTAACACGGCACCGTCACCGAGACGGCGAATGTGATCCTTTCCGGTCTTTTCGCTGGCCTTAATCGGTCGTTCGGTTAACCTGATTGGCCGAGACAAGGATTGTCTCTATCGGACCCCCTGGGGGAAAACTGATCTAACACGGAAAGTTAATATGAAATATCTAAGACCCGTTGATAAAGCACATAGCAATCACTATCCCGTTTACCTGCAACGACCCGCAAAAATTGAACGCGGGCAAAAACATGTCGAGTGGGGGGCTTTTGGAAAAGATCTCGTCCGACCGGCTCCGGACGTGCCCGCCGAACTCTCTATCCGTATCACCCAGCGAGCACCCCACGATCTGTGCCGCACGACGCTTGGCGTTATCGACCTGCTCCTGCATGGCGATCTTTCCAGACTGCGCTCAGAAGAAGTTGCGGATCACCTGCATGTGAGTCCCACGACCCTGCGCCGACGGTTGCGGGCTGACCGCACCAACTATCAACACATTTTGGATCATATTCGCCAACACCGCTGTGCGGCACTCCTCGATAAGCGCTGGCTACCCGGCAAATCGGTCGCCTGGGAATTGGGTTATGCAGAAGTGAACAGCTTCTATCGCGCTTTCCGTCGTTGGACGGGAAAGAACTACAGCGACCTAAAGGCGCTTTATCTGTGACGGCCTAGGTTTCGACAATTTTCTCGGGCGGATCAAAATAACCCAATCGTTCATATACCCAATAACCGACCCACTCATG
>CAXPKH010000086.1:0-5811 GCA_964217615.1 Luminiphilus sp.
GCCAGCACACCCGCTGCGAGCACTAACCGCGACCACTCCACCGTCTCCCAAATACCGCTCTGCGCATAGGGATCACCCGCTAGCCATGCCTTAGCTTGATTAAGGTCATCAGTTTTATACGCGAGAAAGCTACCCACCACCTGCTCTCCCTCGTCGTCCTTTAGGGGCCCCGCCATCGCTATGTGCTCGACAATCGACTCGATGTGCCTCATATGACCCACCATGTGCTCCTCCCGCAGTGCGGTGACATCATCGCCCTGCCGGTCTATGCACTGGACCAACCAAAGATTTTCTCGCGCCATAGCATTCCCTTGTTATCCGACAAGCCATCATCTGCGAACAAACTAACATAGCGCGAGGTTTGCAAGTCAAGCCGCGCGGCACTCGCTGAAATGTCCGTACCAATCAGCCGCGCAAGCCTTTATGATTTAACGAAAGCAAATAGTAGGAAGAGGACATCACGATGAGCCAACAGGGGAATATTTGGGGACGATGGCTGGCTTTGCTGGCAGCAATGGTGATGCTGGGCTGTCAGGGCGAGCGGCCTGCTGAGGCGATTACCGAGCAAGCGGAAGAACCCGCCACACTGGGATCGATGGACGAGCAATATGCCTGGGTAGGCGACCTTGGCGATCGAGATGCGCTACCCGGTAAGCCACTGTATATCGAGCACTGCGCCGGCTGTCATGAGGCGCAGGTTTACAAAGCGCCGCATACAACGTGGTTGGAACTGATGTCACCGCAGGTGCTCTATCGCTCCATTACCGAGGGCATCATGCAGTCCCAAGCCGCGCATCTCTCGAACGAAGACAAGCAGCACATCGTCGAGTACATCACGCAGATGCGGCTCGGTGATCCCGACGCAGGCCCTGAAGTAGCGTGGTGCGAAGGCCCGGCAAGTGAGTTCACCCCGCTTGACGAGGCTCAGCTCACAGGCTGGGGCCACGATACCAACCGCTATGTTTCGGACGACATTGCGGGATTTAATGCCTCTCAGATTGCCGATCTCGAGCTCAAATGGAGTTTCGGCTTTCCCGCATCGACCCGAGCGCGCTCACAGCCTACTATTGCGATGGGTGCTGTATTCGTGGGCAGCCAGGACGGAACGGTCTATGCATTCGATCTGGATACGGGCTGCGTGCGCTGGACCTTTGCGGCGCGCGCGGAAGTGCGCACCGGCATCACCCTGGGTAAGCGTGGACTCGATGGCATCCCGACCGCCTATTTTGGTGACATCATCGCCAACTTTTATGCCGTCGATGCAGTGACGGGCAAACAAGTCTGGAGTATCAGTGCTGACGATCACCATAGTGCAACGTTGACGGGCACACCAGCTGTCGCGGGCGGCAATGTCTACATACCGGTGTCGTCACTGGAAGTGATTACGGCTGCCAACCCAGACTATGAATGCTGTACGTTCCGTGGCCATCTGCTGACGGCAGACGGGGAAACTGGCAGCGTTATTTGGGACAGCTACGCGATACCGACGGCGCCAGCATCGGTCGGTGCAACAAGCTTGGGAACTGAAGTACTAGCCCCCTCGGGAGCGCCCGTGTGGACTAGCCCCACGGTCGACACCAATCGAAATCTGCTGATTTTCGGAACAGGTGAAAACTACTCCTCGCCGGCGGACACCAACAGCGACTCCATCATAGCGGTCGCTCTCGATAGCGGCGAGCGCCTATGGTCGCGACAAACGTTTCCAGGGGACGCCTGGAACGTAGCCTGCATGATGGCCGACAACCCCAACTGCCCAGAGGAAGATGGCCCCGACTATGACCAGGCCTCCAGCCCTCTGCTGGTTGATATCGGCAATGGCAAGACTGTAGTGGTTGCCGGCCAAAAAGACGGCCGCGTGTTCGCAATCGACTCTGAGACAGGCCAGAATAAATTGTGGGAGGTCAAACTGGGTCGAGGTAGCATACAGGGGGGTGTGCACTTTGGAATGGCCGCCGCTGGCACCACAGTCTATGTTCCAATCAACGACATGAACGATACCCGCAATGGCGAATGGCTGGATCCCGAACTCGCCCGGCCAGGTGTGTCAGCGGTGAACGCAGTGACCGGCGAGATCTTATGGCAACATGTGCAGGAAAACGTCTGTGGTGAGGGCCGCCCCTTTTGTGATCCTGGCGTGTCAGCCGCCATTACCGCCATGGATGGCGCTGTTATCGCTGGCCATCTCGATGGGTTAGTGAGGGCCTATGACGGCACCACCGGAGATATCATTTGGTCCTACGACACCAGAACACCCAGCGTTGGCACCAATGGTGTCAGCGTTACTGGGGGCGGAATGAGCGGCGCCGGGCCGGCAATAGGTAACGGACACATGGTCCTTAACTCAGGGTATGGCCTCTACAATCATGAGCCAGGGAATGCGCTGTTGGTGTTTGCACCTAAGACCAATGACCTCGCCAACGCACGATAATTTAATCCAACGCTGGCGCCCACTTTATGGCCTTTCTCATCATGCCTCAGCGCTCTCTGCCGTGAGATACCATGGCGTCGTTCAATAACCTGATTCTTATTGGCGGCATTTCTCACAATTTCGGGTCTGCCGCGGCAGCACTCGCCGATGTGCTCTCCCCATTGGGTATTACCTCGCAGATGGAGGAAGACATGGAGGCTGGGCTATTAAGTCTCGCCACCCGCCCTCCAGACCTGCTCACCATCTACGCACTCCGCTGGGAGATGCTGGGCGAAAAATATGACCCTTACCGTGATACTGAGGCCTACTCCCCCTCGCCGCAGGCGCGGCAGGCGCTCAGTAATTTTGTACTGGATGGGGGCGCCCTGCTGGGCATGCACACCGCCTGCATATGCTTTTCAGACTGGCCACAGTGGGGCGAACTGCTGGGAGGAAAATGGGCTTGGGGTCAGAGCTGGCACCCCCCTCTCGAGACCGTGGCGGTCGACCCAGAGCCAACATCGAAGAACTCCGAGCTCACATCTTTTGCAGTGACCGATGAGCTCTATACCTCTCTAGAGGTCTCCACTGATGTGACCGTTATGGCTATGGCGCATAGCGACGCTGTCCCTGAGCCGCAACCGGTAATGTGGCGGTATAAACCAGGCCGCGGCCGGGTTGTATTCGATTCGCTGGGGCATGACTCTCGCTCCGTTAGTGAAACAACGCACGCGAGACTCATCCGCGATTCAGTGGGCTGGCTTCTTCCTAAGGTGGCGAATGGCTGATTACGCAGACGACGCAGCAGATGGCAAATATCGGCTTGTAGTTGTTACGGGCGGTGCCAGCGGAATCGGCGCTACCACATCTCGGATTCTCCATGCCCGGGGTTGGCGAGTAGCTGTCGCTGACATCGACGAAGAGGGCGCAGTGCAAGTCGCGGAGCAGTGCGGCGGACACTTTTTGCCAATTGACGTAACACAGGCAGCGTCTATCACCAGAGCGGCAGACGAAATCGAAGCCACTCAAGGGGAAGTCTTTGGGCTGGTCAACTGTGCCGCACTATTCGCTCCACAAGTGGCGCCCGAGCGGCTAGATTTGGATACCTTTGACAGTATCTATCAGGTTAACCTTCGCGGCAGCTACATTTGCAATGTTGAATTTGGAAGCCGCATGGCGGCGCGCGGCGCAGGCGCAATCGTCAATCTCTGTTCCATTGGGGGACACCGGCCTAATCATGGGCACGCCTACACCTCATCAAAAGCGGCGATCATAGCCCTCACCCAAGGCATGGCCGGAGAATGGGGCCGAAGTGGGGTGAGAGTGAATACCGTCACCCCGGGCTTCGTCTCGGTTGATCGAGTGCTGGCGGCCCTTGAAGAGGGCTTGCGCTACCCTGTTCCGCCCTCCACCCTGAGCGCGCTGGGGCGTCTCGTCACTCCTGAAGAGGTCGCCGAAACCATCGCATTCCTATTAAGTGACAGCGCCTCGGGCATTACCGGCGCTGATATCGCTGTGGATGCCGGCGTCATGGCAACCAGTGGCTGGGTGGTGCACGGGGGTGTCCCGCCAACGCGTGCCCGCCCACCAGTTCGACGCTAATATCAGTGGTGCCCAGAGAATTGAGATAAGCATGACCCCCACAGACTCCTCACAGCCAAGCTTTCAGATCAACCCGCTCTCGACCGTCATGGCGGCAGAAGTGACGGGGCTGAACCTTGGGTCAGCGAGCCAACAGGATATGGAACAGCTTCATCGGGCATTTTTGGACTACCACCTTGTCGTGGTCAGAAACCAATCCATCACCGATGATGATATAGAGCGTTTCGCGCGTTACTTCGGCCCGCTCGAAATTAATCAGGTCAGAAACAATGAGGATGGCGGAGTCCTCCCCCCCGTGCACACAATCGCCAACGTGGACAGCGAAGGCAAGCCCTCGAATTCACCGTTACTCAGATCCAATTACCAATGGCACAGCGACAAAGCCTACCTACCGGAACCGTCTTTGATGACCATGCTATATGGATTGGAGATCCCGCCTGTCGGTGGTGACACCCAATTTGCCAATATGGAATCGGCCTATGAAGCGCTTCCAGAAAATATCAAGCAACGGCTTGAAGGGCGTCAGGTCGTTCAAAGCTTTGGCCACATGTTAGACACACTTGGACAACACAACATTATCGACGCCGAACTTGTGCCGCCACCGATCACGCACCCTATTGTCCGAACCCACCCGGATACGGGGCGCAAGAGCCTCTTCGTCGGCATGTACAGCTGCGGCATTCCAGGTATGGATCAGGCTGAAGCGGAGGCATTGATCGCCAGCTTGCTCGATCATGCTACGCAGGATCGATTTACCTTTACACAAAAATGGCAGCCGAAGGATTTTGTCTTTTGGGACAATCGAAGCCTGTTGCATCGCGCAATCAACAATTACGAAATGGGCTCTCACCGCCGCATTCTTCGCCGTTGCGTGGTCCGCGGCCGAGCTCCACAATAAGCTAGGGTCAACCAAATGGTCGCGCCATGAATTCCAACCAGTCAACGACGTACACTTTGCGCGACTTCGCTACTGACATCGCCGACGCGGCCACACACTATGAAGCCGGATCCCTCGATCTTTTTCGCGTGGCGCTGGCGGAGCCCGCCATGAAAATTCTTCAGCGCGAGGATTTACTTGAGGTGGGAATACCGAGGCCAGGCAACAATGTCGCCGAATCTTGGTACCTGTATTTTGATGGAGAGCTGAGCGTTATTCTATTTAATGTCCCCGTAGACCCACCAGTGCAACCGCATGATCACGGCATCTGGGAGACCTTATTTGTCTATCGTGGCAACGTGGAACATACGGTATATGAGCGACTGGATGATGGCGACACTCCCGGGAAGGCGCAGTTGGGCGTTGCGCAGTCGGGTGTGCTGGGGCCCGGAGAATTCGCCGTCGTTGCGCCGCCTGCGGATATTCACGGATTTCGGGCGCTGGACGACAATACCTATGGCATTACAGTCGCCCGGGGCGCCTACAAACCAGAGCGTTACTACTACAACACGCAAGATGGCAGCTACGAAGTTCGTAGGCCGCGCAACCTACGCTAGTACCTCATGAATGGACTGAAGACAGCAAACACCGTCGACTGTCATGCCCATGTGCGTATCGAGGTCGATATGGGCCCTAGCTGGCGACATGGGCCCGAATACGGCACCGACGCCTCCGGAAAACCCTGGTACCGAATTGGCAACTACCAACTGAGCGGCGTCCGTCACAGCAAAAGCCCGTTCACTGATGTGGAACTTCGTTTACAGGCGATGGACACAGCCGGAATTGACTTCCAAGTTTTGTCCCCAAGCCCGCTCACCTACTTTAACTTTATTCCTGCCGAGGAAGCGATTCCCTATTGCCAGAG
>CAXPKH010000087.1:0-5157 GCA_964217615.1 Luminiphilus sp.
AGCTTGATATCGATCCCGAACTCGGCGGAGCCATCGACCTTACCAGCGCCTTCATAGCGCCGGGCGGGCTTACCCAAAATCTTGAATTCGCTGGGATCTTTGAGTGTCACCGTCTCGGGAGGCTGAATATCGAGTCGATGAATCGCTTCCAGTAACTCACCGTAGGTAGCGCTGCGGCCGGTACCGGCATGCGTCACAGTCGCATCACCGGTCGTCAGTTCTGAGGCAGGCACATTCCAGTCTTTAGATGCCGCCTCCAGCAGCATGGCTCGTGCTTTGGCCCCCGCCGTGCGCATCGGCATGAAGGTGCTACCCGTGGTGACGGATCCCGCTGTCAGATACTCACGGAATAATGGCGAGTAGTACTCGGGCGTCGTTGGGGCTGCCTCGAGTGCGATACTGCGGTAATCGACGTCGAGCTCCTCCGCCAACATCATGCTCATGACCGTGTAGGCGCCGTTACCAAACTCAGAATTGTTCGCGAGCATCGTAATCACGTTGCTGGGGTCGATGCGCACAAAGCTGTTCATCATGGCGCCGGTGCCACCCGCATAGGCCTTGCGAGACAAGCCCACCGGGCACTGCGCGGCAAATAGGAGCGCGCCGCTACTCTGCACAAATCGTCTGCGGCTCAGCGAGCGCGGCGTCAAGGTCTCGCTCATGCGCTCTGCTCCTCTGCCATCATTGCAGCCGCGAGGTGCACCGCTTTGCGAATGCGCGGGTAGGTGCCGCAGCGGCAGATATTGCCGGCCATCGCAGTATCGATCTCGGCGTCGCTGGGGTCAGGGTTTTGAGCCAGCAGCGCCGAGGCCGCCATGATCTGCCCTGATTGGCAGTATCCACATTGGGCCACGTCGGTTTCCAGCCACGCTTGCTGCACCGGTGACAGGCCCGCCTCAGTGGCCTGCCCCTCAATGGTTTGAATGTCTTTGTTCGCGACCGCCGACACCGGGGTCACACAAGACCGAATCGCCACCCCATCCAGGTGCACCGTGCAGGCCCCGCATTGGGCGATACCGCATCCAAACTTGGTGCCGACAAGGCTCAGTTCGTCCCGCAGCACCCACAGCAAAGGGGTATCAGCCTCACTGGACACCTCGACTTCGCGACCATTCACCGTCAGTTTCATGGCTCTTCCTCAACTCCTGCGCCTGTACGGACAATATGACACCGCCGAGAGCATTGATAAAGAGCTGGCGGGGTCACTACAGACTTGCTCTGGCCTGGCACGGCCTTCAACCGACCTCAACGAAGAGGAAGTATGGCCCGGTAAAGTGTGTACACTTTGAGAGTTATTGCATACACTAAAAACATGGACGGCCTGCGACCGTTCCGCCAGGCCGCACACTTTGGGGAGAAACACCATGGACATTCACCGCGTCAGCGCCTATCACGATGTCGAGCACGCACTGAGGATCACAGACCTCAAACAATCCCTGTATGACGAGGGCAAGATCCTGATGGATAAGGTACTCGTGACCCTTCATGGCGATGAGCACCGACAGCGACGCTCCATCGAGAGCCAGCTGTTCCGAAAAAACTTTTTCCGCGTGTATGAAAATGAGGTATTCCCCGGCCTACTCAGCGAGACACTGGACCAGTTTCTCACCAAATCGTCGTTGGACCTCAAGGAACTGGGCTACCGCATCATGGTCCATCTTTCGCTGTCCTTCGCGGGCATCGATCGCATCGAGGGCACCGTCGAGGAGGCAGACGCCCAGCACCGGCTGCTGATCCAACTGGGCCAAGCCGCAACCATTGGTCAGTTCAAGGGTGATCGGGAACCCATTTTTCAGGAAATCCGCGAGGCGATTGACGAATTCCGTGAACGCTTCTTCCTCCCTTCTCGGGCCCGGCGGCTGGCGCTGTTGGAGCAATACCGCGCGGGAACCCTGAGCGAAGAAGAGCTACCCAGAGACATCCTCACCATCCTGCTGATGCATGATGCGGAGCTCTCCATGCCAGACGAGCTGATGGTGAGAGAGGTCGCTTTCTTCTATCTGGCGGCCTCCCATACCTCCGTGCACACGCTGGTACACGCGACCAACGAGCTCTTTAACTGGTGCGATCGTCAGAGCCAAACACCGGCTGAAGTCGTCGCCGATGCACACCAGCTACAGCGCTGTGTTTTAGAGAGCATGCGACTTCACCCCTCCAGCCCCGAGGCCTGGCGTCGTGCGGAAGCCGAGATCACCCTCGCTGACGGGCGCGTCGTGCCACAGGGCGACAAAGTCGTCGTCGACCTGCAGACCGCCAACCGCGATACCAGTGTGTTTGGCGAGGACGCCGGCGAATTTAATCCACTGCGTGCCGTTCAGGGGCGCATCAGTCCCGCGGGCATGTCCTTTGGCGGCGGCATGCATGTCTGCCTTGGCATGAACCTCGTCGCGGGCACCGTGCTAAGAGATGGAGAGTCACCCAAACCGGATAACCACCAGTTCGGCACGATTACGTTAATCATTAAGGAACTGATTGAGCGCGGCATGCGGCCCAACCCTGACCAGGCGCCGCAAAAAATCGAAGCCTCAGAGCGCGACGTCTGGGCCATCTATCCGGTGCTGTTCTGATCACATGAATGCGCCCGCCCGCGTCAGCGGCTACCAGAACGCCCATCAGGCGCTGTGCGACCGGCGCCTTGTGCAGTCCATGTACAACGAGTGCAATGTGCTGATGGAGCGTGTGCTGCTGACGCTACACGGCGAGGCACACACCTGCCGCCGCGCCATCGAGTGGAAGCTGTTCCGCCGGGACTTCGCGCGCTACTACGAGCGCGAGGTCTACCCCGCCACAATGAAGCGAACCTTGGCGCCCTACCTCACCCGCGGACACCTCGACCTCCCCGAGTTTGGTTTCCGGGTCAACATCAACCTCAGTGCGGATATTGCCGGCATTGATCGACCCGAGGGCTCCGAATCAGAGACCGACGCACTGGTGGCTTTAACACGCAAATTCAGCGAGGGGGCCACTTTGTTTCATTCCACCCGGGACAAAGACACCGTCCGCCAGGAAGTGGCGGCGGCGCTTCAGCAATTCAATGAGCAATTTCTGCTCCCCTCCAGATCTCGTCGAGAAGCGCTGCTACAACAGCTCGACGAAGGGAGTCTGACTGAGGACCAAGTACCCAGAGACATCCTCACTGTGTTACTCACCAATCGGACCGACCAGGACCTCGATGACGACATGATCCTGCGCGAGGTCGCTTTCTTTATGCAGGCGGGCTCGCACAGCTCAACCAATGCGCTGACTCACAGCTTTCATGAAATCAATGAGTGGTGCAGACGTCATCCGGAGGACCGCGCCCGACTCCTGACCGATGATCATTTTCTCCAACGCTGTGTTCATGAGAGCCTGCGACTCCACCCCGCCAGCCCGGTCGCATGGCGCACCGCGAGCGAAGCCTTCTCGCTACCCGACGGCACCGATGTCGCCGAGGGTGACAGCGTGGTGATCGACCTGATGTCAGCGAACCTGGAGGCGCCGCTGTTTGGAGAGGATGCCGAGACATTTAATCCGCACCGAACGGTGGCGGAACGCATACCGCCCTTTGGACTGAGTTTTGGTATCGGTATTCACACTTGCTTCGGGCGCGATATTGCCGGCGGTCTGGGCAATACCAAAACAGAAGGTGAGGCACCCCACCTCGGCACGCTGACCAATTTATTGAAGAATCTCATGCAGCACGACGCCCGCCCGGATCCCGCTAATCCGGCCGTGGCGGACGCAGGCACCGAGCGCCCCAATTGGGGAAGCTACCCCCTGATGATCGGTCAGCGCACCAGCGACGCCGGAGCCGCAATATGACAGATCAAGATCTGACACAGGCCGACACCGTGCGCCTCGCCATCGAGCGCGAGATCTTCGGTGGTCAATTAGCGCCGGGGGATGCCCTCGAGGAGGGCCGCCTCGCCAGTCGATTCGGTGTGTCACGGACCCCAGTCAGGGAGGCCATCACCCAGCTTGCCCAAGCCGGGCTGATTACCAAACGCGCGCACAAGCGCGCGGTGGTCGCCCAGCTGGATCCGGGCACTATGCTCGAGCTCTTCGAGGCGCTGGCTGAACTTGAGGGCGCCGCCGTTTTCTTAAGCACTTCGCGCATGTCCGAGGCTGAGAAGCGCGAACTAAAGGACATTCACGAGGCCGCTGCCGAGAATCTGCGCAAAGACGGTGACCCCAATGAGTATGCCGATCTCGGCTTTGCCTTCCACCAGCGAATCGTCCGCGGCTGTCACAACACCGCGTTGATCGACACCACCGAGTGGCTCGCATTAAGGGTGCTCCCCTACCGCCGGTTTCAGGTGGTTGCACCGGGTCGGTTGCAGCGAAACCAAACCGATCACGACGCCATTATTTCCGCTATCTTTGCAGGCGACGCGGAAGCCGCCCGCGAGGAAATCCGCCGGCACACGCTCGAGCAAGGGGATGCATTGATGCGCTTTATTGCACTCAACAAAACCTCTCACGCCGACTTCCATCCGAACGGGCTCATCAAGGAGCAGCCACTATGAGTGACGCTTACACCCTGATTCAAAACGGACTCATTATCGATGGGACAGGGTCCGACCCCTTCCCCGGCGATGTGCTGATCAGCGGCCAACGCATCGTGGCCGTGGGCGCCGACGCGGGCGCCAAGTGCCCCGCCGATGCGACGGTGGACAAAATCGATGCATCCGGATGTCGCGTGATGCCGGGCATGATCGACAGCCACTGTCACATCAGTTTTGATCACCCCAACAGCAACGATGAGCTTTTCTTTCACCGCCGCTATGGCCTGGCCGCACTCGTCGCAGGGGTGAATGCACAAAAGGTGCTACGAGCCGGCTTCACCAGCTTCTTCGATGCCGACTGCGTATTTGATGTCGGGGTAGATCTCCGCGATGCGATCGAAGGCGGCGTCATTGAAGGCCCCAGAATGACCACCGGCGGCAACGTGCTGATCAACTGCATCGGCGGCACCGCAGCACGACTGCTGCCTGACGAAGGCACCCGGGGCTATGCGCGGATTGTGCACACGCCCGATGAGATCGTGAAAGAGATCCACAAGCAGATCAAAATGGGGGTCGACTGGATCAAGGTGCACGTCAGTGGCCTGCCCATCAGGCCTGGCAAGGAAGGGGGCGAAATCTCCACCTGGACGCTGGACGAACTGAAGCTCGTCTG
>CAXPKH010000088.1:0-32720 GCA_964217615.1 Luminiphilus sp.
GGGATAGTCGATGAATTGCAAGCTCATCATCCACGCACCCAATAAAAACCAAGCCAAAGGTGCTAGGGCATTGATGCCCGGTATGAGCGTAAGAATCAGGACAGCCAATGCCATGGGGATGTAGTAAAGGATCTTGCGTATCTCCCGGAATAAAGCGCGCGGGACTTCGAACAGGGTCGCTCCGAGGCCCTCAAGTGCCGGGGGCGATTCTCCGGTGACCCATTCTTCGACCTTTTCCGCGAGTAGCGAATGAAAGGGTGATGTCAGCATCAGCACTGCAAGTGTTGATGCATAGCCGGAGACGAGACCGCCGATAATCCACAGTAGAGGCGTAATAATCCAGGACAAAAATTGAAGCCACTCGGGGACACTCAGCATGGCGGCGTCATAAAAGTCAGCAACCATCTCATACAGCGCCCAACCCATGAGGCTGAAGAGGATCACATTGGCGGCCAGTGGCACGATGACGAAACGGCGCAGGCCGGGCTGAAAAATCATGGCAAAGCCGCGCACGAAATAGCCGACGCCGGCCAGGAGATTTCCGTTCATGTCGGTCACTGTCTCGAATGAGGCTTTATTATACTGTGCAGATCATAAAAGAGTGCCGCAAGCTGTGAGTGACGAGGACCTTTTCGCTGCAGAAATGACGGGAGTGAAACCGTTGGGCCGAGAGGCCCGAGTGCGGTTGGCAAAAACGAGGTTGTCTGAGGATCAGCAACAGGACCGTCGCCGCGCCGCTGAGGGGCGAGAGGAGGCTACCAACCCGTTGGTAGACGAGGGCGTGGCGCCTTTGGACGCCTGGTACGTTCTCGCCTTCAAAAAGCCGGGCATTCAGAACGGGGTTTATCGCAAGCTGCGCCTGGGCCAATACCAGATTGATGCCAGATTGGACTTACATCGTATGACGGTCGCGCAAGCACGCCAGGAGGTTTTTTCCTTCGTCAGCGAAGCGGATCGGTTGGGTTTGCGCACGTTACTGATTGTGCACGGAAAAGGTCAGTCGACGCCCGATGGGTCCTCAATTGCGGTTCTGAAAGGCTACGTGAACCGTTGGCTAACAGAACTGGATTCGGTGCAGGCCTTTCATTCAGCGCAACCGGTGCATGGCGGCACAGGGGCGGTTTATGTGCTACTGCGAAAAAGCGCGGAGAAAAAACGTGAGAATCGTCTCAACTATATGAAGGGGCGCACTCAGGAATGATTATTCAGTTTTTCGATGAGCAATTCATTGAGTAGCTTGGGGTTCGCCTGACCCTGTGATGCCTTCATAATTTGGCCAACGAAAAAGCCGCTCAACTTTTTCCGTTTTGCTTCATCTGCGGCCAGATACTGAGCCACCTGATCGGGATTTTGCGCGATCACGTCGTCCACTAACTGCTCTAACTGTCCCGTGTCGCTGACCTGTTTTAAACCTCGTGTGGCGATGATTTCATCGGTGGTGCCTTCCGCTTGCCACAGGCCATCAAAAACCTGTTTTGCGAGTTTGCTGGACAGTGTGCCGTCCTCGATACGCATAATTAAACCGGCGAGCGCTTCGGCTGATACGGGACTCTCCCCGATGGTGAGCTCAGCGCGATTGAGCGCACCTGACAGGTCGCCCAAAATCCAATTTGCGGCGGGTTTGGCCGCCCCGCAGCTTTTGACCACTTCCTCAAAGAAATCTGCGGTTGCGTGATCTGGAACCAGCAGGGCGGCGTCGTATTCGCTGAGTTGATACTCACCGACAAATCGCGCGCGCTTAGCAGCGGGAAGCTCAGGGAGCGAGTCACGCACGGCATCGATATAGGCCTCATCAATCTCGATCGGAAGCAGGTCTGGTTCTGGAAAGTATCGGTAGTCGTTCGCCACTTCTTTTGATCGCATAGAGCGCGTCTCGTCACGTTCTGCGTCATAAAGTCGTGTTTCCTGAGTAATGGTACCGCCACTGTCTAAAATGTCGGTTTGTCGCTCAACCTCACTGTGTATTGCGCGCTCCACAAAACGAAATGAATTCACATTTTTAATTTCTGTGCGGGTACCAAGGGTCTCGCTGCCCGCCTCCCGGAGGGAAATATTGATATCACAGCGCATAGAACCCTCGGCCATATTGCCGTCTGAGATGCCAAGATAGGTGACAAGCGAATGTAATGCCTTGAGATAGGCAACTGCCTGCTCGGCAGAGCGAAAATCTGGTTCGGTCACAATTTCCAACAGCGGTGTGCCCGCTCGGTTGAGGTCGATGCCTGACTCGTGGCTGAAGATATCGTGAACAGATTTGCCCGCATCCTCTTCCAGATGCGCTCGCGTAATGCGGATAGGGAGCAAAGAGCCATCACCCATTGGCACCTCAAAGGTCCCCTCACACACAATCGGGGAGAAAAACTGGCTGATCTGATAACCCTTTGGTAGGTCCGGATAAAAATAATTTTTTCGGTCGAAAATTGATCGCTGCCCAATTCGAGCGCCAATGCCAAGCCCAAACTTCACCGCGAAGCGCACCGCCTCTTCGTTTAGCACGGGCAGCATGCCAGGCATGCCTAAATCCACCGCGTCGGCTTGTACGTTGGGTGGGGCCCCGAATTGCGTCGAAGAGCCTGAGAAGATTTTGGATTGTGTCGCCAGCTGAAGGTGGACCTCAAGCCCCATGACGATTTCCCAGGTCATTGCAAATCGTCCCCTATAGGTGGGCGTGCCAGATGCCAGTCTGTATCAAGCTGCAGTCTGTGCGCAGCGTTCAAAATGGTGCTCTCATCAAAGGGTTTGCCGATCAATTGCAGACCTACAGGCATACCGTTCACGAGCCCGGCGGGTGCGGAGAGGCCCGGTAGCCCGGCGAGGTTGACCGCAAGGGTGTATATATCCTCCATGTACATGGCGACAGGGTCCTGCTGCTTCGCACCGAAAGGAAAGGCAACCCCTGGGGCCGATGGACCTGCGATCACGTCTACGGATTCGAATGCCTTATGGAAGTCGTCAGTGATTACCCGACGCACCTGCTGCGCTTTATTGAAGTAAGCATCGTAGAAACCAGCTGACAGCGCATAGGTGCCCACGAGAATGCGCCTTTGTACCTCCTCACCAAATCCCTCGCTTCGTGAGCGAAGATACAGGTCTTCGAGGTCAGCAGGGTTATCGCAGCGATAACCGAACCTGACACCGTCGTAACGAGCCAGATTCGCAGACGCTTCCGCAGGCGCAAGTACGTAGTAGGTGGCGATGGCGTAATGGCTATGTGGCAATTCGATATCGACGAGTTGAGCTCCCGCTCTCTCAAGCTCAGCAAGGGTAGACATCACTTGCGCTCGGACATCCGGGTCTAAATCATTATTGAAATATTCCTTTGGTAGCCCGATCCGTAAGCCGGCGACATCGCCAGAGAGTTCGGAAAAGAAATCGGGGACCTCCCTGTCGGCGGAAGTGGAGTCTCCGGCATCCAGTCCAGCCATCGCTGTGAGCATATGAGCACAATCTGCGGCAGATTTTGCCATCGGACCCGCCTGATCGAGAGAGGAGGCGAAAGCGATAATGCCCAGCCGCGAAACCCGCCCGTAAGTGGGTTTCAACCCCGTAATGCCGCATAAAGAGGCGGGCTGCCTAATCGAGCCTCCCGTATCGGTGCCGGTGACAAGAGGCGCCATGCCTGCGGCGAGTGCGGCAGCTGAGCCGCCGGAACTCCCGCCGGGTACACAGTCGGTGTCCCAGGGGTTTTTCACTGAACCGAAGAAGCTGGTCTCATTGGAGGAGCCCATAGCAAACTCGTCCATATTGCATTTGCCAAGCATGACTACGCCTTCCGTTTTCAATCGGGCGACGATTGTGGCGTCGTAAGCCGGAACGAATTGTTCCAGCATGCGAGAGCCGCAGGTGGTGCGTACACCCGATGTGCAGAAAATATCTTTGTGCAACAGCGGGATGCCTGTGAGGATACTGGCCTCGCCACGGGACAGACGTTGATCTGCGCGGCGGGCGTCGTCAATGGCACGCTCTTCGCAGACGGTGACTACGGCGTTGAGTTGTGAATTGAGGCGTTCGATGCGCGCTAAAAAGGCTCTCGTTAACTCTTCGCTGGAGACGACTCGATTCGTCAGCATCTGATGCAGTTCGTCAACGGAGGCGTTTAACACCGCGCTGTCGACCATTAGTCAATCACCTTTGGCACCAGAAAATACCCCTGATCCTGTGCCGGCGCAGACGCCATAAGAGCCTCACGTTGATTGTCAGTGGTTACTGCATCGGGGCGAAGTCGCTGCACCATATCGTGGGGGTTGGACATGGGTGCTACCCCCTCTGTATCGATGGTATTGAGCTCATTAACCAATTGCAGGACCCGTCCGAAACGTTCGGTAACCTCAGGCAGGTCGGACGGAGCAATTGAGAGTCGAGCGAGCAAAGCCACTTTCTCGACATCTTCTTGAGAGATAGGCATGGGAACTTTCCTTACCGCAGGCGGCGAAAACTAACACACTTGCGGCTTGCCCAAAAACCCCTGCGTTGCTACATTCCCCCGGCATGCGGGGCTTCAAACGCTGATTTTGCGGGCATTTTTTGCCACGCGCCTGCCTCGCCCGTCTTTTCCGAGGGTTGAGAAGGGCCGTTATACACGCTGTGGCTGCGGGCCACTTTTTTATTCAGGAAACTATGATGCTCAAACGCCTTCGGGGGATGTTTTCCACAGACCTGTCGATCGATCTCGGCACGGCCAATACGCTGATTTATGTGAAAGAGCGCGGCATCATTCTGGATGAACCGTCGGTAGTGGCGATCCGCATTCACAATGGTCAGAAATCGATTGAAGCTGTTGGCAAAGAAGCCAAGCGTATGCTCGGACGGACACCGGGAAATATTCAGGCAATTCGCCCCTTGAAGGACGGGGTGATTGCCGACTTCCAGGTGACGGAAAAGATGCTTCAGCACTTTATTGCCAAGGTTCATGAGAGTCGCTTTATCAGGCCCAGTCCGCGAGTCTTGATATGCGTGCCCTGTATGTCTACGCAAGTAGAAAGGCGAGCGATCCGCGAATCAGCGCTCAGCGCCGGAGCGCGGGAGGTGAGGCTGATTGAGGAACCCATGGCCGCGGCCATTGGCGCTGGCTTGCAGGTTGAAGAGGCGTCTGGTTGCATGGTGGTTGATATCGGTGGCGGAACGACCGAGATCGCGATTATTTCCCTCAATGGCGTGGTTTATCGAGATTCAATTCGTATTGGAGGCGACCGTTTTGACGAGGCAATCGTCTCTTATGTGCGACGCAAATACGGAAGTTTGATTGGTGATTCTACGGCTGAGCGAATCAAGCAGGAAGTCGGCTGCGCTTACAAATCGGGTGAGCTCAAGGAGATCGATGTGCGTGGTCGTCACCTTGCGGAAGGTGTGCCGCGCAGTTTTACGATGACCAATGACGAGATTCTGGGTGCATTAGAGGAGCCGCTGGAGGCCATGATGCGAGCGGTGAAACTAGCGCTCGAGCAGTCTCCTCCTGAATTGGCTGCAGATATCGCCGAGGCGGGTATTGTTTTGACAGGTGGCGGCGCGCTACTGACCGATCTCGACAAGCGCATTTCGGAGGAAACCGGTCTTCCTGTGATTGTTGCAGAGGATCCATTGACGTGTGTGGCCCGAGGTGGCGGTAAAGCACTGGAATTAATGGACCGCCATGTATTGGATCTGCTCTCGACAGAGTAAGGCACAGGCGACTGGAGCCGCGCTATCAAATCGCTTTTCCTGAAAGAGAACCCCATCAGTGCCCGGTTTATGGCGCTGGCGGTGGTGTCCCTGTCACTCCTTTTCTTTTTTCGCGAGCACCCCCGGGTAGTCGGCATACAGCAGAGCGCTATTGACGCGGTGGCCATCACGACGGGCGTCGTTCTTGCCCCTCTGGAAGCCTGGGACCGAATGGTCGCGGCGATGGACTCGCGGAGAGATCTGCAAGAAGAGGTGCTCCGCTTACAGCAGGAAAATCGCGTGCTCAAGGGCCAGAGTCAGCGGCTGGCCGCCCTACTGTCCGAAAACGCTCGTTACAAGGCACTGTTGCGATCAGCACAACTGATTGACGACGAGCTGATAGCGGCGCAGATCACTGCGGTATCGCCTGACCCGGCTCGACATATTGTCGTCATTGATAAAGGTGTCCTCGATGGTGTGCGAGAGGGTCAACCGATGCTTGGGGAAGAGGGTTTGATGGGGCAAGTCATTCTTAGCGGAGAGCGAAATAGCCGCGCGGTGCTGATCACTGACAGTGCGCACGCGCTGCCCGTTCAGGTGAATCGATCCGGGTTGCGAGCTATCGCCGAGGGAAGTGGCATGATCGATCGATTGCTGATCCGGCATCTTCCCGCCAAAGCGGATATCAGAGTGGGAGATCTGCTGGTGACGTCTGGCTTGGGCGGGCGTTTTCCCAACGGATATCCGGTTGCCCGTGTGATCGAAGTGGTGATCTCAGAGGGAGAGGCATTCGCGCTGGTTACCGCTGAGCCAATATCGGCGCTGGATCGAGGGCGCTACGTCTTGGTATTACAAAGAACCGTTGGGAGCGGGGCGGAGTCATAGTGGAGCAAGCGAGGTCATCGTGGGTGATTTACCTGTCTCTCAGTTGTGCCCTGATATTTATGTTGCTCCCTTTTCCTTTGGAGTGGCGCATATTCCGACCGGACATTGCTACTTTGACCCTTTTTTATTGGGTGCTCGCGCTCCCGCATCGAGTGGGAGTGACCACCGCTTTTTTTCTCGGGCTGGGTCAAGACCTTATTGAGGGTTCCCCCCTTGGTCTGTCTTCTCTTGGATTGATGGTGTCGGTTTTGGTGTTGCTCGCGAACTACCAACGCATCCGGCAGTTCGATGGTTTCCAACAATCGCTCATGATACTGGTGCTGCTGATGCTGTGTTCAGGTTCAGAACAGTGGTTAAGGAACGGTATCGAAATGCCCGGTTTGCCTTGGCTGGGATTGGTCGGCCTATTGTGCTCGATGGGATGCTGGCTGATTGTCAGAGAGATCCTGCGGTCACTCAGGCGCTATTACGAGGTCAATTAATGTCGCTCTTGCTCGCATCGGCCAGTCCTCGGCGCAGAGCACTCCTATCCCTGTTGGTTGCCGAGTTTGATACTGCCGATCCGGATATAGACGAGTCGTTGCTCCCCGATGAAAGTCCGGTCCAATATGTCGCGCGGCTAGCCGCGGCGAAAGCACGGGCCTGCGCCTCCGCCGACTACGCGGTTCTCGGTGCGGATACGACCGTTGCTATTGGCTCGGAAATACTGGGAAAGCCCGACAATCGTGAGGCCGCGAGGGAATCTTTACGACAATTGTCTGGTTGCACCCATGAGGTCCACACTGCGCTTTCTCTCCAAATCGCGGGGTGTGCGCAGATACGTGTGGCAAGCACTCTTGTGACCTTCACGCAGCTGACCGAGGAGGCGATCGAACAATATTTGAAAATGGACGAGTTCGTTGGCAAAGCTGGCGCATACGCGATTCAGGGCTATGCGGGGGCGTTTGTCAGCAGGATTGAGGGTAGCTACAGCGCCGTGGTGGGTTTACCCCTATGTGAAACCCGCGAACTCCTGCTAGCTGCCAATATTCCGATCAGATATGGCTAGGGCGCTTCCGCAACTACTGGGTCGCGTTGTCTGGCCCGCGATGGTAGTCACACTGGTCTGCTTGGCGATCTACGTCAGTAGCGGTCGGTTGGTTATGAGGGCGCTTTCCGATGCGCAACCTGAAATATCCGAGTTCCTGTCCTCCATGGCTAAAGAGGAGGTGTCCATAGGTGCCATCCGAGGGGAAATGGCGGGATTTTCTCCGCTGATTCAGATAGAGAATTTCGCCATTCGTAATGGTGACAGTGGGGAATGGCTGAATCTGCCTGCGATATCAATCCGCCTCGACGCTTGGGCAAGCTTTCTGGCGAGAGATCTGCGTTTTGACGAAGTCATTGTCACCAAGCCCCTCCTGAGCGGTTTGCCGCTCGGTTCACAGCAGGATCAGGGATTGCCGCGCGGCATCGCCGATTTTTTGAGCGGGTTTGAGCGGCTGGAAATTCGTGAGGCGCGTTTTACGGAGGACCCGCAGGTGGTGGGAGAGCACACCTCACTCAGTGTTCCCCTGACGCTCGATCTGGACATGGTTAGGAATGGTAGCCGCAGAGATCTAAGAGTCTCGGTTCGCGCTGATACGGGTGTCGTATTCGCTACCGAGGGGTCCGGTACGGGCGATCCCTGGGATTACAAAAAATTCTCTGGTGCATTTCATGGCTACGTTACTGGTACAGGCCTGGGGTTGATTGCGCAAACACTGGGGGTGCCACTGGTCGCGGAGGGCAGTGCAGAATTCTGGCTGAACGTGTCTCAGGAGAAGGCTCGCGTCTCGGTTAACGCTGATCTCAAAAATATCAGCCAGCATGAGGGTGGTCATGTCGCATTGGAGACACTCTCGTTTGCTGCCGCCCTAGAGGGTTTGCCGGATCGACCTCGGCTCTGGATTCAGGATGCAAAGCTCACGCACGCTGATTCGGAGCTGGTTGTATCGCGTTTGCAAGGCGTCTCTCAGGGCAGCGGTTGGCAAATCCTTGCTCGGAATCTTGATGTGGCATCGCTGAGGGATATCGTGTTGGCGAGCCAGATGCTGCCAGAAAATGTCAACAACATAGTGACGGTATTGGATCCGAGTGGCCGCATTGATGCAATTGCTCTGGAGTCAGCATCGTGGGAGCACCCGCTGCAGTCTTGGTCCGCGTCCCTTGAAGTCACCGACGCTACCACCCAACCTTACCGGAAGGTCCCGGGTTTGGGCGGGATTGACGCGAGTCTTATCGCAACTCAGGACAGCGCAGAGGCATGGGTGTTGACTCAGGACTTCACCTTGGCATTGCCCAAGGTCTACGAATCGCCCATTCACTTTGAATCCGTGGCGGGTTCATTGTCAGGACGCTGGCAATCCGATGCGCTGTTTTTGGAAGATGGGGTCTTTCGAGCTGCGGTACTCGATCATACTGCGGCGGTGCAGTTCGAGATCGATATTCCCTTCTTTAAAGATGCGTCAACCGACCTGCATATGAGGTTGGCTGCAGCGGTGCGCGATGCCCCGATCAGTGTTCGCGATCGTTATATACCCAATCGTTTGCCGAAAAATACGTATCAGTGGTTGAGAACGGCTCTCCCAGCCGGTGATATTGAGGCGGCGGCCTTCCTGTGGTTTGGCGGTTTCAGACCCTATGGCGACGCGTCTCAGACCATGCAGCTTGCCGCGAATCTTCGCGATGTGACTCTCGCTTACCAAAAGGACTGGCCTGACGCAGTGCAAGTTCAGAGTTTTTTGCGTTTAGATGACACTGTCCTTGACGTCTGGTCGCCCCAGACGGTGGTAGCGGGACTCGAGCTGGACAATGCCTCGGTGGGGTTGCGCTTGCGTCCCGACTCGTCGCGCTTGAGTATTCGCTCTGGGTTGGTGGGCTCAGCACCTGATCTCAAGCGCGGGCTAAATTTACTGCCCCCCTTGGACTTCACCAGACCTTTGCTGGATGACCTCAAGGTTTCAGGAGCCACCAGCACGGCCTTCAGTATTGATTTTGATATCCGTGATATCGCCGCGTCGCTGGATGTCGAAGTAGAAACACAGCTCGAGGCAGTTAGCCTCTATTCAGCTTTGCTTGATTTGTCAGCAGAGGATATTTCTGGCGCCATCACTTATCGCTCCTCGCGGGGCTTTGAAAGTCGTGATCTGCGCGGCAAGCTCCTTGGGCAACCGTTGACGGTGGAAATGGGTCCCCATCTCACTGTCGCGCCCGAGGCCCTGCTCGCCGCGCGAATGCAATTTGATGTGAGTGTGCAGGACGTTTTGGCCTGGCGCTCATGGCCCGCAACGTTACCTGTCGATGGCGTCGCGCCTCTGCAGGTTGCAGTGACCGTCGCCGATGAGATAGCCGTTCAGGTTGAATCCGACTTGCGGGGTGTCAGCGTCGACTTGCCTTTGCCCTGGGGAAAATCCTACGAGAGCACGGCGCCCCTCAGGTTGATTTGGCGTGACCGCGGGTGGGCAGACTGGGAGATATTCTGGTTCGGTCGGTTTTCTGCCATTGCTGATATATCAGAAGGTGATTTAGCCAAGATCGCCATCGACGTGACCCCCAGAACCCGCCCCAACTGGCAACCCTTAATCGGTAACAGCACTGGAATTCGCGTGACGGGTCTGCTGCCGGCGCTCGACCCTACCGAATGGCTCCCCGTTTTCCCCTTTGATTTCAACGAGGGCGCTCACTTTCCGACGATCGACATCGAAGACCTTCGAATCGAGCAATTGCTGTGGCGTGGCAATTCCCTAGGGAGCTTGAACTTTTCAGCTAGGTCGGATCGAGAGTTTTTTCGCGCCGACTTTGCTTTGCCGTGGTTGCAAGGCGACTATCAGCAATACCTTACCGCGCCGGTTTCCGAATCTGCTGCCGAGTTCAATGCCGAGGTGCAACGAAAGTTATCGATCCGTTATCTCGATATCGATGAGCTGCCAGAATTTGGGGAACAAACGGGGGAGGGAGATACTGTTTTAAATGCCACTTGGCATCCCGTTTCTGTGACGGTGAGTGATGTGTACCGGAGAGATAGCCGACTCGGTGATCTCGATTTCACGGTCATGGAACTTCAAGCGGACCGCTGGCGTTTCGCTGACATCACGGGAAATCTGGTGGGCATGCAGCTCTCGCCTGAGTCCGAGGCCAGTTGGCAGCGGTCGGTCGAAGGTGAGGTCACCTCGCTTTCTCTGGCCGCGCAGTTCAGCAATGTCGAGGCTAGCTTGGTGTCCCTCGGCGTCGCACCCATTATGCAAACGCGAAGCGGTGAGTTTGATGTCGACTGGTCGTGGGCCGGTAGCCCCAGGCAGTTTGCATTGGGCGCGATCTCGGGGTCTATGGATGTGACCATGGAGTCTGGCTCTTTCACGTCCGCGACCGCGGAGACGGCGGGGGCGATGCGGCTTCTGAGCTTAATGAACTTAGCAGGTCTATTTCGGCGCGCAAACATGAACCAGTTGTTTGACCCAGGCGTTACCTTCGACCGCGCCGAGGGCCATATGGAATTTGAGGAAGGGACGCTAAGGATCCCGGATTTCTCCATAGAGGGTTCGGGAGGTTATTTCACTTTTGCCAGCGATGTCGATTTGCTGAACGACACCCTCGACGGTGAATTAGTTGTGACGCTACCGCTGGTTGAAAACATCCCGTGGGTGGCTGCGCTAGCCGGCGGATTACCGATAGCCGCTGGGACCTACTTGGTGAGCAAGGTTTTTGAGGAACAAATGAATCAGCTCTCCAGTGGCGTATATTCGGTCAGTGGCGATCTGAATGACCCTCAGGTTATTTTTGAGCGGGTATTTGATGCGACAGCAACCGCTCCCACGCCTTCAAACGAATCGACTCAGGAGTCATCTGCGTCCACTCCCGCAAGGTAACGAAATAATTTCCTGCAGTGCGCCTTTTCGTTACCCTTCTCGACCTCTCTCGGATATTGACGTCGCCACTGACGAAGCAGAGCGGGTTCGGCAGAGGGCCAATGATTGATAATTGCGCCGATGGCCTCATCTCCATCCGCTATCAGGCTATCTCTGGCAGACTCAATCTGGTGATGTCGTCGCACGCTGTCGCTATGGCGTTCATCCCTTTCCTTTAGGCCCGCCTCGATGCTGGAAGGATCGATAGAACGCATCAGTTTTCCAATAAATTGTAGCTGACGTCGTAACCCACCTCTGGCGGTAATCCGTCTCGCCTGATCGATGGCCTCTCTCAGTCGCTCATCCTCGATATTGAGGCGGTCCAATTCAGCCTGAGGCAGCGCTACCAGACGCTCTCCCAACTGCTGAAGCGCATGCATTTGGCGCTTGCGCTCGCTCTTGCTCGGGGCCTCTTGCGCGATCTCATTGGCGGGCTCTTCGCTCATGCTGAAAGCCTGGTTATCCGTAAAACCAGGTGGCGAGCCCCAGAAAAGTTAAAAACCCTACGATATCGGTGACCGTGGTCACTAAGACACCCCCCGCCAGTGCGGGATCGATATTCATGCGTTGCAGCATCAGCGGTAAGCCCGCCCCCGACAATCCAGCTGTGATCAAATTGATGAGCATGGCGCAAGCGATAATCAAGCCTAGGGTGATGTCATCAAACCAGACGGATGCGGTGATTGCGACGACCGCCGCCCAGAGAAAGCCATTGAGCAAACCGATCATTGTTTCGCGGCCAATCAACCATAACTGATTTCGGTCGTTAATCTGGCCCATGGCCATCGCGCGAATCAGTATTGTCAGGCTTTGTGTCCCTGCAATACCGCCCATCGAGGCGACCACAGGCATCAGTACCGCCAAGGCAACGACTTTTTCAATTGTTCCCTGAAACAGGCTGATCACAGAGGACGCCAACAAGGCCGTTGCCAGATTGATTGCCAACCAAACCGCTCTTCTCGGCGCTGAGTGCCAAACAGTGGCAAAAGTATCCTCTTCGGCCAGGCCAGCGAGGGAGGTCAGTGAGTGATCCGCTTCTTCAATAATAACGTCCACGACGTCATCAATGGTGATTCGTCCCAGGAGTTTTCCCGTGTCATCAACCACTGGCGCTGATATCCAGTCATTGCGTTCGAAACGGCGCGCCACCTCAGTTGCAGGCATCTGTACGTTGATCGCCTCCTGATCGGTGATCATCATTTCTCGAACAGAGACCGCTGGATCCGAGACGAGTACTGTGCGGATTGGCAGAAGGCCCACTAGCTTGTCGCTGCGATTCACAACAATAAGGTTATCGGTGTTCTGGGGTATCTCGATATGGCGTCGCAGATAACGGAGGACAACATCGAGCGTTAGGTCGGCCCTGATGGTGATGGTATCGGTGCTCATTAGGCCGCCAGCGACATCGTCGGGAAAGCTCAGCACGGTTTGCAGTCTTTGGCGATACTGCTCATCCATGATCGCCAATACCTGACCGGTGACGTCCTCAGGCAATTCATGCAGGATGTCTGCCACGTCGTCATCGTCGAGTTTTTCAACGATACCGGCCAGTGCCTCCGGGTCACGATCGATCAGTACCGCACTGCGAAGCTCCTCCGGGAGTTCGTTGACAACGAGCGCCTCTTGGTCTGCATCAAGTAAGCCGAGTAGTAAATTACGATAATCAGGCGGAGAGGAACTCACCAGATAAGCGACATCACCCGGTGGCATTTCAGCCAGAATGCCCGCTACATCACCCAGCGTACCGGCCCGTAAAGCCTGATCGATACGCTCAGTTTTTGAGGGAAAATTAGCGGGCGAATTCAATAGCAGGCCTCCTGTGCTGCGCCTATTATCCCTAGCATCGAAGGGAGGTCTAGCGGCTGAGGCTTGATTTGCGACTTATTCCAATTCGCCGAAACCCGAGCTAAACAGGTTTTCCATCGCTTCTTGGGCGGCGGCCTCGTCTTCACCTGAAACACGCAGGATAAGCTCGGATCCCTGGCCCGCCGCCAACATGAGCACAGACATAATGCTCTTGGCGTCAATTTCCTGATGGTTGAAGCCCAGCGTAATGTCGCTACTAAAGCGGCTGGCGCATTCCACCACTTTTGCTGCGGGCCGTGCATGGAGACCCAGCGGATTGACGACTTTAAGCGTGTATTCGCTCATGGTTTCTCGCTCGTCATCAAATGGCGGTGTCGAAGTTGCGCGCCCGGATAAAGTTTTGCGATGTCCGCATGGAGCCTCTCGGCAAGATACACGGAGCGATGCTGGCCGCCCGTGCAGCCAATCGCGATCGTAAGATAGCTTCTGTCGTTTTGGTTGAAGTCGGGCAGTGATTCGGTGATGAATATTCTGATTCGTTCATAGATGGTGAGGGTTTTAGGGTCCGCTTCGAGGAAAAGCCTCACCGGCTCATCAATTCCTGTCAGGTGCCGTAAAGAGGCTTCCCAATAAGGATTGGAGAGACCCCGGGCATCAAATACAAAGTCTGCGTCGGTTGGCATGCCCCGCTTGAACGCGAAAGACTCGACCATAATCGACAAGCCATCCCGCCGTTCGATAATGCGTCGCGTTATCGTTTCCCTGAGATCCCTTGGTGAAAGATCAGTCGTGTCGATCAGCAAGTCGGCTTGCGCGGCAATAAATTCAAGGTGTTGCCTTTCCCGGGTGATGGCTTCCGGGAGTGAGTTGTTCGGGCCGGCGAGAGGATGTCTGCGACGGGTTTCGCTAAAGCGCTTCAGCAGAATGTGGGGTTGAGCATCCAGAAAGATGACAAGGGATTCACTGGTTTTGAGAATTTGGTGCAGTGAACTGTTTTCTCCTTCCCGCTCAGGGCTCACGGCGCGGGCGTCAATGCACACAGCGATACCCTTGAACCGATCGTAATCAGGATGCTCCACTACCTCTCTGGCGAAATCTGCCATCATCCTGGGAGGCAGATTGTCCACGCAGTAATAGCCCTCATCTTCAAGGAGCCGCAAGGCGCTACTTTTCCCGGCCCCGGAACTGCCGCTAATAATGATCAGTCGGGGTATCAAAGGAGACCGCTCATAGCGACGATTTGTGACAATTCTTTCGGTTCGACCGCCTTCCGAATGCTTGCTCGCGTCGGCTCATCGGATAAAAGTTTCACGACGCTTGCCAGCACATCCAGATGAACCTGAGTCGCCTCAGAGGGGACCAATAGCACCAGAACAATATCAACCCCTTTACCGTCTGGCGCGGAAAAGTCGACTTCGTCTGTGAGTGTCATCAGACAGCCCAGCGGGGCAATGCATGTGTCAATGCGGCAATGCGGTATCGCGACGCCGTCACCTAATGCCGTGCTACCTAACTTCTCCCTGTCGAGCAATCCGCGATACACGGCTTCTTTGGATAAACCGGCAATATCGCCAAATGCTTCCGCGGCACTCTCGAAAACTCGCTTTTTGCTGTGAACGGATAGTTGGCTAAATACCAAGAGATCAGCGAGTCTGGCCTCTGAATTGGGTGACATCGCTCAGTGCCCTCTGCGCTTTTCCTTTTGTTTGATTACTTGCCTGTCCAGCTTTTCGGCCAGCGCATCAATTGCCGCATACATGTCATCTGATTCGGATGAGGCGAACAGGTCGGCGCCCGCCACATGGAGGTTTGCCTCAGCCTTATGTTGATGCCTCTCAACAACTAATGTGACATCGGCCCGGGTAATATGATCGCCGTGACGCTCTATTGGCGCAAACTTACCCTCTACATGCTCTCGAATGGCAGGCGTTACGTCCAAGTGATGTCCGCTAATTGTCAAGTTCATATGACGCTCCTCATTACTTGTCACTATTCAGTTTAGGCGTTTCCGTTCGTTCGAAGGTGGGATAGCGAGTTGCTCCCGGTATTTGGCGATAGTCCTTCTCGCGACCGTTATTCCCTGATCTTTCAGGAGATTACAGAGTTTTGAATCGCTGAGCGGTTTTCGCGCGTCTTCCCCACTCACTAATTGTTTGATGGCCGCTTTTATTGCGGTGGATGAGCTGTCACCGCCATCATCTCCCGTCACTCGACTGGAAAAAAAGTACTTCAGCTCAAACGTACCCCTGGGGGTGCGCATATATTTTCTTGTGGTTGCTCTTGATACGGTGGATTCATGGAGCTCCACTTCCGAAGCGATATCCGCGAGAACCAGCGGCTTCATGGCTATCTCACCCAGCTCCAAGAACTGCCTCTGATGTTCCACAACCTTAGTGGCGACTTTGAGCAGGGTCTCGTTGCGACTTTGCAGACTTTTCATAAACCAGCGCGCCTCCTGCAAATGCTCCTTAACATAGCCTCTGTCGGAGGAGGATCCGCCGTTAAGCGCAGATACGTAGTGCTCATTCACGCGGAGCTTTGGTGCAATGTCTGGATTCAACTCGACCAGCCAGCGCCCGTTTCTTTGATGGACGAAGACATCAGGCGTGACGTACTCGGTTGCATCCCCGCCAATTTTTGCCCCGGGTGTTGGGTCGAGGGAGCGAATTAGACTGATGGCTGCTTCCAGTTCGGGCTCTGTAGTTCTCAGCTTTTTGGCAAGTTGGCGGGCGGGCGCGGTTGGTAGCTGCACGAGGTGACGACTCACAATGGCTCCGGCTAGCTCCCGGTAGGGGGTGTCGATTGGAAGTTGCCTGAGCTGGATTAGCAGGCACTCCCTCAGATCAGTGGCAAAGACGCCTGAAGGTTCAAAGTGTTGCAACCGGTGTAATACCGCCATCACTTCATCAAATTCTACCTCCTCAAGATCAAGCTCCTGATGAAGGCTCTCGGGGCTTTGCGTCAACCGCCCGTCAGCGTCGACGGCATCGATGAGTGCGAGGGCAATGACATGATCAACGTCTGATAGCCGAGTCAAATTCAACTGCCACAGCAAATGATCACGCAGCGATTCCTCCGCCGAATCTCGCTCCGAAAAGTCCGTGTCGGCTGATCCAACACTCAGTGGTGGTGCTGAAGACGGCAGGAGATCTTCCCAGGCGGCATCAACTGCCAACTCTTCGGAGGCATCTTCTGAGGCCGCGTCCTGAGAAAAATCCAGATTTTCGGCGTTGGCCGTCGACTCGTTTTCCCGCTCAAGAAGGGCATTGGACTCGAGAGTTTCTTCGATAATTTGCTGCAGATCGGCGGTGCTCATTTGCAGCAGCTTGATTGCCTGCTGCAGTTGGGGAGTGAGGGCTAACTGTTGACCCAGCTTGAGCTGTAGCGCCTGCTTCATTTGCCTGATCTTTACCCGCGAGGGCTTTAGTCTAGCGCTGGTCAGCGCACATTGGAATGAATTGGCAAGAAACTTGCAGGCGGGTGCTCCGGTGGCTCAATGAGATCTCGATTGTTAGCCCCATTAGAGGGTGAAGTGATCCCCCAAATAGGTCTGCCTGACTTTCTCGTCCAGTAGCACCTCGGAGGGCGCCCCTGAGGCAATGACATAGCCCTCGCCAACGATATAAGCGCGCTCGCAAATATCCAATGTGTCCCGGACATTGTGATCGGTGATCAACACGCCGATACCCCGCGCTTTGAGGTGAGAGATGATTTCTTTAATCTCGGAAATTGAGATGGGATCAACGCCTGCGAACGGCTCATCAAGCAGCATGACCGTCGGATCCGTTGACAGTGCCCGGGCGATTTCCACCCGGCGACGCTCTCCGCCCGACAATGATTGTCCAAGCGACTGGGCGAGATGGCTGACATTGAACTCAGCCAACAGATTGTCTGCCATGGCGGTGCGGTCCTTCCGACTCAACTCTCGCCGTGTTTCCAGAATAGCGAGTAGATTGTCTCGTACCGACAGCTGTCGAAAAATCGAGGCCTCCTGCGGCAAGTAGCCGATGCCAGCTCTCGCTCTCCGGTGCATCGGCATCGACACCACTGACTCACCATCCAGGCGGATATCACCCGCATCCGCAGCAATTAAGCCAACAATCATATAAAAACAGGTCGTCTTCCCGGCGCCATTGGGACCCAGCAAACCGACGATTTCGCCGGCGCAGACTTGCAAGGAAACATCTTTTACGACGGGTCGCCCGCCATAGGCTTTGGCAAGATGATGTACGCTGAGAGTTTTAGCCATTTTCGGGTGGCCGACGCAGGTTCTCGGGAGGAATAACGACCTCCACGCGACCCTCGCCACCGGTGTCAGGCGAACCGACGGCTTTTACTTTTTTCTGGGTCACTTGGTACTCGATGCTATCACCCGATAGTACAGAGCCGTCCTGCGTTATCCGAGCCTCATCGATCAAACGCACCAAGTCTTCAGATCTGATGTATTCGATCTGTCGTGCTGATGCATCGACGGGTGATTGATCGCTAGCAGGTTGTTGTACCAATGTGGCAGGTCGCCCAATGGCGACGATTTTGTCGGCGGCTGCGCTGTCATGCTTGATGGATATCATGTCGGCAGTGATACGCAATGATCCCTGAGTCAAAATCACATTGCCCTCGTAGCGTGTTTCTCCCGCGCTCTCATCTCGCACGGCAACATCAGCTTCGATTTGTATCGGTTGATCTCTATCGGAATCCAGCGCTGCTAGGTGAGGGCTCAGCAAAATAATGCAGAGCATCAAGGAAGCGATGCCAAATCGTTCTCGATTACTCATAGTTTGTCTTTACCCGGCCTTTCAGGATTGCCGTATTCCCCACGAGATCCAAGTCAAAGCCCGTGCCCGAGGTACGGCTTCCTGGTCCGGTGAACTCGACGTCCCGCTCACCCACGGCACGCTTTTCGTCAATGAATAGCCACATTGACTCGGTGGTCATCGTTCCATCGCGGGTGGCTTCAAGAATTCTGACACCATCTTGCAAAAAGAGTTCATCAGACTCCTCGAAGAAAAGCCCGGAATTGGCGTTTATGTACCACCGGGCCCCGTCGTCACCGTCTGAAAAGAATTTGATGCCCTCCACGGTGGTCTCCGCTCGACCTTCCCAGCGCTGCGCGCCATCGATGGCCAACCTATCTGAGGGCGCGCCATCTTCAGCAAACTGGGTCCTAACGCCTGCGTGGAGGTAGCTGGTGACTAATTCACTATCTTGAGTGAGGAGACTGGTATCAAGAGAGACTTCAGGCGCTAATCGATGCCAGGCGATCACGGCGAGGGTCAAACTCGCCAACAAAAGCGAAAGCGTTTTCAACGAGCCGGTTCTCGATCAGACGCGTCTGCTTGCTGAGCCTCTAGAATGAAGTCGCTCAGCGCCCGAACAGCGCCTCGTCCTCCCTCGAAGGGTGCGATCCAGTCCGCGACATCCCGCACAGCAGAAACTGCGTCGCTTGGGCAGGTGGCCAGACCAACCATACGGAGGGGGTCCACATCGGGTAGGTCATCCCCCATGTAGGCGACCTCCGTCAGCGCTATGTTTTTGGATTCAAGGATCTCCAGCAGAGCCTCCCGTTTATCCTCCCGGCCTTGAAGGACAATCTGGACCCCTAACTCTGACATTCTCTGCGTCACCGCGTCGGACGACCGTCCGGTGATAATGCCGACCTCAATACCGTGATTGAGCAGTCGCTTGATTCCCAGTCCATCCTTGATGTTGAACGATTTGATTTCCGTCTGATCTGAGCCGCCATAAAACACAGCGCCATCGGTCAGCACGCCATCCACGTCCAGCACGACCATCCGGATAGATTCAGCAATTTGTGCCGCTCGCCCGGTCACGAGATGCCTGCCTTCAATAGCGCCAACAACGTCACCACGCCACACACCGATTGCGAAGCATCGACGATGATCAAGGAGCTGATACGGTATCGCTCCATCATACCCAACGCCTCAGCCGCTAGCACATCTTCGGACAGGGTTCTGGGCATTTCAGTCATCACGGCTTCAAGTGAGGTGTGTTGAAGGTCTCGCTGATTCTCGATGGCCCTTCGGAGATCGCCGTCAGTAAAGACCCCCCGCAGTCTGTTATCGGCATCCACCACAGTGGTCATGCCCAAGCCTTTTTGGGTAATTTCATCCAATGCGTCTATCAGGGTCGCCGACGGTTGGACTTTCGGGATTTCCTCGCCCTTTACCATGACGTCATTGACCCGCAAAAGCAGTCTTCTACCAAGAGCCCCGCCCGGATGCGAAAAGGCGAATTCTTCTGCGGTAAAACCGCGAGCCTCCAACACGGCAATCGCCAGCGCATCGCCCATCACCAAGGCGGCGGTCGTACTGGAAGTAGGGGCTAAATTGAGTGGGCAGGCCTCAGACTCTACGGCTGCCAATAGATGCACTGCTGAAGCGCGAGCCAGCTCGCTCTCTGCGTTACCCGTTATGCTGATCAACGGGATGTTTAGGCGCTTGATGAGAGGCAAAAGGGTAATAATTTCGTCTGTATTCCCGCTATTTGACAGCGCCAGCACGCAGTCGCTACGCGTAATCATTCCCATATCGCCATGGGACGCCTCTCCAGGATGCACGAAAAAAGCGGGGGTACCGGTGCTGGCCAGCGTGGCTGCGATTTTCCCCGCCACGTGACCGCTTTTTCCCATGCCGGTCACGACGACGCGACCGGTGTTGTTTATCAGCACTTTGCAAGCTGCGGCAAAAGCGGGGCCGATGACATCACGCAATGCCAAAACCGCGTCGCTCTCGAGACCAATCGTGCGCTTTGCAGAATCAATCAGTAGCTGGTCAGAGTCAGAGTCCATAGTTCACGGTGGGTCAAGAAGCCAAAAGTAGTAGCCGACGTACGTGATCAGCAGGACTAAACCCGCGCTGCGTTTCAGTTCGCCAAAGCCTTTGGACTGATTCCAACCCCATAAGGCAGCAAGTGCAAGCAAGAGAGTTGTGAGAAATACCGTCACCAAGTCTCTCGAGAGGACCTCGGGGGCTAAAACCAGATTACCCCACAACCCAGGTATGGCGAGCACCAGCAAGATATTGAACATGTTAGAGCCAACGACTGCGCCGATGGCCATATCCGCTTGTCCCTTCATGGCGCTCATCACTGAAGCGGCAAGTTCAGGTAGGCTCGTACCGACGGCCACGATTGTCAGTCCAATAATCAATTCCGATACGCCCAGCGCCAGGGCTATTTTTGTGGCCGCCCAAACCAACAGGCGTGAGGACGCGATCAGTAACAGCAGTCCGCCTGCGAACGATAGCCATGCGCGTGCCGTCGAGAGATCCGGAATCGCCGGCGCCGAATCGCCAACAGCAGGATCTTTCGCAAGCTGGGCAATTCTCACGAAGAACAGGCTCAGTGAGCACAAGAGCCACATACTGTCAGTGCGGGAGAGTTCGAGATCCCATAGTAACCATGCAGTGAGTAACACAGAGGCAAGGAGTAGCGGCAAATCGATAAAAGTTGTCCCCCGGCGGATTGAGATGGGCGCTATGAGGAGCGTAACGCCCAGCACAAGGCCCACGTTCGCAATGTTTGAGCCCAGCGCGTTGCCCACCGCGAGCTCTCCAGATCCGGCCAGTACTGACATGATGGAAATGAGGATCTCTGGAGCGGACGTTCCCACTGAGATAACCGTCAGTCCGATTAGCATTGGGGTGAGGCCCGCGCGCTGGGCAATGGCAGATGCACCATCCACAAAACGATCTGCACTCCAGATAAGGATCGCCAACCCAGCTGCAATAACCGCTCCATAACCCAATAGCATGACTTTTTTTCGCTCCTTCATTGCAGGCGGGTAGTCCCTTCGCCGATCGGGTATCATTCCCCACCGGAAACGGTAGGGGTCCTCGACCGTTGCCCTCGGTGCAGGCTTTGGGTCTGATAGCGCCCGCGACCGCTGAGGGCAGTCTACCGCAGTCAACTGATGGCCGCGTGACATAGGCGCTCTTCCGATGTTGGGTGCTGGCCCATATGACGGTGTTCAATCCAAAGATCAGCGAATGGAGGAATTCGTGAAGCGCAGATTACTTATGCTGACCGGCACGCTCAGCTGCGTTTTGATGGCTACCCTCGGTGTTGCGCAGACTCCCTCAGCGCAGTCCCCTGCAGGTCCTGCAGAGGTGATCACTGACGTGACCCAGCGAGTCATGAACGTGGTCGCAGAGGCAAACACCTATTTTGATCAGGACCCAGATCGCTACTTTGCGGAGATTGACCAGATCTTGGCTGAGTTGGTTGATTGGCGCGGCTTCGCCACGGCTGTAATGGGAGAGTATTACAGCCGTGGTCGATCCCTTGCTGCTAAAGAGCAGGCCGCGTTGAAGGCCCAACGGGATCGGTTCGCAGTTACCCTCAGAGAAGGGCTGATTAGAAGTTATGCGAAGGGCCTGTTGGCGTTTGGTGGTGCCAATATGGAAGTGCAGGGCGTTGAAGCCTCTCCCCAAAGCGCGCGGATAGCGTCGGTGACGCAGTTGGTTTACGGCGAGGCGGATCGGGTCTACACCATTCGGTATCAAATGGGTCAGTACAAAGACGGTAACTGGCGGTTGCGAAACCTGATTATCGAAACCATCAACCTAGGCGAAATCTATCGCAATCAGTTTTCAGCGCTTGCGAGGGCGGCTGATGATGATCTCGACAGCGTGATCGACGAGTGGAATGCTTCGATCGTCGAGCAGTATGAGGAGGTGGAGCGTGACTGAACAGGAGTTGACAGCCCTGCTATTGGAGGCATTCCCCGACTCCGAAGTGTCGGTATCCCTCAACGGGGGTCACGTCGATATTCACATCATCAGCAGTGCGTTTGAGGGCTTGCGTCCGGTCAGCCGACAGCAGAAGGTCTACGCGCCGCTGTCTGGGCTCATCGCGGATGGGACGCTGCACGCGGTCAATATCAGAACAGGCACCCCTGCCTCGGCAGACGGCTAGAGGGTAAATTTTGCAGAGCCTGATGATCGTGGGCGGAACGCGACTGGAGGGTACCTTGGTCGCTTCCGGGTCGAAAAATGCCGCCTTACCTATTCTTGCCGCTACGTTATTGACGGATGAAACGTGCCAGCTAAGTCGTGTGCCTCAGCTGAGGGATGTGTCCACCATGCTGACGTTGTTGACCAGCCTGGGCGTTCAGGTGGCGCGAACCGGGCCCAACTGTGTCAAGGTCGACGGCGGATCCGTGGCCGAGATGAAAGCGCCTTACGATCTGGTCAAGACTATGCGCGCCTCTATTCTGGTACTGGGTCCGTTACTAGCACGCTTTGGTCGCGCTGAAGTCTCCTTCCCGGGGGGTTGCGCGATTGGTAGTCGTCCCGTAGACCTGCATATCAGTGCGCTGCAAGCCATGGGCGCGGACATTGTCACCGATGGGGGATATTTGGTGGCGTCTGCCGAGAACGGCTTGCGGGGGGCCGATTTTCGATTCGGCACCGTTACGGTAGGCGGTACCGAGAATGCAATGATGGCCGCGGCGCTGGCTCAAGGCGAAACGATTCTGAGAAACGTTGCGCAGGAACCTGAGATCGTGGATCTGGGCAATTTTCTCAACGAAATGGGTGCCAAGATTTCGGGGCAGGGGACCGACACGATTCAGATCACTGGCGTACCCGCTTTGGGAGGCTGCGATTATGCGGTGATGCCAGACCGCATAGAGGCGGGCACTTATTTGGCGGCGGCTGCTGCAACCCGTGGCAGGGTCCGTGTTGAGGGCATTTCTGGCGGGCTGTTAGGCGTGGTTCTGGAAAAATTGCGCGAATGCGGTGCCACGATTCACGAAGGTGAAGACTGGGTGGAACTGGATATGGAGGGTAGACGGCCGCAAGCAGTTGATATCGTCACAGCACCTTTCCCCGGTTTTCCAACCGATATGCAGGCTCAATTTACAGCGCTTAATACGGTGGCGGAAGGTCGAGCGCGAGTGACGGAAACCATTTTTGAAAACAGGCTCATGCAAGCGCACGAAATGAAACGCATGGGGGCGAACATAGTCATAGAGACCGACACCGCGATAACGGCAGGTACAGAGGTGCTACAGGGAGCGCCGGTAATGGCTTCTGATCTGCGCGCCTCAGCAAGCCTTATTATCGCGGGGCTGGTTGCAGAGGGCGAAACCCGCATCGATAGGATTTATCATATCGATCGGGGATATGAGGACATCGAAGGCAAGTTACAGACCTTAGGCGCGAATATCCGTCGTGTGGACGGCTAATCTGATAGTGAAAGCAAATGAATATTGAGCATAACCTGACCATTGCGCTGACCAAGGGGCGGATTCTTGGGGAGACACTACCGCTCCTTGCCGCAGTGGGTATTGAGCCTACTGAGCCTTTGGAATCGAGTAGGAAATTGGTTATCGCCACTACTATTCCTAACGTTCGTCTCGTGGTGCTCCGAGGTTCGGATGTGCCCACCTATGTGCGGCATGGCGCGGCTGATGTCGGGGTTGCGGGGAAGGACATGTTATTGGAGTTCGGTGGTGCTGGGATTTATGAGCCGCTTGACCTCGGCATTGCACGTTGCCGGTTGATGACCGCCGCTCCCAAAGGTCGATCGCCACAGGGAAAGTCCCGAAGAATCCGAGTGGCAACGAAGTTCTTGAATGTCGCCCGCGCGCACTATGCGCAGCGGGGTGTCCACGCTGATCTTATCAAGCTCTATGGCTCCATGGAGTTGGCGCCATTAATGGATCTCGCTGACGAGATTGTGGATATTGTCGATACGGGAAAGACTCTGGAAGAAAACGGCATGGAACCGCTGGAGGAGATTGCCGAAATTTCGTCTCGTTTAATCGTTAACAAGGCGGCCATGCGGACCCGGCATAGTTCGGTTATGGCCTTGATCGACGCTCTATCTGCCGCACTGGAGACGCGGGGAGTCACTGTCAGTGCGTAATCAATCTCTGGTTCGGCTGGATGTTTCTGATGAGGCCTTTAGCGACGCATTCGCGCGCCTGATGATTGGTCCCTCGCAGGCCGACCCGATGTTGGTGACGCGCGTCTCAGACATTCTCTCCGCAGTGTTACGCGATGGTGATGCGGCAGTTTTGCGCTTCACCAACGAATTTGATTCGCGTCAGGCGACTGACATGGCGCAGCTTACGCTGAGCGGTGAGGCACTGGCGGCGGCCGCAGGGGACGTCGATAAGGGTGTCCACGATGCATTGTCTGCGGCGGCCGATAGGATCCGGCATTTCCATGAGCGACAGGTCACCACAACTTGGCAGTTTGAAGATGCAGATGGCAACCTGCTGGGGCAGCGTGTTTCGCCTTTGGATCGGGTCGGTATTTATGTGCCGGGTGGTCAAGCCAGTTACCCGTCGTCCGTATTGATGAATGCGGTGCCCGCTCGGGTGGCGGGGGTAAGAGATATCGTGATGGTGGCGCCCGCGCCCCAAGGCCAGATCAATCCAGCGGTACTTGCGGCCGCTGAGCTCGCCGGTGTTACTGAGGTATACACGATTGGCGGAGCGCAAGCCGTAGCCGCCCTCGCCTATGGTACGGAAACTATCGGGGGCGTCGATAAAATTGTCGGGCCCGGCAACCGCTATGTTGCCGAGGCCAAAAGACAGGTTTTTGGGCGTGTCGGGATCGATATGGTCGCGGGGCCGTCTGAGATACTGATCATTGCTGATGGCTCGGTTGACCCTAAATGGGTGACTTTGGATATGTTTGCTCAGGCGGAACACGACGAATATGCGCAAGCCGTGTTGGTGTCGCCTGACGATGCTTATCTGGATGCAGTCGAGGCGCTGATTGCTGAGCAGCTTCCGTTGATGGCGCGACAAACCGTGATTGCCGAGTCGCTTAAAAACCGGGGGGCACTCATTAAGGTGCCCGATCTAGGCGCGGCAGTCCAACTCAGCAATCAGTTGGCGCCAGAGCATTTGGAGTTGGCTGTTGCCGAGCCGCGAGCATTGCTGGATGACATATGCGCGGCGGGTGCAATATTTCTGGGTGCCATGTCTTCAGAGGCGCTCGGAGATTATTGCGCTGGACCGAATCATGTATTGCCGACCTCAGGCTCAGCGAGGTTTGCATCGCCCCTCGGGGTGTACGATTTTCAGCGCCGTAGCAGCCTCATAGAAATTTCTGCCGGTGGCGCGCAGACGCTCGGATCCATCGCGTCAGCATTGGCAGAGACAGAGTCGTTGCAAGCGCATGGCTTGAGCGCTCAGGCCAGAATGAAGGTAGAGGTTTAACTTACCCGACCTTTGCGCGGGTACCCACGACAGCCTCCAACTCCACCAACTCCCCGTCGCGATCAAGACTGACACGCAATAAGTGACCCGGTCGCAGTCGAGCGATCTGCAACATAGCTTTGCGGCCATCAACAACCGGCGCACCGTCGAGTGAAGAAATAATATCGTTGAGCCTGATGCCCGCCCGCTCGGCAGGTCCTCCGGCGGCGAGATCCGTCACAATAAGCTGCTGAACGAGAGATCCCGAGGGACCTTCTGTCAACAGCACGTCCACACTCACCCCCAGCCAGCCGCGAATGACGCTCCCGTACTGGACAATATCATTGAGCACTGAGGCTGCGAGGTCGCTGGGTGTGGCGAGGTTGATTCCGATACCCGGCGTCTCGCTCCGCGCATCATTTCCCGCAGTATAGATCAGGGTATTGATACCAATCAGTCGCCCCATGGTATCGATCAGCGCTCCCCCTGAACTTCCCAGATGGATCGTGGCATCGGTCTGGATGTAGTCTTCATAGGTCGATAGCTGGAGCCCAAACCGGCCAATGCCCGATATGACGCCTTGGGAGACTGAGTGACCAAATCCGTAGGGATTCCCGATGGCCAGAACGACATCGCCCACTGCAACCTCTGTTGCATCAGCTATCCGAATAGGCGTCAGGTCAGTGAGCCCAATTTGCAGGACTGCTAGATCGGTGTCCGGGTCTGTCCCGACGACTGAGGCGTTCGCCGACCTGCCGTCTGCCAGCAAGACCTGAATGGCGTCTGCACCGGCAATCACGTGGTTGTTGGTGACGATATATCCGTCGGGAGACAGAATCACCCCTGACCCGAGTGATCGCTCAATGCGTTGTGTGCTGCCCTGATTGGATCGGAATCTTCTCAGGATCGGTGAGTTCAGCCGAGGATCTCTCCGGGTATCGACCAGCTTTGCCGTGTAGATGTTGACAACGGAGGGCGTCGCGAGAGCGACGGCGTCACGATATCCGCTGCGAGAAACTGCGCCAGCTGGGTCCGGTTGTTCGAGTACCCACTTGTCCAAAATGAGTAGCGCCGCCAAAACGCCCACCAGCGCCGGCCAGACAAGAGCAATCAGATCATTTTTCAAAGCGTCCTCCAGGCGCCCATTGTAAATCATGGCGGGCCGGTTATTCTCATAGTCTGTTGAGGAGGTATTCCTGCCCATGCCTTGTACCCGCCAAGATCTTAAAGTGCATTTGGACACACTCATGTCACCTCAGAATTATCGTGACTACTGTCCAAACGGGCTCCAAGTTGAGGGTAAGGCGCAGATTCATCATCTGGTGACGGGTGTGACGGCTTGTCAGGCGTTGATTGATGCCGCTATCAAAGCCGAGGCGGACGCGATTCTTGTCCACCACGGTTTTTTTTGGCGATCGGAGGATCCCGCGGTTGTCGGCATGAAAGCCAGACGGCTTCGGGCGCTCATGATGAACGACATCAATCTGTTTGCGTACCACCTACCCTTGGATTGTCACCCGGAGTTGGGTAACAACGCGCAGTTGGGGCGTATAATGCAGGTCCCTCAAGCGACTTTTCTGGACCCCTTAGATCCCTCACTGCCGGTATTCAGTGGGGAGCTAAAGCAAGCGGTTGACATCGAATCGTTTGCGGAGCGCCTCTCGTCAGAGCTGGATCGCGAGCTTCTGGTAGTGGGCGATGGCCCAGTGCGCAAGATTGCTTGGTGCACGGGCGCTGGACAAAACTACATCGACAAGGCCGCAGACGCGGGTGCAGAGCTGTATGTCACGGGAGAGGTGTCCGAGCAAACTATCCACACTGCTCGTGAACGCGGTATCTGTTTTATTGCGGCCGGCCATCACGCGACTGAGCGCTTCGGCGCACAGGCGGTGGGTGACCAAGTCGCCAATGCTTTGGGACTTACCCACCAATTTATTGATATTGATAATCCCGCCTAAGTCAGGCGGCGGTAGAGCTTGATTTGTCCAGCCCGAAGGTTTCCGATAGTTGTCCCTGCTCATCGGGCTTCTTGGGAGCATAGTCGAGCGGCTGCGCCACCTCTGCCCACTGCGATTGATCCCCAGATTGATCGCTGGGGGCGCTTAACGTCGCCGCGGACATACTGATCTGGTCGCCGCACAGCTGATCGGCGCCCTTTGCCAAGTGTGAGTACACCGCCCGATAGTCATCGGTCAATTGGTGCAGGAGCTCCGCGGTTTGCGCGAAGTGTTCGGTGACTTCAGCCTCATAGTCCGCGCGGCTCTGACGGGCCTGATCAAGCTGGCTCTCGAGGTCCATGATCAGTCTGCGCTTGTTGTCGCTTCGGGAATTGAGCGCCAGATACCAGCCCACGGCCCCGCCTATCAGGCCCCCAAGAATGAGTGGGATGATCAGATTTGTCGCAGACTCCATGCCGTTCCTTCTTTCGTTGCTCTGCGGTGAGTCCCTTCGGCAGCCCCGCTCTGTTGATCACGGTAACGAGCCTGCACACACCATCTTAGTCGTGATTGTACTGCATGCGTCAGAAGACGTCGCCTGTCTCGACCGTATTTTGGTCTCAGTCATGCGCTCATTTTTGCGAACGACTGGGGATCTGCCGCTCAGCGTCTTGCGGGCGGAGTCTCAGGGACTAACGTCGCCGTCCGACAATATACGGGCGGTAGCGTGTTAGGCTTCGCGGTTAATTAAATCGCTCGTTTCATCATGACGGACCCTCTCTCTCCGACGGAGCGCTATCAGCGCGACCTGCATTCCGGCTCGTTGCTGGAGGATCGCGCGCAGGCGCAGTTGGTCGCCCAACTCGATGATTTATTCCACCGTTTGCGAGCGCGCGAGGCGCTCGAGCAGCGTTTGTGGTCGCGAGTCAAGCATCGCTTTGGGTGGCGGGGAATGCCCGAGCAGGGTCTGTATATCTGGGGTGGCGTGGGTCGCGGTAAAACCCATTTCATGGATATGTTTTTTGAGAGCCTGGACTTTGAACGAAAGCTACGGGTGCACTTTCACCGGTTCATGCAGCGCATTCACGCCGCCTTGACAACCTACAGCGGCGCGACTGATCCACTGGAAGTCGTCGCCGAAGATATCGCGCACGAGGCGTTGGTGCTGTGTTTCGATGAATTTTTTGTCAGCGACATTGGCGATGCCATGATTCTTGCTGGATTGATTGATGCGCTCGTGCGCAGAGGCGTAACGCTGGTGGCAACTTCGAATATTCCGCCGTGTGACCTGTACCGCGATGGGTTGCAGCGCAGTCGATTTTTACCGGCAATTGCGCTGTTGGAGCGACACCTCAATGTTGTTCAGCTGGAATCAGAGACTGATTACCGCTTTAGGACGCTCCAGCGAGCTGACTTGTGGCATATCCCCCACGACGACGGGGCGAGCAAAGCGCTCGCCGCCTACTTTACCTCCCTGACCGGGCAAGAGCTGTTGGAGGCTCGACATTTGGAGATCAATCATAGGACTTTGTTCGCTCGGGCGGCGGTCCAGGGTGTGGCTTGGTTTGAGTTCGGAACGTTGTGCGAGGACGCAAGAAGCGCAGCGGATTTCGTTGAAATCGCGAGGGAGTATCACACGGTGCTGATAGAGCAGATTCCCCCGCTAACCCGAGAGAAAGAGGACGCGGCCCGCCGCTTTATTAATCTCGTGGACGAATTCTACGACCGCAGAGTGAAGTTGATCACCACAGCCGCTATGCCCCCCGAGGTCATTTATAGCGGCAACAGGCTGAGCTTTGAGTTCGAGCGGACCGTATCCCGGCTCCAGGAAATGCGCACACGCGAGTACCTGCAGGCAGAGCACCACCCCTAATTTGTGCGGGGCAAATTAACGGTTGAAAGGGGTATAGGTCTCCAGTAACATCCGCGCTCCGTAATTTTGCCTCCGGGGCATGGGTCATGAAAACATATAGCGCCAAGGCCGGTGACATCCAGCACGACTGGTTTGTCGTTGATGCCGAAGACAAGACGCTTGGGCGACTTGCGACCGAGATCGCACACCGCTTGCGAGGTAAGCATAAGCCGGAGTACACGCCGCACATGGATATGGGCGACTATATTGTGGTGGTTAATTGCGAAAAGATTCGCGTGACGGGTGCCAAGCGCACGGATAAGCAGTACTACCATCACACTGGGTTTCCGGGCGGCATCAAGTCGGCCAGTTTCGAGCAACTGATCGACCGAGCACCCGAGCGGGTCATTCAGCGGGCGGTAAAGGGCATGATGCCTCGCAGTCCACTGGGGCGCGCAATGCTGAAAAAGCTCAAAGTTTATGCGGGGCCAGCCCATCCGCATGCGGCGCAGCAGCCGCAGCCATTGACGGTCTGAGGAGGCCCTGATGTCTACAGCTCAATACTACGGCACCGGCAGACGCAAGACGTCGACGGCCCGCGTTTTTTTGCGGACGGGAACCGGCAACATTGTGATCAATGGTCGCCCTATCGACGAATATTTCGGTCGGGAAGTGGCACGCATGATTGTCCGTCAGCCGCTTGAATTGACGGAGAACACAGGAACCTTTGATGCCAATGTCACGGTGTCGGGTGGCGGAAGCTTTGGTCAGGCAGGCGCTATTCGCCACGGTCTGACGCGAGCCCTACTGGATTATGACGAGAGCCTGCGTGGTTCACTGCGAGCGGCAGGCTATGTAACCCGCGACGCGAGAGAAGTGGAGCGAAAGAAAGTCGGTTTGCGAAAGGCGCGTCGTCGCCCCCAGTTCTCGAAGCGATAAGGTCAGTTGTCATGATTATGAGAGCCCGCGCTATGCGGGCTTTTTTTTGCGATCATAAAGGGGCGGTCGCTGGGTAGCGCTCCAAGAACGACCTGCGCCGGCTAGCGGAGACCGCTCCGAGGTCTGTTCGAAGCCCTATTGGGAGACGCGCGTGCACTATGGGTATTTGTTGATTGCGGTTGTCCTGGAGGTCTGCGGCACCCTGTTGCTACCAGTCAGCCAGAATTTCACGCGACCAGCGCCTACAGCGGGTTTGGTCGTCTGTTACGTGGCGGCTTTTTATTGCCTGACATTTGCATTGAGCGTGTTACCTGTCGCCGTGGTTTATGCCACCTGGTCAGCCCTTGGCATATTTCTCATAACCCTGATGGGCTACGCGATTTTTGATCAAGCGCTGGATTGGCGTGCATGGGTTGGGCTGGCGCTGATTGTAGCGGGGGTGGTGCTGGTTAACGCTTATGGCCCAGAGCGCTGAGGCTGCGGCGGTGACCGGCTCATCCAGCGGCGCTCACATTCTGTATTTCAACTTGCTGGGGGCAAGCGCGACCATTACACTTCGCGCCCTAAATGGAGCTTGTCCACCGCCCCAACGACGGATTCGGGTAGGGCAACTCGCCAGGTTGAAATTCGCCAGGTTCGCCGGCACACCGGGAGACGCAATAACATGACCGACAACGCTGACACACAACACGCTACCACTGACAGTAGCCAGACCCGAAGGCGCTTTTTAACCGCTGCGACTTCCGCAGTAGGGGTCGGCGGCGTAGCCGGTGTTGCGGTTCCATTTTTGGGTTCATGGAATCCCTCGGAGAAAGCGAAGGCTGCCGGTGCTCCTGTGCGTGCTGATATCAGTAAGTTGGAGCCAGGCCAGATGGTGGTAATTGAATGGCGTGGCAAGCCGGTCTATGTTTTGCGACGTACGCCAGAGCAGGTGGCGGGACTGGCAACGCTGAATGACGATCTCAAGGATCCTCAGTCTGAATCCTCTGCACAGCCCGATTACATTGCCGGAGATGGCAGAGCGCTAAACGAAGAGTACCTGGTCATCGTTGGCCTGTGTACGCATTTGGGATGTGCACCAAAGTTTCGCCCTGAGGTCGGGGCGGCCGATATGGGTGGTGACGAGTGGCTAGGCGGTTTCTTCTGCCCTTGTCACGGGTCGAAATTCGATTTGGCGGGGCGCGTTTACAAGGGGGTGCCGGCGTCGGCCAATCTGGAAATTCCCCCGTACACATTTGAAAACGACAATGTCTTGGTCATCGGCGTTGATGCGGAGGTAGTGTGATGGAAAAGGCATTAACAGGACTGGTCTCTTGGATCGATGCGAGACTGCCCGTCACCCGGGCATGGAACACACACATGGGCGAGTACTACGCGCCCAAAAACTTCAACCTTTGGTACTTCTTCGGGGTGTTCTCTCTGGTGGTGCTGGTCAATCAGCTGTTGACCGGGATCTGGTTGACTATGAATTACACCCCGTCTGCTGAAGAGGCCTTTGCTTCGGTTGAGTACATCATGCGAGACGTGGATTACGGCTGGTTGTTGCGTTACATGCATTCCACGGGTGCTTCCGCCTTTTTTATCGTGGTGTACCTGCACATGATGCGTGCATTGATGTACGGCTCGTACAAGAAGCCTCGCGAGCTAATCTGGATCTTCGGCATGCTCATTTTCATCGTCTTAATGGCCGAGGCCTTTGTCGGATACGTTTTGCCCTGGGGGCAGATGTCCTTTTGGGGTGCGCAAGTCATCATTTCTCTTTTTGGGGCGATTCCTGTGGTTGGCGAGGATATCGTTACGTGGATCCGTGGTGACTACCTGATTTCTGGCATTACACTCAATCGCTTCTTTGCGCTCCATGTGGTGGCATTGCCGATCGTGCTGCTCGCCCTAGTGGTATTGCACATCCTGGCGCTTCACGAAGTTGGCTCTAATAATCCGGATGGGGTCGATATCAAGAAGAACAAGGACGAGAACGGCGTGCCGCTCGACGGTATCCAGTTCCATCCGTATTACTCCGTTCATGACGTACAGGGTATCGCGGTATTCCTGTTCTTCTTCTGTGCGGTGATTTTCTTTGCGCCCGAGATGTCCGGGTATTTTCTTGAATACGCTAATTTCGAGGAGGCTAACGGACTCAAGACCCCGGAGCATATTGCCCCCGTCTGGTATTTCACCCCCTTCTACTCGGTTTTGCGTGCCATCCCTGACAAATTTTGGGGGTTTGTATTCTTTGCCATTTCGGTCGTGATTCCCTTTGCGCTACCTTGGTTGGACCGCAATCCGGTTCGCTCGTGGCGTTACCGCGGAATGCTGAATCGCGTCATGCTGCTGGTGTTCGTCGCGTCCTTTATTATCTTGGGTGTTCTGGGCGTGAAGTCACCGACCCCCGAGCGAACCCTGCTGGCACAAATTTGCACCATTTTCTACTTTACATTCTTCTTGGCGATGCCTTGGTGGTCGCGAATGGATCGCACCAAGCCTGAACCCGACCGAGTGACCATGGACGGGGGTATGGGTTTTTGGAAGGGCCTTGGAACTGTCGCCTTGGTCGGCGCCATGGC
>CAXPKH010000089.1:0-19128 GCA_964217615.1 Luminiphilus sp.
AGTGGACGAGTAATCGACACGACTGTCTCGCCCTGTCTAACGGGCGCCTAGTCAGCGCCTGAGATCTTTTTCCGCAAAACGTTATCCCGATCAGCCGCAGGGGTTCTTAATAACCCGGATAGGCCGCACTCTTTTCACCTCGGTTTTTCATGGGGTATTTGCAAAGGCGCTAGGTGCAATCGGGATCTTTTCGGCGGGTAGTCCCATCGATGAGTGATTAACGGGCCAGAGGGCGCCTTGAGGGGAGCTCGCCATTGTCACAGCTGTCCAGCAACCGCTTTATTCGCTTGTGAGGGAAACGACGATTCGACAGAGCGGCATGACGCTGATGGAGTGCTTGATAACGATAGCGATTGTGGTTGTGTTGGCCGCGGTCGCGGCGCCATCCCTTTCTGATCAACTGAACGCCGCTCGAGCGTATGCGGGGGCGCAGCAGCTTTACGCGAGCCTGCAATATGCCAGAGGCATGGCCCAAACCTTGGCGACTGAGGTCACCGTCTGCCCGCTCGCAACAACCGTATCTGCGGTCGATCCTTGCGGTGGCCACTTTGGCGAGCAAATTGTTGTCTTTCGGGAATCGGTAAGCGGGCCTGATATTCTCCGACTGTGGTCTCCGCCCGAGGGGATTGCGGTCCGTAAACCCTCTGGGCTCGATGTGGTAGAGGGCAAGATTCGGTGGCGTGGCGATGGCATAGGCCTCCGTAATCTTACACTGTCGGTTTGTGCAGGCCCTCACAATTGGGCGGTGGTGGTGAATCGCCTCGGTCGGCCGCGGCTGGTAAAAAATGGGGGGATGTGTCTGGGCGAAGCTGCGCCCTAGCTTTCAATCTCCAGCTTTTTTAAGCGGTAGCGCAGGCTGCGCATGCTGATTCCCAAAGCTTTCGCAGTTGCGGTCCGATTCCAGCGATGCCGTTGGAGCTCCTCCTCTAGCATCGCCCGCTCAACGCCGGCCAGATAGCTGTCGAGGTCACCTTGGTGCGCGGGCGCCTGCGACACAGGACCAGGAGGCGGTTCATGCGCCGTTACCGTGCTCTCAGGTGCCGCGCCTCGGGGCCCGAGCGGCAGATCGAGGTTCTGGACATCAATTTGCTCATCGTCCAACAACGCTGCCGCGCGCGCGAGAATATTTTCCAGCTCGCGAATATTCCCTCTGAATTCATGTTGTTTGAGTAACTCGATGGCGTCATGACTGAGGGTGAGCGGCTTGCTCTGGGTCGCACCCGCCATTTTGAGCAAGATGTGTCGCGCGATGAGTGGGATATCTGCGCGGCGATGCCTGAGCGGCGGAATAAAGAGATCGATGACATTAATCCGGTAATAAAGGTCGTCTCGGAAACGCCCCTCGCGAACTTCGTCGGCCAGATTTTTATGCGTTGCCGTGATTAATCGAACGTCGACGGGGACTTCCTTTTCGACCCCGACGGGCCTTACGGCTTTTTCCTGAATAGCACGTAGCAGCTTCACCTGAACGGGCAGGGGGAGATCTGCGATCTCGTCCAGCAGTAAAGTGCCGCCACTGGCGGCCTGAAATAAGCCGGGCTTGTCAGACGTGGCCCCGGTAAACGCACCGCGTTTATGACCAAACAGTTCGCTCTCTACCAGTTCCGACGGAATGGCACCGCAGTTTATGGCGAGAAAGGGCGCCGCATCGCGAGGCCCCAGGTGATGAATCAGTCGGGCAACGACTTCCTTACCCACGCCCGACTCCCCGTGCACATGGACGGGTGCCTGACTGCGCGCAACGCGCTGTATGTCACGTTTGAGGGTGGCGATGATGGGTGTCTCGCCAACGAGCGTATCGTCGGCCCCCGTAGCGGGCATCGTCGACAGTTTCAGCGCGTGATTGACCAGCTCACGCAAACGTTCCAGTGGCACTGGCTTGCTGACAAAATCAAAGGCGCCCAGTTTGAGGGCGTCGACGGCGCACTCCGCGCTGCCGTGGGCGGTCATCATGGCGACGGGCACGCTGGGGTACTTTTGCTGAATCTCTGCAATGAGGTCGAGCCCGTTACCATCCGGTAGCTTGAGATCGGTCAGACAGAGTGCTGGGAGTTGCTTATCGAGTGACGCCCTTGCCGCGGCAAGGGAGTCAGCGGTCACGGCTTTGATATTCATGCGGGCGAGCGTCATTTCCAGCAGGGTCAGGAGGTCCGGCTCGTCATCAACGATGAGTACGCGTGGATCTGTCATGGCCGAGCGTCCCCGAGGGGGATAGTAACCCTGAATCGGGTGAGCCCTTCGGGAGTTCGCCCGTAGGTGAGTAGCGAGCGATTTGCCTCACACAGTTCTCGGGAGAGGTATAGCCCGAGACCACTGCCCTCGGGGCGCGTGGTAAAGAAGGGTTCAAACAATCGATCTAGGTGCAAGGCGGGCACGCCGGCACCGGCATCGATCACATCCAGGTTGACGGTATTGCCGGCGGCGTCGCGGGTTACCTCAAGTGTCGCCGCGCTTAGCCCCGTCTCTTGCTGCGCATGCCTTGTGCCATTGTCGAGTAAATTCACAAGCACGCGTCTCAGGTTGCCCGGATCAAAATAGATCGGGAGCGCGCTGCCGGGAAGATGGAGCGTGATGGTGACGTCGAGGGCGTGGATTTTTTCACAGTCTTCGATAAAGAGGGGGAGCCATGTCGCCAAATCAATAGTTTCCGGTCCGGATGCCTGCGGGCGGGTCAGTTGCAAGATATCCTCGATGATATCGTTAACGCGGCAGGTGTTGTTGATAACAATCTCGCGCAGTGTCACAGCCTCGATGGCATCTTCAGCGGCTTCATCCATTAGCTGCACCGCATGACTGATCGCGGTAAGCGGGTTGCGTATTTCATGTGCGATACTCGCTGTAAGCTTCCCCAGCGACTTCAGCTTCATCATCTGTGCGGTTTCAGAGACCGTGGTGAAATCCTCGACCAGAAGCATGAGCTCAGATTCAAAGCCCGCTCCGAGCTGAAGTACCTCAGGTGATACATGCTTGCCCGTGGATTCGATAATCATGGGCTGGGGGTCGGGGGTTTCCGCCAGCCGACACCGGGCCACGTATTGCGCCAAGGCGGGGCTGACGGTGTCCAGCGTTTGTGACGCGGCCGCAGTCCGCAGTCCCAGAAGCGAGGTAGCGGCGTCATTCATCGGGATGATGACATCATCCGGGGTGATTCGGCAGACGCCCGTCGTCATGTGGGCGATGATTTGCTGGTTCAGTTCCTCCAGAGTCGCGATGTGGGAGGAGGCTTTATCTGCGCGCTGTTCCGCCGAGGTCAGCCGCGTCACGATATGTTGCAGGAAAAGTGACAGCGCGAACGTGAGGCTGCCAAGCAGGCCCGCGTAGACCCACTCTCCGGTTGCTACGGTGCTGCTCGATAATTTGGACGCGGTCCCCAACAGGATCGCCAGTGAGGCGAGCGCAGCGATAGCAGTTGCAGTCAGTTTTTGGGTGATCAATACAGCGCCTGCCGCCACCGTGACGAGATAGAGCAGTGGCAGTCCCTCGCTCAGACCAGCGCCCAACTGCACTAAAAACGCAACGAACACCAGATCCAGTAAAACGGTGGCGAGGGCCAGGCCCTCCACCCATCGCACCGCTTGCCTAATGAGTCCACCCAGCAGGATGGCACTGGCGAGCCAAATACCGGCTAACCAGACGATCCCAGCGTGGTAGCCGCTGATCGAGAAGCCCGACCAGCTATTGGCCAGGCTAGGCACCAGCAAACCCAATGTCAGCGCGGCCCGATAGGCGTTGTAAATTGACAGCAGCCGGTAAAACTCGCGCCTGGGTGGCGGCGTCGTGTTCGCGTCGGGACGATCACCGACGACTCGCGCTGTTGCGTCAGATACCATGCGGACACTATATCAGCGATAGATCAAATTTTAGGTCGCAATCAGCGTCGGCCGAGCCTATGGGCGAGCAAATACGGTAACCTTCGCGTCCGGACGGATTACCGACGCGGGTTCGACGCACGGGAGATGAACATGAATATCTGCATGGCGCAGATCAACACCTTGGTGGGCGATATTCGAGGGAATCTCCGTCGCGTGCTAGACGTTTGCGAGGAGCAGCGCGAAAAAGGCGCGCATCTGATTATTTTCCCCGAGTTGACTCTCACCGGTTATCCCCCAGAGGACCTGCTGCTGCGATCCGATCTCATCAGTCAGACGGCTGGGGCCCTGGAGACACTGTGCCAGCGTTTGCCATCGGACCTGGCGGTGGTGTTGGGTTATCCACGACACGACGGTGAACGTCTTTTCAACAGCGCTGGCATTATTGTCGCCGGTCAGTTGGTCGCCGAATACGACAAACAGTGTCTGCCTAACTATCAGGTATTCGACGAAAAGCGCTATTTTGAGTCGGGCAATAAAGCCTGCGTGGTAGATCTCCAAGGGCTCCGCTTTGGCATAACGATCTGCGAGGATATTTGGCACTCGGAGCCCGCCGCTTTGGCCAAGGCCGCTGGGGCACAGATACTCATCAACCTCAATGCATCACCGTTTCACCGCGGCAAAGCGACCGAGCGGTTGGCGCTGGTCTCGGAACGAGCTCGATCGCATGAGATCCCCATTGTGTACGTCAATCAGGTCGGTGGGCAGGATGAATTGGTCTTCGATGGGGGTTCCTTCGCGGTGGACGCTAGCGGCGCTTTGGTGGGTAGAGCGGCGGAGTTTGAGGAAGCCTTGCTGCACATCACGGTGGATTCGACAGGCGCATTAGCGCCTGCAGAGCAGGCCCCCACCAGAGCGGATTTGGAGGCGGTTTGGACTGCGCTGGTCGTTGGCCTGCGGGATTATGTTCACAAGAACGGCTTTCCCGGCGTCGTACTTGGTTTGTCTGGCGGCATTGATTCTGCGGTGACCCTCGCCGTCGCGGTGGATGCGCTGGGGGCAGATTGCGTGCAGGCGGTGATGATGCCTTTTCGCTACACGGCATCGATCAGCATTGAAGACGCTCAGGCAGAGGCAGACGCCTTGGGGGTTCCATTCAGTAACCTCTCGATAGAGCCCCTCTATGACGCGTTTATGGCCACGTTGTCTCCCGAATTTGTCGGGTTGCCTGCCGACATCACGGAAGAAAACTTGCAGGCAAGATGTCGGGGCGTTTTATTGATGTCGATTTCCAATAAAAAGAATCTATTGGTGCTGACGACCGGCAATAAAAGTGAGTTGGCCGTGGGTTATTCAACGCTATATGGCGATATGGCGGGTGGATTCGATGTGCTGAAAGACTGCCCGAAAATGTTGGTCTATGCGCTCGCGCGTTACCGCAATTCGCTGGGTGCATGCATTCCGGAGCGGGTGATTACCCGGCCGCCATCCGCAGAGCTGGCCCCGGATCAGAAAGACGAGGACAGCTTGCCGCCCTACGACACGCTGGATCAGATTATCGAGCACTACGTCGAGCACGATGCGTCAAAGGAAGACATCATTGCGGCGGGATTTCTCCCAGAGGACGTCCATCGGGTAGTGAGATTGATTGACCTGAATGAGTACAAGCGTCGTCAGGCACCGATTGGGGTGCGCATCTCCCGCCGCGCTTTCGGACGCGACCGTCGTTATCCCATTACCTGGGCGTGGCGGTCAGTGGATTAGATGGTCTTAAGACTTGGCCCGATAGTTGAATTGGGGTGGCTTGGGGGGATCGAAGAGCCCAAACGTTGACCGATTGATCCAGGAGCGCTGCAGACCATCGGCAGTGTAGACACTATCGAATGTGCAACCGTCCTTCAGATTGGGATGATCTGGATAATTCTCGCAGAGCACTTCGACGGCGTCCTCGGCGAGATCGTTGATGCCCAATAATAGGTAGGCCTGCGCCATGATGGCGAGGCCGTCGGCAACGCTGGGAGTCTGCTGCATATGCTCCACGACATACTTGCCACGATTTAACGCGGCGAGATAAGCGCCCCGGCGAAAGTAATAGTTAGCCACGTGGATTTCATGTCGAGCAAGCATGTTACGCATATGAATCATGCGCTGCCGCGCATCGGGCGCATAGGCGCTGTCGGGGTAGCGGGCCAGCAATTGGGCGAATTCACCAAAGGCGATCTGGATGTGACTGACATCTCGTTTGGTGTCGTCAGAGGGAACAAATCGTGCGAAGAATCCGGGCTCAATGTCATAGGCCGCTAGGCCCTTCATGTAGAACGCATAGTCCACATTGGGATGTCGCGGATGTAATCGAATAAACCGATCAGCGGCTTCCGTCGCGGCTTCAAACTCGTAGGCGCCGTAGTGCGCGTAGATCAATTCCAGTTGTGCCTGCTCGGCGTAGCGACCAAAGGGATATCGGCTCTCCAGCATCTGCAGCGTTCTCACTGCCAGGCTAAAGTTGTCATTTTTAAGGTGTCGCTGAGCTTCGCGGTACATCTGTTGCTCGCCCGAGTCGGCGACTAGATCGTCATCGTCCCCGCCAAACCAGGAGCAACCGGTGATGGCGAGGCAGAGCGCCAGTAAGGCAGCGCGAAGGACGCAGTGGGGAGTGGGCAAGAGGAGTCTTCCACCGTGGTACATTTGAGGGGCCATAGTGTAAACCCAACCGAGCGGGAGTCACAGCGCTTGCCTGAAGAACTTTTTGATGACCTCGAAGTGATCTCGGCGCTCGTTCCGGCCACTTTGAGCGGCAGCCGGCTCGATGCGGTGGCGGCAACACTCTTCAGTCAATTTTCCCGAAGCCGTCTTGCGGATTGGATTCGAGCCGGCAGGCTAACCCGTAACGGCCAGCGCGCGCGCCCCCGCGACAAAGTGGAGCCAGGGGATGAGCTACAGGTATTCCCTGAAACAGATAATCGCGTCGATTGGGCCGCTGAACCCCTGCCTCTCGATATCCTGTATGAGGATAAGCATGTCATTGTGGTCAACAAACCCGCTGGACTGGTTGTCCATCCAGCGGCGGGTCACCCCAGTGGCACGCTGGTCAATGGCCTGATGGCACATGCGCCGGAGATGTCGTCCTTGCCCCGGGGTGGGATCGTGCATCGACTCGACAAGGACACGTCCGGCGTGATGTTGGCAGTAAAATCGACGCTTGCGCACAAGCATCTGGTGGCGCAGCTGGCCAATCGTTCCGCAAGCAGAATTTACACCGCGGTCTGTCGGGGTACTTTTTCCGGGGGAGGTACCATCGATGCGCCCATCGGACGGCATCCCACCGCACGCACTAAAATGGCGGTGGTGCCCGATGGGAAACCGGCGGTGACCCATTATCGCATCGCGCAGCGGTTCGCTGCCCATAGTCTTCTGGAGGTGCGCCTCGAATCTGGGCGTACCCATCAAATTCGCGTTCATCTGGCCTGGCGAAAGCATCCGTTGATTGGTGACCCACTGTACGGTGGACGCGCCTTCCGGCCCGCAGGCGCCAGCGCGAAATTACTGGCTGTGTTGGAGGGCTTCAGCCGACAGGCGTTGCATGCGCGCGAATTATCTTTTGATCATCCGCAGACCGGCGAGCCGATGTCTTTCTCGGCCGAGATTCCTGCGGATATGTTGGCACTTATTAGTTGCCTTGCGGACGAGGATCCTGCTTGACTGCTTCGCTACCGATGATGGCACCGGATCTGAGTGTGGGCGGGGTGGCGGTCCGCGTCTCGACACGCTCGGGTGGTATCAGCGCGGCACCGTATGCCTCTCTCAATTTGGGTGACCACGTCAATGATCGGGCGGAGGCGGTAAAGATTAATCGCCAGCGATTGCAGGCGGCATTGGATCTGGCACCGGTTGCCTGGATGCAACAGATGCACGGTTGTCGCGTGGTGCGTTCAGACCCTGAATTACGACCCGAAGCGGACGCCCAGTGGACGACCGAGATAGGACAACCCATCGCTGTACTCACCGCAGATTGCCTTCCGGTGGTGCTGGTAAGCCATGATGCCTCCTGTGTCGGCGTGGCGCATGCGGGGTGGCGAGGTCTCGCCGGGGGGGTATTAGAAAATTTGATTGCGGACATGCCGGCGGTGCCGTCGGCGCTGACAGCCTGGCTGGGACCGGCCATTGGTCCCGAGGTCTACGAAGTTGGACCCGAGGTCTATGTGGCATTTAAAGCGCGCATGGGCGATTCCTGCGAAAGCTGTTTCGTCGCGTCGGGCAGTCGCCCCGGCCATTACATGGCGAATCTTTTCTTACTGGCGAAACTTGCACTCGAGGAGGCGGGCGTGGCGCGGGTGAGCGGTGGCGGGATCTGCAGTTTCACTGACGCTCGTCGGTTTTTTTCCCATCGCAGGGACGGCCCTGCGACGGGGCGATTTGCCACGTTGGTGTGGCGAGAGTCTCCCTGCTGAAGCTAAGGCAGCCTCCGATCGCGGTGCTACCGCCACATGTGACCCAGACCACAATCTCGCAAAAGTAATAACCCCACTTGAAAAAAGGGTTTAGGGTCCCATATCGATAATAAGACAGACGCTAGCCCGCGGTGTTGCGGGTATCAGGAGAGAGCGATGCGCATGGATAAGCTGACCCACTCATTACAAGCGGCCCTTGGTGACGCCCAATCGCTCGCCGTTGGGCGAGACCATCCCTATATTGAACCCCCGCACGTGCTCAGGGCGATGTTGGATGCCGCAGGCTCCCCCGCCAGAAATCTTCTGCGGGCCGCTGGCGCCAACTACGAAACGCTGGACACGGCGTTGAGCGGCTTGTTGGCGGCGATGCCGACGGTCACGGGTAGCGCAGACGTTCACATCAGTGCTGATACGCAACGACTGCTGAATCAAGCCGACAAACTGGCTCAGAAAGCCGGCGACACCTTCATCTCAATCGACGCGGTGTTGTTGGCAATGCTCGACGTTAAAACGACGGCAGGCCTTATGTCGGATGCCGGGGTTAGCCGCGAGACTCTGGCCGCTGCCATCGAAACCGCTCGTGGCGGAGAGTCCGTGACCAGCGCTGAATCGGAGGAAGCCCGGCAGGCACTGGACAAATATACGGTGGATCTCACTGAACGTGCGGCTGCGGGGAAGCTGGATCCTGTGATCGGTCGCGATGATGAAATCCGGCGCACCATTCAGGTGCTGCAGCGCCGAACAAAAAATAATCCGGTGCTCATTGGTGAGCCAGGGGTGGGCAAAACCGCCATCATCGAGGGTTTGGCGCAGCGGGTCGTTAATGGCGAAGTGCCGGAGGGACTCAAGGAAAAACGGATTTTGGCACTGGATCTGGGAGCGCTGCTCGCGGGTGCGAAATTTCGTGGCGACTTTGAGGAGCGCCTCAAGGCTGTTTTGAATGCGCTGTCTAAAGAGGACGGCCGCATCATCTTATTTGTCGACGAGCTTCATACCATGGTGGGTGCCGGCAAAGCCGAGGGCTCGATGGACGCTGGCAACATGTTGAAGCCTGCGCTGGCAAGAGGTGAACTGCATTGTGTGGGTGCCACCACACTAAACGAGTATCGCCAGTTTGTAGAAAAAGACGCGGCGCTCGAGCGGCGCTTTCAGAAAGTGCTGATCGAGGAGCCCAGTGAGGAAGACACCATTGCAATCTTGCGGGGTCTCAAGGAGCGATATGAAGTTCATCACAGCGTGGATATCACTGACAGCGCCATTATCGCCGCCGCGCAGCTGAGCCAGCGCTATATAACTGATCGCCAATTACCCGATAAGGCCATCGATCTTGTTGACGAGGCCGCCAGCCGCATCCGTATGGAAATCGATTCAAAACCCGAAGTTATGGACAAACTCGAACGTCGTTTGATCCAGCTCAAAATTGAACGGGAGGCGGTCAAAAAAGACGAAACGGCGGCGGCCCGTAAAGAGCTGAAACAGCTCGACGAGCAAATAGACAGCGTCGAGCGTGAATTCGTGAGCTTGGAAGAAGTCTGGTTGGCGGAGAAAGCCGCGGTTCAGAGTACGGCTCAGATCAAAAGCGCTATCGAGGACGCGAAATTCGACCTTGAACAGGCTCGGCGCGCGGGAGATCTGACGCGCATGTCAGAGTTGCAGCACGGCGTGTTGCCCGATCTTGAGCGCCAATTGGTGACCGCCGACGAGGCGCAGGCTGAGCCAACATTATTGCGGTCGCGGGTTACTGAGGACGAGGTCGCGGAGGTCGTATCGCGATGGACAGGTATCCCGGTTGCCAAAATGCTGGAGGGTGATCGGGAGAAATTACTGCGCATGGAGGAGACATTGCACGCCCGCGTGGTCGGACAGGATGAAGCGGTCACCGCCGTTTCCCACGCAGTGCGCCGTGCGCGCGCCGGGCTGGCCGATCCCCAGCGGCCCAACGGTTCATTTTTGTTCTTGGGGCCAACAGGTGTCGGCAAGACCGAGTTGTGCAAGGCGTTGGCGGATTATCTGTTTGACAGTGAACAGGCGATGGTGCGCATCGACATGTCGGAGTTCATGGAGAAGCACTCTGTTGCGAGGCTTATCGGCGCCCCCCCGGGCTACGTTGGATATGAGGAGGGCGGCTACCTGACAGAGGCAGTGCGCCGCAGGCCCTACTCACTCTTGTTGCTCGATGAAGTCGAAAAAGCACACCCGGATGTTTTCAATATTTTGTTGCAGGTGTTGGAGGACGGGCGATTGACTGACGGTCAAGGCAGGACCGTGGACTTTCGCAACACAGTGGTGGTCATGACCTCTAACTTGGGCTCTGAGCACATTCGAGACGCGGTTGCGCAGGCGTCTCAAGCCGAAATCCAGACAGCGGTAATGGACGAGGTCGCTGCCCACTTCCGGCCCGAATTTCTGAATCGGATCGATGAGTCTGTGGTGTTCCATGCTTTGAATGAGGAGCACATTGGTCACATTGCCATGCTGCAGTTGGAGGCGTTGCAGAGCAGGCTGAAGCAGCGGTCCTTGGGGTTGGTGGTTACTGAGGAAGTGCGTGCCTACCTTGCCGAGCAGGGATTTGACCCCGTTTATGGCGCGCGGCCCTTGAAGCGAGCGATTCAGCGGCTCATCGAAAATCCTCTGGCGCAAGCCCTGTTGACGGACCAGTTTGCACCTGGCGATGTCATTGAGGCTTCAATGTCCGATCAGCAGATTGTATTTGCCAAGGCGCGTGAGGTCTCTGAAGCGGCATGAGCACCAGCCTGATCGAATCTGTCTACAACTGATCCGTTGCCACCAGTGAGCTCTGGCTCATCCGGCTGACGGGCTAGCTTTATCAGCCCTGAGGTCAGCAGAGGTGGCTGGATGTCGACGCAGCGCAACCCCGCCGAGCGCGGTTTCTCGCTGATCGAGCTGTTGGTGGTGATGGCAATTGTCGCGGTGCTGTCTGCCATAGCGATGCCATCTTGGCGTACCATGAGTAATGAAGCGCTGGTGCAGCAAGCCAGACTGGTATTACAGCGGCTGGCCATCCGTCAGCACCGTTTCCTAAGGACCCATGGCCGGTTTGCAGAGCCACATGAACTGCCGAGGCTCGATGTACTCTCGGGCGCGGTGGCCCGCCGCTATGAGTTATGGGTCGACTCCGGTGCCACACGCTATCAACTGCGCTTAATTGATCCAACTGACGAATTACCGGAGCTGGCGCTCAACCATCTGGGCCAGTGGATGGCATCGGGTGCGGTGTCTCGGTGATGTGGGTGGATTATCTCCTCGCAGTATTGGTGGGCTGTATCGGGCTGCTGGGCCTGTACGACCTCACCTCGGACATTATTTCGCTCAACACCCAAGCCCACGAGATGACATTGGCATTCATGATTTTGAGCGAGACGGTGGCGCTTTCTCGCCTTGCAATGATCGACGGCCGCCCGCCGTCGGAATGGTGTCTGGGGTTACCTGATGCTTTGCGCTCGAGTCACTGCAGTGTATTAAACGCGTGGTTGGACGCTCTCACACAAAGTCAGCTCCTCATGACGCCAGAGGGACGCGTTGCGCTGCAGTGGGTTTCATCCGCCGGAGATCATCTCGAGTACATGCGGCCGCTGTGGACGCCATGAAGGTCGGCGAAGCGGGGCATCGGGTTGCGAGGCGCGATCACGGCGAGGGTAAGCGTTACGCGGGCGGTTTTTCTCTGGTGAGCTGCCTCGTGGTCAACGCGCTGGCACTCGCATTGCTGGCCGGGCTCTTTGCTGCGTCAGCTGACCTGATTGGGGCGGCGCGCGCCTCCTCTGCGCTGAGTGATCAGGCCATGCGAGCCCGACAGGTAATTCGATTTATCGAGCACGCAATGGCATCGGCGCACATGCCCTCGGAATGGCTGACCGATGCAGAGGCCCCACAAGCGCTTCAAGGCTGGACTGCACCATCGCCTATTTGCCAACCCCCAGAAACCGTTAGCCCTCGATTTTGGTGGAGTGGTGTCGATGTAGTCGCCATGGCGGAGGTACCCTGCGTGGTCGCCGGTGATGCCGAGTGGGGCCTCTACATTGAGCAGGTACACATCTGTCCCGAGAACTGTGGCGCGGAGGCAGGCTATGTCATCAGCCCAGTGGACTGTGTTGAGCTAAATCCCTTGATTCAGCCGGATACCCAATGGCGGGTAGCGTGGCAGGAGAATATGGATCCACCGACGCATTGCAATGCAGGTTGGCCATGGGGTCGTCTCGAGCGCATGCTGTTGAGTGATCGGAGTGCTGAGACGAGCATTGAGGCTTCACCAACGCTTCGCCTTCAATCCGTAGGGAGAGAGCTACCTTATCGATGGCAGCCCTCGGAGACTCTTGTCGCCGGCATTGCTGGGTGGCGACCCGCAGTATTTCCATCGTCTAGGGCGCCTCATGAGCTCGGCGAGATGGATCCTGCGGCACTTCATGTTTTGTCCATGGGCTTCGGGGTAATCCCGGATCAAGGCGCCGCTGTGCTCCCCGTGCTGCGCCTCAGGCGTCTGCTTTTTCCTCAGGCGCCACTGCGCAATGAGTAAGCGCGTCTTGTCGGGCTCAAGTCCGGACCGCTGCGATCAACGCGGGGTCTTTATCCTGACAACGGTGGCCTTATTGATGCTGGTGTCAGCCTTGATACTGTTGGCGGCTTATCACTGGGCGTTGGTCGACTGGGAAGTGGCGATGAAAAGCATGCCAAGCTGAGATAAACCGTCGCGATCTAACGGAGATGCCTAAGCCTAAAAGCCCGGGAGTAAGCGACATTTTTGCAATTTGCAATTTAATTGCATAATGCTACAATTCTTCTCCATATGCGTGGAGAATGCGTGTGAATTGTATCAATGCAGAGAGGCCGGTGATCCCGCGAGCGCCGCCGCGGTTCCTTGAAGGCAGGCGATCTATGGGCTTTACCCTGATTGAGCTGATGGTCGTGGTGGCCATTGTGGGCATTCTTGCGGCCATTGCTTATCCCTCCTATCTCGACCAGATGCGAAAGGGGCGGCGAGCGGAGGCGCAGGCATTGCTCATGGAGCTGGCCCAGAGGCAGCAAAATTTCCTCATGATTCGCCGTCGTTACGCGAGCTCTCTCGATGAATTGGGTTACACCGGCGCCGGCGGCGACCCGCTGAGCGCCGCCTTGCAGGGGGTTGCACAATCCTACGACATTGCAGGGTTTTCGATGGGTGTGTCGGGTGCGCTACCCCCCCGGTTTAACATGCAACTGAACCCTTTACAGGGTTCTCTACAGGCGGGTGATGGGTCCCTTTGTTTGGCCAATACGGGAGCGCGCTGGCGCCATTGCGGCAGTGCGGAGCAAACACCATGGTAACAGCGCCGCAACGGGGACTGTCGCTGATTGAGTTGCTCATTGGGCTCATTATTTTATCAGTCTTGGTCTCGCTTGCCGCACCGTCCTTTTCCCGCATGTTGACGGAGCAGCGTCTTCGTCAGACCAGCAACGAGCTGAGAATTTCGATGGTCACGGCCAGAGCCGAGGCCATTAAGCGGGGACAATCGGTCGCGGTTTTGCCGAGGGCACAGAACTGGGGTGCGGGTTGGTGTGTGGAGCCCGGTGCTGCGAAAACGCCGTGCAGCGAAGGTTTGATTCACGAGTTTGTGCCTGCCGATGGCAGTACTGTCGCTGTCGCAACGGATGACACCATCAGATTCAATGCATGGGGGCGCGCGTTGGGGTGCCCGCAGTTAGCATTGAGCGCGCCGACAAGCGGGGGTCAATGTCAGGTGTGCTTGAGTGTGACCACTGATGGGCGCGTGGTGACTGAAACAGGCGCCTGTAGTGGCGCCTGTCCGGACTCGGGTAATGACCTTGCCTGGGGGGGAGCCTGCCCGTGAGCGGCATGCGTTCACAGACCGGTTTTACGCTGATTGAGGTGCTGGTCACTTTTTTGCTGACGGCTATTGGCTTGCTGGGCCTTGCCGCGTTGCAAGTCAGCACCATTAACAATGGCTTCGAGGCGCACCAGCGCGCTTTGGTGACGGCGTTAGTTGATGATATGGCAGAGCGCGTGCGTATGAATCCGATGGGAGTCAGGTCGCAAAGTTATGCATCCTTTGATTCGGACACGCCTTGTCCAGCCGCTTCCACTGATAACGACCCGCTGAGCCCGGAGGTGCGGGCCGCACTGGATGAGTGCCAATGGGCGGCAAGGCTGCAAGGCTTGTCTGTTAAGGAAGCGGCTACCGATTCCGGCGGTATCGGCGCCCCCATCGGGGCAATGGGGTGTCTTGATACCCGCATGAGCGCCGGTGGCGAGCGTGTGGTGCGCGTGGCCGTCGCATGGCAAGGGCTCACCGCGCAGGCCGCTCCTTTTGCCAGCTGTGGCGCCGGGCTTTTCACCAACGCAGACCCCACTTTGCCAGTAGTCGACGAGGCCTTTCGCCGCGTGGTCTACCGCGATGTTGTTGTGAGGTAGAGCCCGTGCGCGCAATCGGTCTTCCATATCGCTGCCACGGGTTCAGTCTGATCGAACTCATGATTGCGCTGGCCCTGGGTCTGGTCATTATCCTCGGGGTGACCGACTTGTTTGTGGACAGCAGCAAAACACAAGGCGACGTCAGCCGTACCAGCCGACAGTTGGAAAACAGTCTTTTTGCGTTGGATTTATTAGCGGGTGAACTGGCCCTGGTGGGTTACTGGGGTGAGGCAGACTACCCGGTGGTGCCGGACGATCCGAATTTTGGCCCATTACGGGTTGCTGAGATGCAGGGGGAGGCGGTAACAGGTTATCCCTCGCCACCGCTACTCTGCGTTGGCAGTGGCAATGAGGGCCGCAAGCCGCGCGTCGAGCTGGGGTGGGCAATGGAGTATCCACTGGTTTCTGGCATGGGTGTCGATCTTGAGGTGGCGATGTCATCGGCAGCCTGTGCCGCGACCATCTCTCCGCCAAAAGATACTGAGGAGTTTGTAGCGATCCGTCGAGCGAGCACCTGCGCCGCCGGCGGGACGGACTGTGCGCCTATCGGCAATTTTTTCCACCTTCAGATCAATGGCTGTTATGACCTCAACGCGGGTCTGTCGGGCGGTGAAACAAAGTTGTATCGGGTGACTGATGCTGATGCATCAAGCCTTTTGGGTTACCGCAATTTTAGTTGCGGCAGTGAGCCGTCAGAAAGAGCACCCATCTACCGATATGTGTCGCGCATTTATTATGTCAATCACCACGATGAGTTGGTCCGTCTGGAATTGGGAGAATCCAATAGCTACGTGGAGACCGTCTTGGTAGAGGGCGTCGAGGCGTTGCGATTTGAGTGGTTGATTGACCGATCTTCGGATGGTGATTACGACGTGGTGCGGTCGGTTGCCGACGAGACCTGGTCAGACGCCGAGCGCGAAATAGATTGGCAAAATGTGGTGGGTGTGAACATGACGATGATTGTCCGCTCCAGCACGCCGAATGCGGGTTATCAAGACACCAATGTTTATCAACTTCCGGGTCAGACCTGGGTGAATGATAAACCCCAACACCCGCGGATTCTTCGGTCCCGCACTGTCGAACTGATCAATGTGGCGGGGAGACGGCGATGAGACCGTCACGCGCAGAGCGCGGTCTCGTTTTGGTCGTGGCGCTGGTGATGCTGGTTCTCGTGACCTTGACGGCGTCAGTGTCTGCCAACCTCATTATGGCCAACATGCAGGTGGTGCAGAACATTGAGGCGAGAAGTGCAGTTCGGGCGGCGGCATTAGCCGCTATCCAGGAGGCGATGTCGACGCCGGGGTTTCTGCCGCCCTATGCAGCAGGACAGATACGTCGCGCCTTTACGGTAAGTTGTAAAGGCGATTTATATACGCGCTGCCTGGACCTCTCCGGGGATGAGGTTGAAGATGATGTCACCGTAACAATGACTGCGCCCAAATGTTTGTCCTTTGTCTTAATTCCCAATCAGTTTTTTAACTATGTGGACAATCCGAGCGATCGCCAGTGTCAGGTTGTGAAACAAAGGTACTCGGCCTGTGGCAATGCGTTATTTGAAGTCACTGCGATCGCCGTGGATGAGGTTACCGGCGCGCGGGTGGAAATTCGGCAGGGCATTTCGCGACAGACCACCGCACAGGCAGTGCAATCGATTTGCCCTGCGAATAAAGCATGACCTTGGGTTCGGGAAGACAACTGAGCCGGGAGTGATGAGGATGGACAGTTTGATAACAAGATGCCTGATATGGGTCTGTTTTGTCGGCCTCGTCGCACAGGCACAGGCTGAAGATATTGATCTTTTTGCCAGTGGATTGGTCAATGGTGCGGCCGCGGCTGCCGTTCCGAATGTCATTTTTGTTTTGGACAATACCTCCAATTGGTCGAGAGAAAGCCAACAGTGGCCCGATGGCACTCAGGGCCAGTCTGAAGTGCAAGCCATCTACAACACCCTCAATAAGGTCCGATCCCAAAGTAAAGATCTCAACGTGGCTATCGTGGAATTTACGACACTGGGGACAGCGAATGAGGATGGCGGTTATGTCAGATTTGAATTGCGGTCTATTCTGGACCATTGGGATGAGTTAGCGCTTGTCTTGAGCGATATCGAAAACAACATCAACGCGCCGGTCGAAAAACGAAACTCTAATTCGGCCTACGGCAATTTAGCGCAAGACCTCTATGGGTATCTGGCCGGCGAGGCGCAAAGTTTTTCCGGTGCGGGCACTCCGCCCACTAAGGCGAGGGAGCAAGCCTATAAAACACCGTTCTCTGTCTTCCAATCGCCGCTGACTGAGGGCGATATTTGCTCAGACACCTATGTCATTTTTGTCAGTAATCCCGACAGTAATGGTCCGGAGGTGGACACCGACGCCAATAGCGATGCACTGAAATCACTCTATACCGGCATGGGGGAAACCTTGCGCCATGGTTTGGCAGGCGATTCAGACACGGGGCTCTTGATGCGGGAGTTCGAGGAGATTAAGGGCAATCAGAACAGCTCTAACTCAGAGCCACTCGGATTTTCAGCCGCTTGCTTTAGTAACAGCAATGCCTGCGACGCTGGGATCAATGGGAACCCAACGGAAGCGGCAGCGCTGACCGCTATCGCAGAGCAGTGCCCGACGGGGGCCGATTGTTTTTGTTCGAAGGTGACTTCAGATAGCAACTCCTGCAGCCAGGGAAAACAGTTTCAGGTGCTCAAACCCGCAGAAGGCACGCGGGAGCGCTATGGCCCCACCCCAAATCAGATCGACGGCGCGGACTACAATTTTGATGATTGGATAAAATTTTTGCACGACTATGGTATCCCGATCGTCGTGCCGGGCGTTGAGGGTGCTGCGGATACGGTGGCCCGTATCACGGTGAGCACTTACACCATCGATGTGTTCAATGCGCAGCCCAGTGAAGTGCATTCTTCACTCATGGACAGCGCGGCCGAAGTGGGTGGCGGGTACCGTCAGGAAGCGACCAATGCCGCTGAGATCGAACAGGCGTTGGCGCGGATTATGGGCGATATCATTGACATTAATACCTCCTTTGCCGCCGTGACATTACCCTTAAGTGCCACCAACCGCGCGCAGGCTGAGAACAAGGTGTTTGTTGGGATGTTCAGGCCTGCGGCGCAACGCAAGCCGCGGTGGCTCGGCAATCTCAAGCAATACCAATTGGCTGTTTTTGACGGCAAGGTAGGGTTGGCGGATGTCGGGCTCAATCGCGCGATTAATCCCCAGACCGGTTTTGCACAATCCTGTGCAACCAGCTTCTGGACCGAGGACAGCTCGGCGGTGCCCAAGGATGCCTCGGGCGCCACGGGGCCCTATTTTGAAGGACTTCAGCTCGAGCCCAGCCCAGCCAGTGAGTGTCTACCGGAGTTTCGCGGTGATCGCAGTGTGCTATCAGACGCGCCAGACGGACCTTTTGTCGAGAAGGGCGGTGTGGCGCAGCAAATACGGGGCCAGGCATCGCGCAATATTTTTACCCTAGATGCCGCGGGGGGAAGTTTGCGAGACGTGACCGCTGGTGACTTTGGAATCTCGGCTGACATCTTCGACTATTTGTTGGGCACTCATCCGGGCTTGAAAGGCGGAGACCTCAAAGTGCCAGATCTGTCAGGGGGGTTCACAGAAAATCCTCCCTACATCGACAACCCGCTGTTAGCCGAACCCGAGGTCACCCCTTTCGAGGGGCGGCGACCCACCATTCATGGTGACATCGTGCATTCCCGGCCACTCACCATGACTTATGGCAGCAAATCGGGAGGGGGTAGTGAGTTCCGTGTGTTTTATGGCGCCAACGATGGCCTTTATCGCGCCGTTAATCCGGATAATGGGCGCGAAGACTGGGCATTCATTGCGCCAGAACATCAGGCCGCAGTGGGCCGACTTTATGCCAATACCCCCACCGTAGATTATTTCGGTTTGGCGCCCGAGCAGTCGGCGCTGATTGGTGCAGAGACCAAGCAATATTTCTTTGATGGTTCGACGGGCTCGTTCACCCGTTACGACGCGCAAGGCCAGTTGGAGGAGGGGTACCTCTATCTGACCCAGCGTCGTGGTGGGCGCATGATCTATGCGCTAGACGTGAGTCCTGCCGAGGGGACGAGCGCGGCGCCGCCAGAGGCGCCGAAGTTTCTGTGGCGGGCTGGGTGTATTAGCGATACGGCCGCCAGCTGCACCGATGACGCGTTGTCGGGTATGGGGCACACCTGGTCCACGCCGGTTACGGGCTTCGTGCGGGGTTATGTGGGCGAGGACGGATCGCTGGAGCGACCTAATCCGGTGCTACTGATGGGCGGTGGGAGTGATGCTTGCCTCGATGAGGATGAACCCGCGCTCGACCCAATTGATTGTCAAAAAGGAAAATTCATTTACGCGCTGGATGGCAAGACGGGCGCGTTATTGCGCGCGTTTCCGACACAAGCGCCGGTGGTCGCTGATATCGAAGTCAT
>CAXPKH010000090.1:0-13346 GCA_964217615.1 Luminiphilus sp.
CTCCAACACTCTTTCCCTACACGACGCTCTGCCGATCTCACGATAGACGTTTGGCCCAATCGTCTATCGTGCGCCCCTCGGCACCAAATTCGATATCAAAGCCCGCGGGGCTCCGCATATAAAAAGACACCATATGGTCGTTGCAGTGCCTGCCCAGCGTGCCGCTGAGTGGGGTACCCGCTTGAATACGCCGGTCATTACAACGTCCTACTTCGTCTATATTGTTGGCCTCGAGCATGAGGTGGACACACTGGGCGGGCATGGGCATTTCAAAAAGCCCGAGGCTGTGATGTCTGCGGTTGCAGTGCATAAACCACAGCCGTTTTACGGGTTCCTCGGGATCGGGCGTGAATCGGATTTTCATCAAGTCCGACAGTCCAAACCCCAGTACCTCGGAAAAGAAGGTCGCCATATCGTCGAATTGCGCTGCGGGTAGCACAACATGACCCATGCCCTGATCGCCGGTGACGAAACCTGACACGCCGACGGGCGAATTAAATACCGCGAAGTCCGAAACGCGCCCCCAAAAGGCTTCGTGCTGTATGCCTGATGGATCTTTGAACGCAATCAGGCTCTGCACACGGCGTTCGGCACATTGCTCTGCTGAGCCCCATTCCCATGCTGTGCCTGCGGCGTTGAGTTGCTCGGTCACATTCACCAGAGCTTGCTCCGAGACCGTTTCCCAACCAATCAGGTTTAACTGGTCTGTGTTTCCCGTCTGCACGAACCATCTAAAGGGTTGGTCATCCATTTTTAGATATACCGTGCCATCACCGTTGCCCATAGATGTACTGACATCCTGCAAGCCGAGGACTTGCGTGCCAAATTCTCGCCATTCTTCGGGATTGCGGCTGGATATGCCGAGATAGCCCAAACTGTTAATTGCCATTGTCGACTCCTCTACGCCGATTGGGGTGCGTGAAGCATGTCACGCAAACGGGTTTTTAGAACTTTACCCGACGCATTCAGGGGTAAAGCATCGATCCAATGAATCTCTCGGGGGATTTTGTAATTCGCCATGTGATCGCGGCACCAGGCCGTTAATGCCTCGGCGTCGGCGCGATCAGGGCCCGACGCTACAATAAATGCGGCACCCACCTCACCGAGTCGGTCGTCGGCTCGCCCCACGATGGCCACTTGGCTGATGTCGGGGTGCCGGAGGAGGAGCTGCTCAATCTCCGCTGGATAGCAGTTGAAGCCGCCCGAGATATACATGTCCTTTAGGCGATCGGTGATGCAGAGGTTCCCCTCTGAGTCCAGAGCGCCAATATCCCCGGTGTGTAGCCAGCCGTCTTCATCGATCGTTTGTTCAGTGGCTTCTGCATCGTCGAGATACCCGAGCATCAGGTTATATCCCCGCACGACGATTTCACCCAAGCTCCCGGGCGCCAAATGTTGTCCGGTCGGGTTGACGATCGAAACCTCCACATCTGGGATGGCGCGGCCCGAGGTGCGGGCTATTGTTCCCGCGTCATCGCCGCGACGGCACATCGTCACCAGCCCACAGGTTTCAGACAGACCGTAGGCAGTGATGACCGTGTCTATGCCCAAAACCGCCCGCATGTCTTCGATAAGTTGCTGAGGGATCACCGCCGCACCGGTGGTCGCTTTGTTGAGCGATGCGAGGCGCGCTGGCTCGAGATTGGGATGCGTCAGAATCGAGTGGAACAAAGTCGGCGGCCCCGGCATGCAGGTAATTTGCCGTGCTTCGATGGTGCTGATCAGTGCGTCGATGTCGAGCACCGGCAGCGGGTGCGCCTCGGCACCGACCAGCAGGCAAGCGAGCCAGCCCGCTTTGTAGCCAAAGCTGTGAAAAAACGGATTGATGATCAAGTAGCGATCGGATGCCTCCAAGCCCAGAAGCGACGCAAATGTTGTGAATGCACGTAGATTTTGGCGGTGCGATGTCATGACGCCTTTCGGCCTGCCCGTGGTACCTGAGGTAAATAAAATATCGGATAAGTCGGTAGCCCTTACGCTACCTCGGGCCGCTAGCAATGCTTGACTGACCGGCCCCTCTGGATCAGCCAGCGCTTCCTTCCCGGATTGCAGCAGTGCCGTGAAACCAGTCTCACCCGGCTGGTCCAGCACGATAGACCGCGACACATCGCCGCAGTCTTCGTTGACCAAAAGCGCTGGGTATTGGGTCCCAAGGAACTCGCCCACCGTTATCAGTACCTCGGCACCACTGAGGCGCAAAACCTGAGCCGCCTCATGCCCACGATAACGGGTATTGAGCGTGACGAGGGTACCGCCGATGTAATGAGTGGCTAACGCGGTGACAATCCATTCCCAGCGATTTGGTGCCCATATGGCGACGCGCGTGCCGTGGGGGAATCCCTGCTCAAGTAAGCCCGCTGCTGCCCAGCGGACGTGCTCGAGCAATTGCGTAAAGGACAGGGAATAGTCCTCCTCGCGAATGAAAGTGCGATCGCCCCAATGCGAAGCGGCGAATTCGACCAACTCGGCAGTATGTGTGACAGCAGTGGGCATTGCGCTCGGATCCTGCGTTGGACTCCTGCAATCGATGGTTTGCAAGGTAAGCAAGGAACGCCCCACTGTCATAGTCTCAATGGGGGATGATCCTGTCCTTGGCGACTTCGATACTGCCTGACCTATCAGCATCTTAGGGCTAACTCATGAATAAGCTGGTCAGCGCACAGGACGCGCTGTCTGTCATTCAGGACGGCATGACCGTCGGGATCGGTGGCTGGGGCCCGCGCAGAAAACCGATGGCGTTGGTCAGAGCACTGCTTCGCAGTGATGTGCGCGATCTGACCATCGTGGCCTACGGTGGCGCGGATGTCGGCTTGCTGTGTGCTTCGGAAAAAGTGAAGCGCGTGGTATTTGCTTTTGTCTCTTTAGATTTTATGCCGTTGGAGCCAGCTTTTAGGCGCGCCCGGGAGCAGGGTGCGATTGAGGTCACTGAGATCGACGAGGGCATGTTGCTACTGGGTTTGCGTGCAGCCGCTTGGGGCTGCCCCTTTATACCGACCGCGATTGGTTTGGGAACAGACGTGATTCGCAACGCGCCACACATTCAGCAGGTCGATAGTCCTTACGATGATAGGGAGTGGGTGGCGATGCCAGCGCTTAATCTTGATGTAGCGCTTGTCCACGCCACACGCGCGGACGCGTCCGGGGTCTGTGAGATCGCGAGCCCGGACCACTACATGGATGATTGGTTTGTCCGCGCTGCTGCGCACAGTATTGTCTCAGTCGACGAGGTGGTAGAAAGCGACTATTTCCAAAATCCGGAGGTGGCGAGAAAAGTTTTCTGGGAGCGAAACTGCACGCAGTTCGTTGTGCACCAACCTGGGGGCGCGCACCCCAGCTCCAGCGACCCGCTCTACGGTTTTGATGTCGCGCACTTCAAGCGTTACGCAGAGTTGATTGGCGAAGGGGGATATGAGGCATGGGCCGGCGCTTTTCTCGGTTCAGATGAATTCGCCTATCAGCAGTCCGTCGGCGGGCTCGATGCGATTCAAGCCTTACCTCTGCCGGTTTATTGAGGTGTCGCTGTGACGTTTTCCCTTGCTGAGCTGATGATTTGTGCCGCCAGCCGTGTCTTTGACGAGGACGGCGAAGTACTGGCGACCGGTATTGGTTTATTGCCGAGATTGGCCGCCAGTTTGGCCATGTCTACCACTAACCCTGATTTGATGATGACTGATAGTCAGTCCTTCATGTTGTCTAAGCCCAATCCCGTCAGTGGGTTGACCGACCACAGTACTCAGGCCTGTGAGAACTGGATGGGCTTCTCTCGGATTTTTGACAACGTATGGAGTGGCGCGCGGCATGCGCTGGTGGGCCCCAGCCAAATTGATCGCTTCGGGCAAACCAATATATCCGCGCTGGGCGGCACCTATGCAGCGCCCAAGGTTCAGTTACTGGGTGTGCGGGGTTTCCCGGGTAATTCCATCTACCACGCCAATTCGTTTTTTGTGCCTCAGCATTCCCGGCGAGTGTTTGTTGAGGGGGAGTGCGATGTCGTGTGCTCGATAGGTTACAACCCGGCGCGCTTGCCGCGAGGTTATTCCTTCGAAGATATTGATATCAGGCAGGTCATCACTAATCTGTGCGTCATAGATTTTTCCGGTCCAGAGTATCGACCCCGGGTGGTGTCCCTGCATCCCGGCGTGGCGTTGGATGAGGTGCGCGACAACACAGGATTTGATGTATCAGTGGGCGACGCGTTGCCGTTGCCTGAGACGGCAGTGCCCACGACGGAGCAATTGGCCATCATCTCGCAGTTAGACCCCAACAATTTGCGGTCTAAACAGCTGAAAGGTGATCCGCCGGGACTGCGATTGCCTGAGGGCGAATCGACCTGACAACACCTTGCGCGATGAGTGGCGGAGGAGAGAGTGAAATGAGCGATAAAGAGAAAAAAGAGACCGCTGAAGAGCAGGATATCGTGCGCTACGAAGTGGTTGATGGCGTCGCATGGGTCACGATGAATCGACCGCAGTATCACAACGCTCAAAATGGCCGCATGACGTATTTGTTGGACGAGGCGTTCAAGCGAGCGGTCGCCGATGACGAGGTGAAGGTCATCGTTTTGAGCGGAGAGGGAAAACACTTCTCAGCGGGCCACGATATTGGTACCCCCGGGCGTGACGTCCATTTAAGTCAGGAGCGGGTCACCATGTGGTACGACCACGCGAATAAAGAAGGGGGCGAGTTCCTCTACGTCCGGGAGGCAGAGGCTTATTTGGGTATGTGTCGCCGCTGGCGGGAGATACCCAAGCCTACTATTGCGGCGGTGCAGGGGGCGTGTATCGCTGGCGGTTTGATGCTGGCGTGGGTATGTGACCTGATCGTGGCCACCGACGATGCTTATTTTTCTGATCCGGTGGTCAGGATGGGTATCCCTGGCGTGGAATACTTTGCACATCCCTATGAGTTGAATCCGAGGATCGCCAAGGAATTTCTTTTTACGGGAAATAAGATGGGCGCTGAGCGGGCGTATCAAATGGGTATGGTCAATCAGATCAGTTCGCGCGACACCTTGCGCGACGATGTCACTGAACTGGCGATGAAAATCGCGGCGATGCCGCGTCTGGGTCTGGCACTCACCAAGCAAGCCATTAATAACGTTGAAGATCTGCAGGGCAAACGCTCTGCGATGGAAGCGGCATTTGCCTGGCATCACTTCACGCATGTTCATAACGACCTGACAACGGGCAATAAGCTCGGTGGTATGGATGCCAAATCGATGGCAAAAGCCAACAAGGAAGACGGCTGATTCATGGATCTGAACTACACCCTGGAGCAGGAGGCCTTTCGCGCCGAGGTGCGCGAGTGGCTGGCAGAGCACGTTCCCAGACAGCCGCTGGCTTCTTTTGATACTGAGGCGGGTTTCGCGGCACACCGGGAGTGGGAGCGCACTCTGGCAGCCGGCAACTGGGGGATGGTGACCTGGCCGAACGCTTTTGGCGGTAGAGGGTGTGATCTCATTCAATGGCTTATCTTCGAGGAAGAATATTACCGGGCGGGAGCGCCGGGTAGGGTCAACCAGAACGGCATCTTCCTGTTGGGCCCAACGTTGATGGAGTATGGCTCCGAGGAGCAAAAAGCGCGGTTTCTGCCGGCCATGGCTTCCGGTGAGGAGATCTGGGCGCAGGGGTGGTCCGAACCCAACGCGGGCTCAGACATGGCGGCAATACGATGTCGGGCGGATCGTAAGGGTGACGAGTATGTGATTAACGGTCAGAAGATCTGGTCCACACGCGCCGTCTACGCAGACTGGGTGTTCGGGCTGTTCCGAACCGACCCGGACTCGGAGCGCCATCATGGCTTATCCAAGATTCTGGTGCCGCTGAATGCGGAGGGTGTCACGGTTCGACCTATTGCCCAACTGAACGGACAGCCGGGCTTCGCGGAGATCTTTTTTGATGATGTTCGAGTGCCTGCCTTTAACTTGCTGGGGGAGGAGGGCGCCGGCTGGCAAATTGCGATGGCCACGGCAGGTTTTGAGCGGGGGCTGATGCTGAGAAGCCCGGCCCGATTTCAGCAGGCCACTCGGCGATTGGTCGATCTTTATCGTCAGCACAGCTCGGATATCCTCGACCCATCGGTAGAGGATGATGTCGTGCGCTGCTACATGGATGCGGAGGCCTACGCACTGTCGACCTATCAGACCGCTTCCCGGCTGGTTAAGGAAGGCAGTATTGGCCCCGAGGCGAGCTGCAATAAGATCTTCTGGTCTGAGCTGGACCTGCGCATTCACGATACGGCCATGCGCATTTTGGGTCCCCGTGGCGAGGTCATGCCAGAAACACCGACGCTGCTGGACGAATTAGGCAACTGGCTCGATGGGTTTCTATTTGCGCAGTCGGGCCCGATTTATGCCGGGACCAATGAGATTCAGCGCAACATTATCGCCGAGCGGGTGCTCGGCATGCCGAGGCGCTAGGCGGCGGTTATGGATTTCACTTTTAGTGCCGAGCAACTCGAGTTCCGGGACACGCTGAGTAGCTTGCTCAAGACCGAAGTGACGGGCGAGCGCATTCGAGCCCGTTGGGAGAGCGAGTCGGGTAGAGATGCTGCGCTGGAGCAACAGCTGCTGGAAATGGGGGTTTATAGCCTGTTATTTCCGGAGTCGCTGGGTGGTTTGGGTATGAATACGATCGACACCGTGTTGCTTGCAGAAGCCTGCGGCAAGGCGGCGCTGCCAGAGCCGCTGGCTGAGACGATGATGGTGGCCTCGCCACTGTTGGTTGATGTGTTGGATCGAGGTTTGGGTAATGGCGCGATCCAGTCGATTATTGATCAGGTGATGGACGGCAAGGCCCAGGTGGCGGTGGCGCATCCTATCAATCCCTATTTGAATTTCGCGACCAGCGTGGACTGGGTGCTGGCCGCTTCCGGAAACGCGCTCTATCTTTTGCCCCGTGATGCGATCACGCCGCGGGCGATGAAGAGCGTAGACCCCAGCCGGAGAGTGGCGGCTATTGAGTTTGATGAGTCGCCCGAGCACTGCCTGGCTGAGGGGGAAGTGGGCGCAGCGCTTCTGCGGGCAACGCTAAACCGCGGTGGGTTGACCGTGGCCGCGCAGTTGCTGGGACTGAGTGCCCGGTTGCTGGAACAGAGCGTGCAATACACACAGGATCGCAGTCAGTTCGGACGGCCGGTGGCTGCCAATCAAGCCGTCAAGCATTTGCTCGCAGATGTCGCCGTGCAGTTGGAGTACGCACGTCCCGTCATCGCCCGCGCGGCTTATACGGTCGGGGTCTCTCCCGAGCGGGCGGACTTTGCGGTCTCCCATGCCAAGCTTGCTGCGACCCGCGTAGCCACTCTGGCTGCTCGGCAGGCCATACAGGTGCACGGTGCAATGGGTTACACCTGGGAATGTGATGTGCAGATCGCCGCCAAACGCGTGTGGGCCCTTGCCAGCGAGTGGGGTGATGAGGGTTTTCATAAGAATCGCATCCACGAGTGGCTGTTGCAGCCCAATGCGCTACTGGGACCTGAATTCACTTTCGGGCGTCGGTCACTGGTCGCTGGATAAGACGAGGAGCTGAGACGGGTCTGATGCGAGAGCGACAGAGGAGAACACGATGACGCAACGAGCAGAGGCTTTTATTGTTGACGCGCTGCGAACACCGACAGGCCGACGCCGCGGCAGTCTCGCGCAAGTACATGGTGCCGACCTCGGCGCCACGGTGCTGAAGACTTTAGTGGCGCGCCATGATATCCCGGAGGAGGACTACGACGACGTGATCTTTGGTTGCGTCGATACGGTGGGGCCTCTGGCCGGAGACATCGCGCGCACCTGCTGGTTGGCAGCGGGCTTATCCGATGCTGTCCCGGGCACGACGATTGACCGACAGTGCGGTTCTTCCCAGCAGGCAGTGCATTTTGCGGCACAGGCTGTCATGTCGGGGACGATGGACGTCGTCGTTGCAGGGGGCGTGCAGACGATGAGCAGCATCCCGATCTCTTCCGCCATGTTGGCGGGTCAGCCGTTGGGATTTGATGATCCGTTTACGGGCAGCGAGGGGTGGCGCGCGCGTTACGGCGATGGTCTGGTAACGCAGTTCCGCTCGGCGCAGATGATCGCTGACAAATGGTCCCTGAGTCGGGAGATGATGGAAGCGTTCGCGCTGGAGTCCCATCAGCGCGCTCAGGTGGCGACGCTAGGCGGCGTGTTTGAGCGCGAGATTCTCCCGGTCGATGGTTTAAGTGTTGACGAGACGATTCGTGATACTACCTTGGAGGCGATGGCAGCGCTCGAGCCCCTCGCGCCGGGAGGAACGATTACCGCAGCGGTATCGAGTCAGACAGGCGACGGTGCTTCTGCCCTGTTGGTGGTCTCCGAGGCGGCGTTGAAACGCTACGGGCTGACGCCGCGGGCTCGCATTGTGCATATGGATGTTAGAGGCGACGATCCCATTTGGATGCTGACGGCGCCGATCCCTGCTACGCAGAGGGCCATGAAGCGATCAGGCCTCAACCTTCAGGACATCGATCTGGTCGAGATTAATGAAGCCTTCGCATCGGTACCTATGGCGTGGTTGGCGGAGACCGGTTATCCCCATGAGCAGACCAACGTCAATGGCGGCGCTATCGCATTGGCGCATCCACTGGGTGCCACGGGCACCAAGCTCATGACGACGCTGCTTCATGAGATGGAGCGCCGGAGCGCGCGATACGGACTGCAAACCATGTGCGAGGGGGGTGGTCAGGCCAACGTCACCATCCTCGAGCGGCTGTGAGGACCATAAAGCAGAGGGCGCCAACATGAGTTCGATCTGTGAAGGCCGCGTGGCCATAGTGACCGGGGCTGGCGGGGGCCTCGGTGCCGCCCATGCACGCTCGCTCGCGGCAGCGGGCGCCAAGGTGCTGGTCAATGACATTGATGTTGACGCTGCAGCGACCGTGGTAGCGGAGATTCAGGCAGCGGGTGGTGAGGCACTGGTCAACGAGTCGGACATTACTGACTACGCTAGCGCGGGTGAATCGGTCAAACAGGCGCTCGAGGTCTACGGCGATCTGCACTGTGTCATCAATAACGCGGGCAACAACCGTGACCGCATGTTTGCCTCGCTCAGTGAAGCCGATTGGGATGCGGTCATGGCGGTGCATCTCAAAGGGCACTTCTGTATCAGTTCCCACGCCGTTCAATACTGGCGTCATCAGGTGAAGGCGGGCCATACCGTCAACGCCCGAATCATCAACACCACCTCCGGTGCCGGGCTTCAGGGTTCGATCGGTCAGTCCAATTACGCCGCCGCCAAGGCGGGTATTGCCGCGTTGACCATTAACCAGGGCGCGGAGCTTGGGCGTTATGGCATTACTGCTAACGCTATTTGCCCGGTTGCTCGCACCGGGATGACCACCGCCGTACCCGAGATGGCGGCGCGCATGGCGGCGCCAGAGGACGGCAGCTTTGATCATTTTGCCCCCGAGAATGTGTCGTCGGTCGTGGTCTGGCTGTGCTCAGAAGCCAGCGCTCATGTGACAGGCAAAATTATTGAAGCCGAAGGCGGGCGTATCGCGCTGGCGGATGGTTGGCGTAGCACAGAAGGCATTGAACAGCAGGCGCGATGGGACCCAGAAGAGGTGGGGTCTGTCATGAAGCGACTGCTGGAGCAGGAGCAGCCCCCACAAAAAGTGTGGGGCACCTGATGAACGCCGTCGTGCATTGTAGGGTTGTGCGGTGAGGTTCCGCTTCACCGATGAACAACGGATGCTGCAGGAAAGCGCTGAGCGCTTTCTGCTGGAGCATTCTCCCCCCGCAGTCGCGCGCGCAGCTGCCACGGCCCCCGCAGGCCTCGATCTGCCTCTATGGCAACAGGTGACCAGTACGTTGGGTTGGCAGGCGTTGGCGGTGCCTGAGGAGCAAGATGGTTTGGGTCTCGGTGTCGTCGAGTTGGCGGTTTTGCTGGAGCAAGCCGGCACTCGCTTGTCACCTATCCCCCTTTACGCTTCGGCAATATCGACGCTCGCGCTCAGAGCGACGCCTCACTCCCCCACGCGGGATCACGTTCTGCAATCGATCGCTTCTGGTGCGATTGTGTCGCTGGCTCACACCAGCGCGCGGCCCCACTGGGATGACCGAGGCGTCGACATAACCGCCAGGCAGACAGAAGGGGTGTGGCGACTGAATGGCTCGGCTCGATTTGTCAGTAGTGGCGCGGCGGCAGCCCATTTATTGGTCGTCGCTCGCATGGATACTGCGATCGGGTTGTTCGCGGTGCCCGCGGATCACGCGGGCGTTTCGATTCGGCATCAAGTGACGCTGGATCAGACCCGCTCTATGGCCAACGTGACCTTGAGTGATGTGACCTTGGAACGTGAGGCCGCGCTTGCCCTCGATTGGGGCCAGGGTCTCAGCACGACGCTGGATCTTGCGAGAGTGCTGGTGGCGGCTGAGCAAGTGGGCTGCGCACAACAGGCGCTGGATTTGACCCTCGAGTATGTCGCCCAGCGGGTCCAGTTCGGTCGCACTATCGCCTCGTTTCAGGCGGTGAAGCACAAGGCCGCCGACATGATGCTCAAAGTGGAGTCGGCGCGCTCCCTGATGCTCTACGCCGCCTGCACGGCAGATGCCTGGCTGAGAGAGGCCATTGACGACACCGCGCTGCGTGAAGCTGCGGCCATGGTGGCTAGCTCGGCCGGCGACGCCGCTTTCTTTGTCACCGGTTCGGGCATTCAGCTACACGGTGGTGTGGGCATTACCGAGGAATATGACATCCAGCTGTACTTTAAGCGGGCCCGCGCTCTGGAGTCTTACCTGGGGCGTCCCGATGAATCCCGGGAGACGATTGCGCGGCTGTTACTCGATGAGCCCGCGTCGGAGGGGAGCACCCGTGCAGCTTGAGTTCAGCCCCGCCGATGAGCAATTTCGCGACGAAGTAGCGAGCTGGTTGCATGATCACCTTGGTGGCGAATTTGCGCCCATTCGGGGTCGTGGGGGGCCGGGTGACGAGCATCACTTTGTCGAGGAGCGAAAAGACTGGGAACGCTGTCTCGCCGAGGGCGGATGGACCTGCATTGGCTGGCCCGAGGAGTGGGGTGGTCGGGGCGCGAGCATCGAACAACAAGTCATCTTCAATGAAGAGTATGCCCGTGCCGGGGGCCCGGGTCGCATCGGGCATATTGGCGAGACGCTGACCGGACCCACATTACTGGCGTTCGGCTCCGAACAGCAAAAAGCGCGGTATCTACCCGATATCCGGGCGGGTAAAGCGTTTTGGTGCCAGGGTTACTCCGAGCCCGCCGCGGGATCGGATCTGTCCAATATCAAAACACGCGCCGAGTGGGATGATGAGGCCGCCGCGTGGCGCTTCTATGGTCAAAAAGTGTGGACGTCATTGGCCCACGAGTCCGATTTTATTTTTGTGCTAGCGCGCACCGACCCCGCAGCGCGAGGGCACCGGGGATTGGGTTTTTTCCTCGTGCCGCTGGCACAGGAAGGCATCGACATCCGGCCCATTAATCAGCTGACCGGAACCGCTGAATTCAACGAGGTCTTTTTTGACGGCGCGGCCTGTGGTGGCGATGATCTGGTGGGCGAGGCCGGAGACGGTTGGCGCGTGGCGATGGCCTTGCTGGGTTTTGAGCGGGGCGTATCAACACTGGGCCAGCAAATGCTGTTTCAAGTGGAGCTGGATGAAGTCGTGCGGTTGGCGAAGCTCAACGGGGCAGCGCAGCAGCCCGCGCTTCGCCAGCGCATTGCGGAGGCGCACATCGGGCTTCGCACGCTGCGTTACAACAGTCTTCGCATGTTGTCGGGCGAGCAGGATGGCTCCCTCTCTCGGGAAGCGATGATTTACAAGCTGGCGTGGTCGAGCTGGCACCGCAATCTTGGCAAGCTTGCAATGGACGTGCTGGGGCCGGATGCAGAGCTGGTGGAGTCAGGGCCCTATGAACTCAACCGGTTACAGTCGCTTTTCCTTTTTACCCGTGCCGATACGATATACGGTGGGACGAACCAAATTCAGCGGAATCTGATCGCCGAGCGAGCACTGGGTATGCCCCGCGAGCCTCGCGGCGATCAGTAGAGGGGGTATGTATGGAGACGGGTAGTCGAGCTGTGCCGGCCTATGTACCGGGACATCAGCTCTTGTCAGGGCGCACGGTGCTGTTAACTGCGGCCGCCGGCGCGGGCATTGGTTTTGCAGCAGCAAAGAAGTCTCTTGAAGAGGGGGCGTCCTGTGTTGTGATCAGCGATATTCACGAGGGGCGCCTTGCCCAAGCGGCAGAGGCGCTGCAATCGGTAGCGCCGGATGCCAAAGTCGTAGGCGTTATCGCCAATGTGACCGATGAGTCGGCAGTGCAGCAGTTGGTGGCCGAGGCGGAACGGTTCAGCGGTGGCATCGACGTGCTGATTAACAACGCGGGCCTGGGGGGCACCTGCTCGCTACTGGATATGACGGATGAGGCCTGGACTCAGGTGATGGATGTGACCCTCACGGGGACAATGCGCGTGACGCGAGCCATGCTCGGGCCCATGCGTGAGCGCGGTCGAGGCGTGATCGTCAATAACGCCTCAGTACTGGGCTGGCGGGCGCAAAAAGAGCAAAGTCATTACGCCGCTGCCAAGGCGGGCGTGATGGCACTGACGCGCTGCGCGGCGCTGGAAGCGGCGGAGTTTGGTGTGCGGATTAACGCCGTGGCGCCGAGCATTGCGCTCCATGAGTTTCTGCGTAAAACGACGCCCGAGGACTTGCTGGAAGAACTGGCATCCCGTGAGGCGTTTGGCCGGGCGGCCGAAGTGTGGGAAGTGGCCAACGTGATGATGTTTTTGGCCTCTGATTACGCCAGTTACATGACGGGCGAGATTGTCTCGGTCTCGAGTCAGCATCCCTAAGGCTGATTCCAGGGAAGGGCGGCAGTGAACCAGAGAGGTACGGCATGACTGAGGGGCAGTGGGATCGAGAAGTCGATGTGCTGGTGGCAGGCACGGGGAATGGTGGCCTGACGGCGGCCCTGTGCAACTGGGAAATGGGTTGCAAAGACATCCTGATCATCGAAAAGGGCAGCAAGGTGGGTGGCACCAGTGCCACTTCAGGTGGCGGGATATGGGTGCCTAACAGTCACTATGCCAAGGCCGCCGGTGCGGAAGATTCGCCAGAGGCAGCCAAGGCTTATCTCACCAATACCTTGTTCGGCGAAGATGTACCAGAGGCGCTGATCGACGCCTATCTCGAAAACGGCCCAAAGATGCTGCGCTTTCTGCATGACCGCACCGACGTGCGGTACGAGTCGCTCGAGCACTATCCCGACTACTACACCAATATGGAGGGTGCGAGAGAGGGGCATCGGTCTCTTGAACCCGCTCCGGTCATGGCCTCCGAGCTCGGTCCGCAGTGGAAAAACATGACCTGGACGCATCA
>CAXPKH010000091.1:0-17452 GCA_964217615.1 Luminiphilus sp.
GATTGCAAATCCAGCGACAGGGCCCCGCTCGCCATTAGCGATGCCATCACCCCCGCGTCGGGCGTGACCCCACGGTAGTGTGCCGCTTGCGCCAATGGCGGAGGAAAAGCCTCGTGGTAGCCGACGCCGCTGCCCAAAATCTTCAGCGCGCCAGAAGCCTCGGGTAGCGGGACCTGGTCCGGAGCGCAGATAAATGGTGGGCTTTCGGTGACGACCTCCTGGCCCGTCCATACACCCCAGAGACCATAGAGTTGGCCTATCTGCGCATCGATCGTTGACAGCACGCAGTCTCCGTTGTCGAGCAGGCCTTGCTCGGCTGCCGCATAAATTTGTGCTGTGAGAGAACAAAATGCCTGCACAGGGAGTTTTTGGGACCACGCTAGGCCTTGCGCCACACTCACCGCCACGCGCAAGCCAGTAAAGGATCCGGGCCCCACCCCACAGGCGATCACATCGACCGATTCGGCCAGAGAGCAACCCTGCAAAACGTCGGACAACATGCGCAGAATATGTCGATTATGTGCCCTCGCCAGTATCTCGTGCCGACGATGAATCGTTCCGCCCGAACACAGCGCGAGTGTGCAAGCGTCGGTGGCAGTATCGAGTGCCAAAATGCGCGGTGTAGGCGGCATGAGCTATAGTCAAACAGGTATGTTGCAATCATCCCATAGAGGCCGATGACTTTGAATGCAGTAGGTGACTACAGCTTGGGTATTTTGGCGGGTGGTCAGGGTCAACGTTGGGGTGGACGGGATAAAGGACTGATTGCGTTTAACGGGCGCCCGCTGTTAGCCAATGTCTGCCAACCACGTCCGGTGCGTGCGCAGGAAATCCTGATCTGCTGTCGAGACAACGCGCATTTTTATCGTCATTATGGCGACAGAGTCCTGTGCGAGAGCCTACCCAACCGAGGCCCCTGCGCAGGCATTAGTGCCCTGCTATCGGCTACTGAAACCCAAACCGTGATGATCCTGCCTGCCGACCTCCTCTGCACAAGCACGCCACTGATCGACGCTATGGAGGCGACCTGGACCGAGGAAGATCACGCGATTGTGCTCACCGACCCCTTGGGTCACCACTCACCTTGTCTGCGTCTGGCAAAGGCGGCGCTTAAGCCCTGCTGTGCATTTATCGAGGCCGGTGGCACCAAACTAAGTGACCTGCTGGAGTCGCTGAATGCACGCCGGGTGCCGGTGGAAGGGACGTGGCTAAGGGACGCTGATTCACCGGCAGCCATGGCGGCTTACGCCGAGCCTTGATAAGACGCTATTGCTAAGAACAAGCCATGAGCCAGAACAACCCCTGCAGTGAGGCGATAACGCATCTGTAGATACCAGACCGGAAGGGACTCCGTCCCCCGTTCATACCCCACCAAGCCCAAATAACCCAACATCAGCGCCAGTGTAGCCAGCCATGCCTGCGCGGTAAGGACCGAGATGACGGCGAACAAGACAATGCCATTGCTGATCAGTAGCCGAATCACATCAGGATTATCGGAGGCCTGTACCCGCCCCCAGAGGCATCCACCCAGAAAGCTCAAAATCCCAAGGGAGTAAATCACGAATCCCTGTCGAGACAGCGCCGCGGGCCAATCGTTCAGCCACCAAGCGCCCGCGCAGAAAGCAAAAAACGGCAACAACCCCGCATAACCCAATGCCAACATGACCGTTCGATTTGACATATGCACCTTCAAAAAAAACCCCGGCCTGAGGCCGGGGTAATAAATCGCCACCTGGGGGAAGATGGCTTAATCGGGGAGTCGATCACCCGATCGCAGAAAATACGCCCCGGTTTACGGGACGGATCACCGCCAACAATAAAAATTTTGCATCACCATAGACCCCAGGACCGCATGCTCACTGGCTTATATCGAACTCGTCTTGATAAAGATTGCATTGAGAAGAAATTGTTTTTCGACAGTGAACCGACAACACGTTACCTTGAGAGCATGGAGCCATTTCCCGGCTGACACCGCTGACGTGCGTCAAGAGAGCAAAGCTCCAGCGTCTGCGGTGCCCCCAAGGTCTGCCCCTGCGGGCAGGCTAGATGCTCAGCCCGTTTTCCCAGTGCAAGGTTTAACGGAGTAAAGCCGTGCCGCTGCCATACTGGGCTCCGGCCAACGGCTGCAGTGACAGGGAAATGACCATATGAAGAGACCCAAGCGAAATCGCATCCAACGTGCTTTTGAAAAAGGCTACCAACTGGGATTGGCCGGACGATCCAAAGAGAACTGCCCTTTTTTAACCGGCATTGCCCGGGCAAGGTGGCTGGAAGGATGGCGAGAGGGCAGAAATGACTGGCGAGAGGGCCTCACAGAAGCCCTGACATGCTATAAATTGTCCGGTTTCTGAACCTCAGCCTAAAAAGAGGATGCCCTAGCGGGGGAATCTGCGAACGTTTAGGCCTTGTAATGGTCAGAAATGACGCCATTTCTGAGAAAGCGGTAACTAAAGGCCTAACCTGTGAATTATCAACTCCTTGCGCAACTGGAAACCTGGCTGGGACAACAGATTGTTGGCCAGCAAGACCTGATCCACAAACTCATGCTGTCTTTGCTCGCCGACGGCCACCTCCTCGTCGAGGGCGCCCCCGGGCTGGCTAAAACCCGAGCCATCAAAGAGATGGCCGAGGGTATTGAGGGCAGTTTTCACCGAATTCAGTTCACCCCCGATCTACTCCCGGGCGACATTACCGGCACGGACATATTCCGCCCTCAAACCGGTGCCTTCGAGTTCCAGCAGGGCCCCATCTTCAACAACTTGGTACTGGCCGACGAGATCAATCGAGCGCCCGCGAAAGTCCAATCGGCGCTGTTAGAAGCAATGGCTGAGCGCCAAGTGAGCATTGGCAGCCAAACCTATGAATTGCCTCGGTTATTTTTAGTGATGGCGACCCAAAATCCGATCGAACAAGAGGGTACCTATCCGCTGCCAGAGGCACAGCTGGACCGTTTTCTCATGCATGTTCGCGTGTCTTACCCCGACGCCAGCGCAGAACAACAGATCCTCAGGCTGGCGCGCAACGAGGCCAGTGGCGAGCGTGTGCGGCCCACTGCAACCGTCTCTCAGAACGATATTTTTGCCGCTCGACAAGCCGTTCTGAACATTCACATGGCACCCGCCGTTGAGGAGTACATCGTGCAGTTGATCGTAGGGACCCGTCAGGCTGGCCTGTACGATCAAGAACTGGCGGACTGGTTGGAGTACGGCGCGAGCCCCAGGGCCACAATCGCGCTCGACCGGTGCGCTCGCGCCAATGCCTGGATTGCCGGACGAGACTATGTGAGCCCGGATGACGTGCAGGCCGTCGCGCACGATTGTCTGCGTCATCGGTTGATTGTCTCGTTTGAAGCCGAGGCAGCAGGCATCTCCAGCGATCTCATTATCGACCGATTGATCGAGCATATCCCCGTTGCCTGAGCCGCAAGCCCAATTAACGGCGAGCAGCGCGAGCGGCCCCATGGTGCGCGCCGAGGCGCTCATTGCCACCCGCTTCGTCGCCCGGTTTATCGATGTCACCGGGCAAACCCGCGCGCTGGCTAACCTTGCGGGAATGAGGCGGGCGCGTCAGCGGGGCCGCGGCGTGGAATTCGACGAAGTGCGCGCCTATGCCGCCGGTGATGACGTGCGTGCCATCGACTGGCGTGTCACGGCACGCTCTGGTACGCCGCATACCAAGCTCTTCCACGAAGATCGAGAACAACCCATCCTCGTTGCGGTCGATCAGCGAGGGCCCATGAAATTTGGCTCTCGGGTGTGTTTCAAGTCCGTCATGGCCGCCCATATCGGCTGTCTCGCCCTCTGGTCAGGTCTGCAGGCCGGAGAGCGAGTGGGTGGAGCCGTATTGGGTGATCAGGGAATGTCGGATACACGTCCCAAACGGAGCCAGCATGCCGTGCTCAGTATCATTCGTGATCTGGTGCGCGAGGGAACCCCGCAATCGGATAACGCGAGCGAGCACCAATCGATCGCAGATTTGATACAGCAATTGGAGCGCATTGCGCGGCCGGGCACGCGACTTTTTGTGATCAGCGACTTTCACGACCTGTTGGATGAGGATCATTTGGCACCGCTCAGGCGGCTCGCTCGCAAGACACAGATCATCGCTATTTCCGTGTCTGATGCGCTGGAGGCGGAACTCCCACAAGCAGGCTTTTATGCGGTGACCGACGGGGAGAATCACTCTCAACTGGACACCGGCGTATCGGGTATTAGAGAGTCCTATGCCGCGGATTATCAGACCCATCAAGCGCGGTTATCGCGGCGACTCAGGGAATTACGCATCCCGCTGCTGCCCGTGAGAACCGATGAAGACCCGCTCAAACGTCTGCTGACGGTATTCCCGCCGCGATGAATCCGGAGGCATTGCTCGAGCAACTGGCGCCCTTGAGAGAACCGCCCGCGATCAGCTGGTGGCCTCTGGCGCCGGGCTGGTGGATCTTACTGGCGCTGGGCGTGATCGGTATCGCCTTGGTCGCGCGCTGGTACTGGCGACGGCGCAATCATCGCCAGTACAGGCGAGTGGCGCTCGCGGAGCTGCAGCTTCTTCGGGAGAATCAGCGGGCGGTAGATGCGCTCAACCGATTGCTTAAAGCAGCTGCATTGCGGGCCTATCCAAATCAGCCAGTAGCGGCGCTGCACGGCCAGTCATGGCTCGAATTTCTGTGCCGCACCTGTCCAAATATGAGCATGGCACAATTGCAGGATCTGGAGGCCCCTTATCAGGCACATCCACCCTCGATCAACGACTCCCTCTTCGATGCCGCAGAACGCTGGCTAAAACGTCATGAGGTGTCCCGTGCTTGAGTGGGTGTGGCCGTGGATTTTTCTTTGCGCTCCCCTGCCGCTACTGATTCACTTTTTCAGTCGCGGGGCTTCACCGCAGTCTTCTGCCGTGCGAGCGCCCTTTGCCGCGAGGTGGCGAAATTTGTCAGGGTCAGGCAGAGGTGCCCGATCGAGCCGCGTCTACTGGTGGCTGTTGTGGGTGATATGGATGATGCTCATCGCCGCGATCGCCCGTCCACAGTGGATTGGCGAACCCATTGAGCTACCCAATACCGGCCGCGACCTCATGCTCGGCCTTGATTTGTCGGGCAGTATGCAAATCGAAGACATGCAGATAGGAAGCCGGCTGGTATCGCGGATTACAGCCGTCAAAGCGATCGCCGCCGATTTCACGCAACGCCGAAAAGGTGATCGCGTGGGCCTCATTCTTTTTGGCACGCGTGCCTACTTGCAGGCTCCACTCACCTTCGATTTGGATACCGTCACCCAGTTCATAGAAGAGGCTCAGTTGGGCTTCGCGGGTGAAGATACGGCCATTGGCGATGCGCTGGGGCTGGCCATCAAGCGATTACGGGAGCGACCGGCCTCTTCGAGAATTTTTATCTTGCTTACCGATGGTCAGGATACTGCCAGCACGGTAGACCCCATGGAGGCGGCAGCACTGGCGGCGCAGCTCGATGTCAAAATCTACACCATTGGTATCAGCAGAAATCTGGGGCGGTCTGGCAATGGTCGAGCGGAAGTTGATGAAGCCATGCTCAATGCTGTGGCGGAATCGACCGGGGGCCGCTATTTCCGGGCGACATCGCCCGCTGAGCTTGAGGCCGTCTATGCACTCCTCGATGAACTAGAACCTGTCGAACAGGAAGCGAGCACCTTCCGGCCCAAGCGCGCCCTGAGCTGGATACCACTGCTCTGCGCCCTGGCGCTGGCGACCCTGCTGGCCGTTCTGAGAAGTCAGTGGCTCACACTGCTTAAGGCGAGACCCAGCTATGGTTGACGGGTTTCACTTGCTGCGCCCCGAAATACTCTGGGCGCTGGGGGCTTGCCCACTGGTAGCACTGGCACTCTGGTATCACCGCGCGCACCAGGGTGACTGGAGCCGGGTGATCGACGCAGATCTGCTGCCCTTCCTACTACCCGACCAGACGCGCGCAGCGAGGCGGGTGGGCGTCTGGATTCCTACCCTTTTGCTCAGCCTCGTGATTTTGGCTGCAGCAGGACCGAGCGTGCAGCGGGTGGAGCTTCCCGTCATCAAGCGAGCAGATGCGCTAGTGATCGTGCTCGATTTGAGTGCGTCGATGCTGGCGGCCGATGTTCAGCCCAGCCGCGTTCAGCGTGCGCGACAGAAAGTGCTGGATCTTCTCGAAACGCGTAAAGAGGGCGTTACGGGATTGGTTGTTTTTGCAGGCGACGCGCACGTGGTCACTCCGCTGACAGACGACACGCGCACGATTGCGAATCTAATGCCTGCGCTGTCGCCAGCTATGATGCCGCTACCCGGCGCCGATGCGGGCAGCGCGATAGAGACCGCGGCGGAGTTATTGATCACCGCCGGCGCACAAGGCGGTCAGATTTTGCTGATGACCGATGGCCTGCCAGGATTTGACGGTGACGCGGCGAGCACGGCTTTACTGAACAGCGGAGCCACCCTTTCCATTCTGGCGATCGGCACGCCCTCTGGCGCGCCCATTCCACTCCCCAACGGTGGGTTCCTGAAGGATGACACGGGCGAAATTGTTATCCCCGTGTTGGATCGCGCAGCGATAAAGAACATCGCTTCAGATTTGAATGCCCGATACCAGGAAATCACCCTGGACGAAACCGACATAGAAGCGCTGACCGAGCGGGACTTGCTGACGACCGAAGGCGAACTCGACCTCGATCGGCAAACCGACGCCTGGCAGGATCAGGGATATTGGTTGGCTGCTCTGGTGGCGCTCTTGCTGCTGCCCGCGTTTCGCAAAGGCATGGTGGCGGGCATCGCCTTACTCTTGGTTTGTCACTCGCCACCGCCAAAGGCGGCAGAGTGGCAGGATCTCTGGCTGACACCGGACCAACAGGGCGCGAGAAAACTCGCTCAGGGTGAGGCGGCAGAGGCTGCGACGACATTTGCTGACCCAACGTGGCGAGGCGTCGCCGCCTACCAAGCCGGCACCTATGACCAAGCCGCCAGAAATTTCGCGGGCGAGCAAACTGCCGACAGCCTCTACAATCTGGGCAACTCCCTCGCTCTGCAAGGGGATTTACAGGGCGCATTGAGTGCCTACGAGAAAAGCCTGGCGGTGCTTCCTGAGGCTGAAGATGCGATTGCCAACCGAGACCTCATTCAGTCTCTCCTCGATCAACAGCAGGAGAACCCTCAGGATCAAGAAGGCAATGAGCAAAATCAAGAGGACCACTCCGCTCAGGATGAGAGTGATTCCGAGAGTGATGGTCAGGACGAGTCCGATCCATCAGACTCCGAGGGCTCGGATCAACAGGGCGACAATGAAGCTGAGAACGAGTCGGGCAGTCAGGATGAGCAACCGTCGTCAGAGCAGCAGCAAGACTCAGGCCTTGCAGACGCACCTGAGGTGGATCAGGAAGCACTGGAGGCCGCCACGCAGGAGCAAATGGCTAAGTTTGATGAGGCGTTGGAGGAGCAGCAGGCGCTGGAGCAGTGGCTGCGCCGCGTACCCGATGATCCAGGCGGTCTTCTACGCCGCAAGTTTCGCTATCAAACCATGCAGCGCCTGAGGGAGGGCGAGGAACCCGATGAATCGATTCGCTGGTGAAAATCGGTCATTGCGGCAGTCGCTTCGCTTTGGACTCGTGTTGTTGCAGCTGCTGTCGCTCCCTGCACTGGCGGAGCTCACCGCATCGGTGGACCGACGGGAAATTGCACTGGGAGAAACGCTACGCCTGACGCTAATGGGCGATGCAGGCGAGCAACCCGCAGAAATCGATCTGACCCCACTCAGTCGGGATTGGGAAATTTTGTCCCGCTCCAGCGCAACCAACGCAAGATATATCAATGGTCAGAACCAGATTACCCGCACGCTGGAGATGGAACTCGCTCCTCTGCGCGAGGGCACGCTGAGCATCCCCTCCCTCACTTCAGGGGGTAGACGCACCACACCGCTGTCAATTCGGGTCAATCCAGAGCCGGTGATTGCCCCGGGTGATGCGTTGGTCCTCTTTGAAGCCAGCGTCGATCAGCCCGCCGTGTATGTTCAGGCTGAACTGATGTTAACGGTAACGTTGCAACAAGCGATCAACCTCGATGGCGGCGAGATTTCCGCATTCGACATCCCAGACGCTGTTACCGAACCGTTAGAGCGCAGATCATTTCAACGACGTCTCGGCAATCGCACATGGCTGGTTACGGAACTGCGTTACGCCGTCTACCCACAAAAAAGCGGCTCGCTACAGGTGCCGGCTATCGGATTCACTGCGCGAGAAGTCCAACCCGGGAGATCTCTCCTAGGCGCGCGACTCGGCCGACGCCTGCGGATGGCGTCTGAGCCGATAGACATTGAAGTCAAACCCGTGCCTGACACTTTTCCCGGAGAAGTGTGGCTACCTGCTAGAAGCTTGACGCTGGAAGAGAGCTGGTCCGTTGACCCCGACGGGCTTTCGGTGGGGGACTCCACCACCCGGACGCTGACGCTAGTAGCAGATGGGCTTCAAGGCAGTCAGTTGCCCCCGCTTAGCAGCTTACAAGGTGCCACCGATATCCCCGAGCTACGATTTTATCCAGATCAGGAAGCCATCGATCAAACCGAATTGATCAGAGGTCTGCAGGGACGCCGTGTCCAAAGTGAAGCGCTTGTCGCCAGAGCCAGCGGCAACTGGACGCTCCCCGAAATCCGCGTTCCTTGGTGGAACACCGAGACCAATACACTGAGCTTCGCAACATTACCCGCTCGTAGCGTTGCCGTCCGCGCCGCAACAACAACGGATATGTCCCCAGATATCGTGCGCTCCGCACCGAGCGCTCAGGGAGATCCCCTCCCCCTCTGGCTGTGGAGTGTAGCCGGATCGGGTTGGCTGGTCGCGGCCCTGCTCTGCGGCTTGTTAATCAGGGCGCGCGCGACCACTCGGACCCGCGCCAGCGGGCAGACCGCGGCCGCGAGCGAGCCTACTGTTAGACAAGCACTCGTCCACATCCGGCGGGCTCTGGAGCAACAGGATCACGGTGCGCTGCGCCAGGCGGTTTTACAATGGGGAGCGGGGCATCACGGGAGGGTCTTTTCTTCCCTTGCCGAACTGGCTAACGCGAGCAGCGAGCAACTCGCAGGCGTCCTCAAAGACTTGGATCGCGCCCTTTACAGCCAAGACACCGACGGCAGTGCCTCGAGCAAACTGATGTCTGCGCTCAGAGACGAACCGGTATCCAAGGCCGCCCATTCGCGACAACACGCACCGCTGACGCTTTACCCATCAAGCTGAGGTAATACAGTGCCTGTCAGTTAGGGCTCCGCCAGCGACCGATTGACCACTTCATAGACATCCTTGGGCAATGCATCAATGACTGAGATGCGCTCCAATTCCGCTTTCATCGCGTCCTGCCCGCGGGCATAGCGCCGCCAACGCGTGAGGGGAGCCAGCATTCTCGCCGCGATTTGCGGGTTGGAAGACTGAATCCGCGAAATTACATCACCGAGGAGCCGGTAACCCGCCCCATCCGCTCTGTGGAAAGCCACGGGGTTGGCACCCGAAAATCCGCCCACGAGCGCGCGCAATTTATTGGGATTTCGCCAATCGAATGCGTCATGGGTGAGTAGCGCTTTGACGCCCTCAACACAGGAAGCATGGGGCCTGGTCGCTTGTACCGTGAACCATTGATTCACCACCAGAGACTCGTTCTTCCATCGATCATAAAATTCGGTCAAAGTCTGCTCGCGGAGGGCATCGTCTGCATGTTCAACAATCCATCGAAGCGCCGCCAGCCGATCGGTCAGATTGTCGGCACCCTTGAGTAGCTGCTCAGCACTGTCCAAGTTCTCGGGTTGCGCCGCCAGCACATAATCCAACGCAAGATGGCGGAGCGAGCGAACCCCAATATCAGTCGCACTGGGACTATAGGGGACCGCCGCAAGCGACTGCGACGCCACCGCTTGCCACTGTGTATTCAGGGCTTGGCCAATCCGCTGTTTCATGGCCTGCCGCCGCACATGAATATCCGACATATCGACCAGCCCCCGCTGAGCTGCTCTGTCTGCCAGATACTCTTCGGACGGCAGGCTCAAGGTCAGCGCCTTCATCGCCGCGTCCATGGGGCCTGATAGCACGCGCTCTGCGGCCCCAAGCAACGCGCTGTCGATGGCCGCGGGTTGCCCACCCAAATCAAGCGACTCGATTGCCCTGGCGAGTAGCGTTTGCGCCGCATCCCAAGCGACGAAGTCATCATCATCCGCGCCCATCAAGGTCAGCAGCTCAGACTCGGAGTGATCTACCGTCAGACGAACCGGGGCAGAAAATCCGCGCAAAAGCGAGGCCACAGGTTTGGCGACGACTCCGTCAAAGGTAAAAGTCTGCTCTGACTCAGTCAGCTCCAATATCTTCGTGGTGCCGTTGTCGAGGGCTATGGGTGAGTCTTCAACAAGCAAACCCATCGCCACCGGTATGGCCAGCGGCGGCTTGTCGGCCTGCCCAGGCGTGGGCCGATTATGTTGCTTGAGCGTCAAATGGTACTGCTGCGCTTCGCTATCGTAGCGACCGTTAGCAATCACCTCTGGCGTGCCCGCCTGCTCATACCACCGACGGAACTGACTCAGATCGCGACCGGAAACTTCCGCCATACAGTCGACAAAGTCGTCACAGGTGACAGCCTGGCCGTCGAAACGGCGAAAATATAAACCCGCCCCCGCGATAAATTGCTCATGCCCCAGCAGGGTGTGCAGCATGCGTACGACCTCGGCGCCCTTCTCGTAGACGGTGAGGGTATAAAAGTTGGAGATGTCGACAAAGGCATCGGGACGCACGGGATGAGCCATCGGCCCAGCATCCTCTGCAAATTGATGGGTGCGAAGAAACGTCACATCTTCAACCCGTTTCACACCCCGGGAATTGAGATCAGCAGAGAATTCCGAATCTCGAAATACCGTAAATCCCTCCTTGAGGGTTAACTGAAACCAGTCACGGCAGGTAACGCGATTACCCGAATAGTTATGAAAATATTCGTGGGCGACCACACCCTCGACACGCTGAAATCCCGCATCCGTAGTGATATCCGGGTGCGCCAGCACGCATGATGTATTGAACACATTGAGGCTTTTATTCTCCATGGCCCCCATATTGAAGTCATCAACTGCGACAATATTGTAAAGATCGAGGTCGTATTCCAATCCGTAAACCTGCTCATCCCATCGCATCGCGTTTTTCAGCGACTGCATCGCGTAATCGCAGTAATTCACGTCTTTTTCTTCAACCCATATACGCAGATCAACCTGCTTTCCCGAGCAGGTGGTAAAGACGTCGGCAACTGGCTTCAAATCGCCGGCGACCATGGCGAACAAATGGGCAGGCTTGGGAAAAGGATCATGCCAAGTCGCGCGATGCCGTCCACCCGCGACCTGCTCCTCACCAATCAGATTGCCATTGCTCAACAATACGGGGCAGGTTTTTTGATCAGCTTCCAATGTGACCGTGTAAACCGCGAGAACATCGGGGCGGTCCGGATAATAGGTGATCTTGCGAAAACCCTCCGCTTCACACTGTGTGCAGTAAGCGCTCTGCGAACGATAAAAGCCCTCTAGTGAGGTGTTCTCCTCCGGACAAATCTGCACACAAGTGCGCACAACGCATCGTTCCGGCAAATCATGTAACACCAACTGGTTCGAGGTTAGCTCGTACTGTGAGTCATTCAAACGCTGCCCGTCCAACTCAATCCATTGCAACGCCAGTTGTTCGCCGTCCAGTCGGAGCGGCGCGGGTTCAGAGGCCTTTCTTTCAATAGTAAGCGTGGCTGTCACCTCGGTACGACCATCGAAAATACTGACCTCCAGCGCAACCTGACTGACACCAAAATCCGGCGGCTGGTAATCGGCCCGGAAAATCGTTCCCGGCATTCCCTCTCGCATTCCCATTACGCTGCCACCTCTATTTCCACTTCGTATCCACCAAATTTTCTAATATTGAGCACACCGGTATCCATAATCAGATACTGGCCCTTAATACCCATGAGCGTGCCCTCAATGAGCGGGTCTTTGTCAAAGTTATGGGCTTTCACTTTCTCAGGCCAACGGAGAACCGGGTAATTGATTGACGTCTCCGGCGCATCCTCGATCAACTCAAACGCAGCCTCGCCATATTGCAGCTTGAGATCTGCGATTCCAGATTTGCTGCTCTCAACAAGCTGTTGCCGGACGTTCTCGAGATCCTGTGGCTCGCCATTTCCCTTCAGCATGGTTTGCCAGGCCGTTCTATCTCCCACCTCTTTGGCAAAGAGCACTTCGAGCAGTCCCGAATAATAGCGAGTGTGCACCCTCGCAATGGGTTTCGCTTGCGTTGCCCCCTGATCGATCCAGCGCGTGGGAATCTGAGTGGCGCGGGTGATCCCCACCTTCACACTCGAGGTGTTTGAGAGGTAAACAATATGAGGCACCTGGCAATGTGTTTCTGCCCAATCCGGCTCCCGGCAGGTACCTTCCGCAAGGTGGCACTTTTCGGGACTCATAATGCAACTGTCACAGGCCGCCAACTTGCGAAAACAAGGGTAGCAATAGCCCTGATTAAAACTCTTCTTCGTATTTCTGTCGCAGGCAACGCAGCGAATCACACCGGTAAACGACAGTGACATGCGCTGCCCAAGGCAATCATTGAGATGCAGTAGGTCATGACCCGCACCCAGCGTATACCTCACGGTATCAGCCAGATCGGTCTGCATCTTGCGCAGATCGCCGCGCCAGTTATTCATGGGTTGACTCCCGCGAAGCCGTCCATTTTAAGGGAGCAGGTTCATCAGAGGGTTCACCGGCTTTGGACCCCTTGTCAATAAAGCCAACCCGCTCTTCTGGCGGTAGATAGAGTTCACCCCAGGCGATCACTGCTTGCATGGCATGCCGGCGCTGACTCTCTGTCACAGATCGGCCGTCCGGCCAACGACCGGTCGCGAGCGATTCCAATAGCCTGTCGTAGACCATCCGATCCATTTGCTGAATCGACTGGAGATAATCGGTTGCCACGTCAACGCCCTCTGAAGACCATGGGCAATGCGCTGACCACAACACCCAGAACCATTCCAATGATTAAGCCACCGGCATGGGCACCATTGGCAATCGCTCCAGCACCAATAAAATCCATAGTCCCCACCATACCCACGAGCAACCAAATGAGCATGAACCCGAAAACTGCCATCGGTGGCGGCACGATCCAACCCGGCCTTCTCCAGCTCACTACCATGATAAAGCCGAGAAACGCATAAACCACACCCGACATACCGCCAAAAATAGACGGGCCTTCCCAAAGGTACTGACAATAATTGCTGACCATCGCGGTGACGCCATAGAGACCCAACAAATTCATAGCGCCAAGCCGATGCTCAATCCGCTGCCCAAACTCCCACAACCACAGACAGTTAAACACCACATGCAACCAACCAAAGTGGATGAGTGTGGGCGTAACAAGACGCCACCACTCGTCGTTCAGCCCACCGAAAGCCACATAACCGCCTGCAGACTGGAACGGGACAAAATTAAACAGCGCGAGCATGCCAACCCAATGCAACGGATAGAACAACAAAAAGCAAATACTCGTGACGACAATCAGAAGAAAGGTCGCAGGCGCTCGTTTTATGGGTAATGGCAGATTATTTAACGAGGGCATCTGACCAACGGAGCTTGTCCCGGCAACTCGCATAGAAGCTGTATCCCGGGGGATGAAGCAGCGTCAGCTCCCGCGATTTCTTGCGAATCCTCACCGAATCTCCGGGTAGTGCAGTAATCGATATCTGACCGTCGCAGGTAATCGGCGGATGGATGTCATTGCGAGATACAACATCGATCCGGATCTCGCTGTCGCCACTGACAACAATAGGGCGACTGGTTAGCGAATGGGGAAACATGGGCACCAGAACCATCGCATCCAACCCCGGATACATGATGGGCCCACCGGCAGATAAGCAATAGGCCGTAGAGCCCGTTGGCGTTGCCACGAGTAGCCCGTCGGCGTTTAAACGATACACAAACTCGCCGTCGATGCTCAGTTCAAACTCGACCATCTGTGCGGAAGCGCCGGAATTAACCACGATATCGTTCAGTGCATCGCCGCGCCCGATCACCTGCTCACCACGCCACACCTCTGCATCGAGCAGAAAACGACGATCGCTGAGGTACTCGCCATCGAGGACGTTACTTACCTGCTCCAGCAACTCGTCGGGGCTGACGTCCGTCAGAAAACCGAGCCGTCCCCGATTGATACCAATGACCGGCGTATCATGCTTGACGAGCGTTCGCGCGGCGCTCAGCAAGCTGCCATCACCCCCGATCACGATAGCGAGGTCCACCATCGCACCAATCTTGTCACGCGATTCCATCTCGCGTTTTTCGAAATGGGACAGCGTTGCCAAACGATCCTCTATCGTGACCTGCAAGCCACGATCATCCAACAAGTTGAGTAGCCCTGAGACAATCTCACCAACGCCTGGATGTTCTCTTCGGCCTAAAAGGCCAACGTGATTAAAGCCAGTACTCATCGGTTACAGGCAGCGGTCGCTGTATTCATCGTCTCACTCCCTCCTCTGACACTCATCAATACCCTTTTCAGGCCCTACGCAGCCAAACCCTCTACCATTCGCCGTACAAAAATTGTTAGTACGAGCAGTGGGCTTCAGGGGCCTTTGCCCAGAATAGCGCTGCCGTTGGCTTTGTCTACCGAAACGAGACGGAGGATTCTGGGACCGTGCCCCATCGGCACGTCATGCGGACCCAAGTCCGACGTTGTTGTGCTCGAGCACTCGCTCCGCCCGATAACTGGACCGCACAAAAACACCCGAAACAACTTCGAGAAATCCCCTCTCCAGCCCCCACTCTCGATACAACGCAAACTCATCGGGTGTGACAAATCGCTCTACTGGCAGGTGATGTCGGGTCGGCTGCAGGTACTGCCCCAATGTCAGCACGTCAACGGAGTGACTGCGCAGATCGTCCATGCAGACCTTCAGCTCATCCTCCCGCTCACCAAGACCCAGCATTAATGATGTTTTTGTTATCACATCAGGCCGGTAAGCCTTGCCATAGGCCAGCACTTCGAGTGTCTGTTCATAACCCGCGCGAGGATCACGCACTGGGTGGGTAAGGCGCTTCACCGTCTCTACATTTTGAGCAAACACCTCGATGCCAGAATCCAACAGGACTTCCACTGCCTGCAGATCCCCCAGAAAATCAGGCGTGAGCGCTTCCACTGCCGTCTGCGGATTCATTGCCTTGGTTGCGCGAACCACTGCAGCGTAGTGGCCGGCACCGCCATCCGCCAGGTCATCCCGATTCACAGACGTCAGCACCACGTACTTCAGGTCCATTAAGCGCACCGCTTCCGCGGTATTGGCGGGTTCATCCGGGTCTAACCAGCCCGCGGGATTACCCGTGTTCACCGAGCAAAAGCGACACGCGCGAGTGCAGACATCACCCATTAGCATGATGGTCGCGGTTCCCGCGCTCCAGCACTCACTGATGTTGGGGCACTTGGCCTCTTCACAGACGGTCGCCAATCGGTGCTCATGGACAATTGACCGGACCGCCTCGAATTTGGGGCTATTTTGGACGCGCATTTTTAACCATTCCGGCTTGGCCAAACGCTGCGCATCCGTGGCCGAGGCCTTGATACCGTCTTTGATGACCCGCATACCGCGATCGTTGGTGAATTTTTCACCACTGTCGATTTGCTTTACCGGTATCCCGTCATTACTCATCACTGGTTCCCTTGAAAACGATTCCTGAGATTGTCGTTCGCCAACCGGCGCTAGGCTGCCGACACACTCAGTTGAACCACAACGCCATTCACTGCGGCGTTGCCAGAGAGCTGGTCGATAAACTGCTCATCTGTGATGTCGTTGCAACTGACCCCCGCGTGACGATTGGCAATACTCGACCGCGTGCCACTGCGGCCGTGCCCGTATCCATGAGGAAGACTCACGACGCCCGGCATCACCTCATCGGACGCGGCAATCTCGGCTTGAATGTGGCCGACCCGACTGCTGACCGTTACTGTCATGCCGCTGTGCCAACCTTCACTCACCACATCGTCGGGATGCATCAAAAGCTGGCAGCGCGGCTTGCCTTTCATCAACCGATGGTGATTGTGCATCCAAGAATTGTTGTCTCGAACGTGACGCCGTCCAATCAGCCGATATCCCCCAACCGGCGCGGCAGCTTCGTCAACCAGTCGGTCAATATCGCGCAAGATCTCCGGGATGGCGAGCCGAATGCGTTTATCGGCGGTCCGAAGTCGATCAGGGCAGGATGGTTGCAGGGGTCCAAAATCGATGCCCGAAGGATGTTCCAACAACTTTTCAAGACTGACCTGCCATTCGCTGGCATCCCCATAAGGCCCTCCCCGAAGCGCCGCATCGACCAATTGATGCGGTGGATGACGGGGCATGGGCTCAAGACCCAAGAGTTGGGCTACCCGCTCACCCAGTTCAGCAAAGATCTCCCAGTCGTGTAGCGCGTCGTCTGGTTTATCAAACACGGGCGGGCTGTAACGTGCGGTATTTCGCACCGCCAGATTATGGAATCCAATATCGTAGTGATCATGCTCCAGGGGTGACGTGGGAGGTAGGATCACATCGGCATGGCGAGTGGTCTCATTGAGCGCCGGGTCAAGAGAGATCATGAAATCCAGCTCTTCTAGCGCCTCATCGAGGGCCGCACCATTAGGCGTGGACAGCACCGGATTTCCCGCGCCAGTAAACATCAGGCGAATCTGTCCGTCTCCCGGCGTGCGAATCTCGTCAACCATCGCCGCGGCGGGAAGTTCATAATTAAACTCCGGCAACCCCCTCCCCCGACTGCTGAATCGGGCAAACCCACCGGGGCTGGTATTCGTGACTTGATCCATGGCCGGTAGGGTAAACAAACTGCCGCCGGGCTTATCCAGATTTCCGGTGACCACATTGATGACCTGAATCGCCCACTGGCAGAGCGCACCAAAAGCTTGGGTACTGACACCCATTCTGCCGTAGCAAATCGCTGCCTCGGCGCCGGCAAAATCGTGGGCAATGCGCTCGATATCCGCGGCGGCGATCCCTGTCTTTTCAGCCGCCCATACCGGTGTGAGCTCCCTTACCGCCTCGGCGACCTCGTCAAGACCATCGGTAAATGCCGACAGCGGCCCCGGTGCTGCCAAGTCATCTCTGAATAGCACATGAATCACGGCGAGCAGAAATGCCGCGTCTGAGCCCGGTCGAATAAAGAGATGCTCACTGGCCAGTTGCGCCGTTTCCGTCCTGCGAGGGTCGATCACCACCAGCTTTCCGCCCCGCGCGGTGAGTGCTTTGAGCCGACGGCGCACGTCCGGCACGGTCCACATACTGCCATTCGATGCCAAAGGATTCGCGCCCAGCATCAAAAAGTATTGGGTGCGATCAACATCAGGAATGGGCTGCAGCAACATGTGCCCAAAGCACCAAAGTGACACCAGATGATGCGGCAACTGGTCCACCGAGGTCGCGGAGAATCGATTGC
>CAXPKH010000092.1:0-22739 GCA_964217615.1 Luminiphilus sp.
CGTGGCCCCTGTCAACGGCGTTTAGCAGGGCGAGAATTGTCTGTCGAGTGGCTTCAAGCAGACGGTCATTTTCCCGGCCAATCTCCGACAGTTCGACCAGCTTTTGTCTGGAGGTGATGTTGCGCTCGCGCAAAATAGCGACTTGCCTTTCGACCAGCGACACGGCACCTTCCCCGCCATGTGGCAGATTGAGTGCGGCCAGCAACGCGGGCCTTTGCTGAAGAAAATCTGGGTTGTCCCGAAGAAATTGCTCCACATCCTCGGGATTGATTGCTGGGTTCATAAACTCATCGCCGTATTGGTGTAGTCGGTAGCGAGTGACATTGACAGGGTTCTCCTGCGTTGGGCAGCGCTCAATGCGAGGACCCTCTCAACCTAGTGCGTCACTCAATTGCTGATAGAGATGGTACCCTCAAAGACTGTGGTTGTGGGACCTCCCAACCAAACTCGCTCCTGCCCTCCTTCCCAGGCTACCGAGAGTTTTCCTCCTGGGAGGTGAACGGTTACCTTGGCGTCCAACAAATCAGCCTGAACCCCGTGGACTACAGCAGCACAGGCGCCTGATCCACAGGCTTGGGTTTCTCCTACGCCTCGCTCGTACACGCGGAGCTTTATTTCTGAACGAGACAGTACTTGCATGAAGCTGACATTGGCACGCTCGGGAAAACGTGCGTGAGACTCGAGTAAAGGACCCAGAACCGGCACCGGAGCCCCTTGGGTATCATCCACAATCAGTACAGCATGCGGGTTGCCCATTGAGACGGCCCCAATTGAGAGCACTTGGCCTTGTACCTCGATGCTGTACTGATGACGACTCTCCTCGGCCTGAAAAGGTATTGCTGCGGGCGCGAATTGCGGGGGGGCGAGTCCCGCGAACACCCGACCATCCTCGCTGAGCGACAGTTCCAAGGGCTCGCCGTCTGTGAGCAGTATCAGTCTGCGCTTGCGTGTGAGCCTTTTTTCCCTGAGAAAACGACCGGCGCAACGGGCGCCATTGCCGCATTGACCCGCCCTGGAGCCATCGGCATTGAAGATGGTGTAGCGAAAATCTGCGTTCGGATCATCTGGCGGGGTGAGCAGCAAAACTTGATCGCAACCAATGCCGCGGTGCCGGTCAGCTAGCCGTTTGATCAATGATTCCGTGACGTCAATGGACTGAGAGACACCATCCAGCATGACGAAATCGTTGCCCGCGCCATGCATCTTGGTAAAGGAGAGCTTCATATTGACGACTCCGGCGGGATGGATTCTCTCTGCCACAGCGATTCGAGTGATTCTCGCCTGCCGATTAGATGTGCGACCGATCCGTCGACCATCACCTCGGCAGCTCTTGGCCGGCTATTGTAATTTGAGGTCATGGAATAGCCGTAGGCGCCGGCTCCCATTATTGACAGTAAATCACCCTCAGCCAGAGACAGCGGACGGGCTTTGCCGAGAAAATCCGCCGTCTCGCAAACGGGGCCGACAATATCCCACTCCCGTACCTCCCCCGCGCGCGGTGTCACCGGGCAGATTTCCTGCCATGCACCGTAGAGAGCGGGTCGCAAGAGATCATTCATGGCCGCGTCGACAATCGCGAAGTGGCGAAGCGAAGTGGGTTTCAAGTATTCAACCTTTGTGAGTAGCGCCCCCGCCATGGCAACAATCGATCTGCCGGGTTCGAGGATGAGCTCCAGCTCCAGGCCAGCAAGACGATCGAGTAGCGCCGCGATGTAGTCGGACACTCGGGGGGCAGCGGCTTCGTAGCTCACACCCAAACCGCCACCGATATCCAAATGCGAGAGTTGAATCCCTTCCTCTGATAGCTCGTGGATCATGGCGATCAAGAAATCGACGGACTCGAGAAAAGGCGCGATATCCATGATCTGGCTACCGATATGACAGTCCAGGCCAATCGGATTGAGCGCCTCTGAGTCGCGCGCCAGGTGATACAAGCGGCGAGCGGTGGCGGCGTCTACCCCAAACTTATTCTCTCGCAGACCGGTCGATATATAAGGGTGCGTACCCGCATCGACGTCGGGGTTGATGCGGATCGACACCGGTGCGACCTGTCCCTGTGTCGCTGCAACGTCAGCCAATTGCTTGAGTTCAGACTCGGATTCAACGTTGAAGCAATGAATCCCTTTATCTAAGGCGAGGGCCAGTTCCCCGCGTGTTTTACCAACACCGGAAAAAACCACCTTGCCGGGATCGCCGCCGGCTTGAACCACGCGCGCCAATTCGCCGCCCGAGACCACATCAAAACCCGCACCGAGTCTGGCGAGGCGATTTAATATGGCGAGGTTGGAGTTTGCCTTGACGGCGTAACAGATCAGGTGCGCTCGACCACTTAATGCCACCTGATAGTTTCTGAATGCGGCATCTATACTGGCCGCCGAATACACATAAGTGGGTGTACCGTGCGCAGTAGCGATATCCTCCAGCGAGACGTCCTCGCAGTGGAGCGATCCGTTATTGAGGGTAAATAGGGACATCAGTTTGCTAGTGTTGCTGTTTCTTCTGTGTCAGCGGGACGTAACGGCCCTTGTTGACCGCAGCCAAACAAGCACCCGCACAGCAGGACAAAAAAAATGGCCTTCACAGTTTGACCTCGGAAAAACTGGCAGTATAACAGCGCGGTGCGGGAGACTCATGGTCGTGGCCTGCGATCGCAACCGGCCGGCGCCGTCAACTGAAGAAAGCATCGGGAATGTATATGGCAACGAATGACTATTACGAACGCATAGAGGCCACTTTTGACCAGGTGGAAAGTGCACTGGAGATGCTTCCCGACGATATTGATATTCGTGGCGCTGAAGGTGTGATTAATGTGACATTTGAAAATGGCGCGGTGTTTGTTTTCAGCCGGCAGCCACCGACGGAACAGCTTTGGCTGGCTACGCCTGGGGGTGGTTTTCATTATCTGTGGGAAGAGGATCATTGGATCGACACTAAAACCGGGGAAGTCTTTGAGACGGTGCTGGCGCGGGAGATCGCCGAGCATACCGGTTTGGCACTCGACTGGAGTTCCTCGGGTGATTCGCCACAGTAAGATTCTTGCTTTTGTCAGCTTGGTCTTTATCGAATGCACTCGAGTGCACGCGTTCGAGGAGCCCTTGGCGATCGTTAATCTATCGCCCTTTGCCATGCTGAGGGCATTGCCAGAGCAGCGAACCGCGCAGGTGATACCCGGGGTGCAGTGGGCACTTTCGGGGATGATTGCCAATCACTTTGTCATACAGTCTGCAGCCGGTGACTCGCTCCACCTCGATGGTCAAACTGACCGACTGGCCTTATCGCTTCGTTACGGGTTTGCAAGGCGCTGGGATGTCGAATTGACGCTGCCGTGGAACCATCATTCGGGCGGGTTTACGGATAATGCGATTGAGCGCTGGCACAAGGCATTTGGACTACCGAATGGAGACCGCGATCGCTATCCCAGAAACGTTCTTAGTTATGCGTTGGCGGAGCAGGGTCAGGTAGCGGGCTTAGAGCGATCGGCACAAGGACTGGGTGACATTGAATTGGCGCTCAGTCGTGAACTTTTGCGGTCAGCTTCCGCCACCTTGGCGGCGAGTATCGGTATGAAAAGCGCAACGGGTAATAGCCGACACTGGCTCGGTAGTGGGACGACCGATGTTTTCGCGCTACTGCGCTTCAGCGGCCAATATCCTGAGAACGGCTCACTGAGCTGGCATGGTCAGTTGGGTACGACATGGGCCGGCGACAGCGCGCTACTGGGTGAAGGGCAGCGCAGTAACCTGTGGTTTGCGGGTCTGTCTGTAGACTGGGCCTTCGCGCCGCACTGGTCTGCACTGCTTCAGTACGACGCCCACGAGGGTATTTCCCGGGGCTATTTGGAGCCACTGAACCAGACGGCCGGCATGCTCAGCGCGGCGCTCAGGTGGCGGCCCTCAGACCGATGGTCGGTCGATTTCGGTTTCAGTGAAGACGTGGTCGTAGAGACCGCCCCCGACATCAATTTCTTTGTCAATTTCCGGATGGCGTTCGACGCTTAGCGAGACGCCAGTGCCGCTCTGGCCACGCCAATAGCCTCGCGCACCTGGGCGGGCGCTGTGCCGCCGATATGATTTCGCGCGGCGATCGAACCTTCCAAAGTGAGCACCTCGAATACGTCCTCTGCAATTGCCGGATGGAAACCTTGGAGGGTTTCCAGAGGCAGTCCTGCAAGATCGCAGTCTGACTTGATGCAGTGTGCGACCGCTTGCCCAACAATTTCGTGCGCATCCCTGAAGGGAATGCCACTGCGGACCAGGTAATCTGCGAGATCGGTCGCTGTTGAAAACCCTTGTAGCGCCGCCTCTCGCATTCGCGAAGGCACGACTTTGATAGCCGGAATCATATCCGCGAATGCCTTGAGACAATCGTTGAGGGTGTCGACACTGTCGAACAGCGCCTCTTTATCCTCTTGGTTATCTTTGTTGTATGCCAAGGGTTGCGATTTCATTAAGGTCAGGAGCGTGACGAGGTTACCGGTGGCGCGACCTGACTTCCCCCTGACCAACTCGGGGACATCCGGATTTTTCTTTTGGGGCATGATCGAGGAGCCGGTACAGAAACGATCTGGCAGTTCGATGAATCCGAATTGCGCAGAGGTCCACAGCACCAGTTCTTCCGACATTCGCGAGAGATGATTCAGGACCAGCGCTGCCGCGGCACAAAATTCAATAGCAAAATCTCGATCGGCGACGCTGTCCAGAGAATTACGCGTTGGGCCATCAAACCCGAGTGCTGTCGCCGTTGCCTGCCGATCGATAGGGAAGGTTGTTCCTGCTAATGCAGCGGCACCCAAGGGGCACTCATTGATTCGGGCTTTGCAGTCCATCAGACGCTGGTAATCCCGCTCGAGCATTTCGTACCAAGCCATCAGATGGTGCCCAAAGGTCACGGGCTGTGCGACCTGCAGGTGCGTGAAGCCGGGCATGATGGTGTCTGCATGGGTCTCAGCCTGCACCAGCAAGGCGCCTTGCAGTCGGGAAATTTCGGCGCCCGCGTGGTCGACCTCACCACGTAAATACAAGCGCAGATCGGTCGCAACCTGATCATTTCTTGAGCGTCCCGTGTGCAGTTTTTTGCCGGTATCTCCGATCAGCTCTGTCAGGCGGGCCTCAATATTCATGTGCACGTCTTCGCGCTCAATCAGCCATTGGAAATTGCCGGCGCCAATTTCGTCGAGGATAGTGGTGAGTCCCTGTTGAATGGCCGCGTTTTCCTCTGGGGTGAGCACCCCCGTTTCCTGCAGCATATTGGCGTGCGCTCTGGAGCCCTGAATGTCGCAGGCTGCGAGGCGGCGATCAAAGGATTCCGAGGCGGTAAAGCGTTGCACAAAGGTATCTGTGGGCTCGTCAAAACGGCCCCCCCACATTGCCTGTTCCGGCTGTGATTCTCGATCGCTCATAGCGCTCTATTCCTCGCGTCCATGCCGAGATTCTAACAGCGGATCCTGTCAGAGGGCTTTGCCAGAGAGCGGTGAAATGTCGCCCCGTGATAGACTTTATGAGTCAACGGGGGAAATAGTGTGTCCGACAAAATCGTGATTGCCACGAGGGAGAGCCCGCTCGCGCTATGGCAAGCGGAGTACGTAAAGGCCCGACTCGAGGCTGAGCACCCGGCTTTACAAGTCACCCTGTTGGGGATGACATCGCGTGGCGATCAGCTGCTGGAGCAGCCGCTCTACAAGGTGGGTGGAAAAGGACTGTTCGTCAAAGAACTGGAGACAGCACTGCTTGATGGTCGCGCGGATATTGCGGTGCATTCCATGAAGGATGTGCCGATGGTGCTGCCCGATGGGCTGACCCTTGGGGTGATTTGCGAGCGAGAGGACCCCCGCGATGCGCTGGTGGGGGTCGACAGCTTTGACGCGTTGCCCGAGGGAGCCCGATTGGGAACCTCGAGTCTGCGCCGCAGTTGCCAGATCGCCCAGCATCGTCCCGATCTCGACATTGGATTTTTGAGAGGGAACGTCAATACCCGACTGGCTAAGCTCGATCGGGGCGATTTCGACGCCATCATTCTTGCTTGTGCAGGGTTGATCCGATTGGGTTTCGAAGCGCGGATTGGTGACGCGATTGATCCGCAGTTTTCCCTGCCTGCGGCAGGGCAGGGCGCGGTTGGCATTGAGTTTCGAGAGGATGATGATCGTGTTAGCGCGTTATTGGCGCCATTACATCACGACTTGACGGCGATGCGTGTTCAGGCTGAGCGAGCCGTCGTTCGCCGACTCGACGGCGGTTGTGACGTTCCGATTGCGGCTTTTGCGGAGTGGGAGCAGGACACTCTCTGGTTGCGAGCTCGTGTGGGCGCGACCGATGGCACTCAACTGTTGATGGCAGAGGCGCGCGGCGTTGACCCCGAGCAACTGGGTCTGGGAGTGGCCGACATGTTGCTCTCTCAGGGCGCCAAGGATCTGATTAGCGCTGTCCGAGGATGACGACTGTTGTACTGACCCGACCTGCGGCGGATAGTGAGCGATTGGCTGGGCTCCTTACCGGCGAGGGTTTCAAAGCGCTTTGTTTGCCCCTCATGACGATTGCGCCACTGACGTCAGATGAACTTTCTGCGCTACCTGAACCGGGAGATATCTGGGTTTTTATCAGTGCCAATGCGGTGAAGTATGGGCTTCCTGTTCTTGCACCCCTGCTGCTTGAGGGGCGGGCGCCCAGAGTGATAGCGGTGGGGACAAAAACGCGAGAGATACTCAAGCAACACGATATTGATTCACGCCTGCCTGATCGGCAGGACTCGGAGGGGTTGTTGGCCATGCCCGAATTCAATACCGACGAGGTGGGCCGTGTTCTGGTTGTTAAGGGTGAGGGAGGGCGCGACACCTTGGTCAATGGACTTCGTGAGCGGGGTGTCTCTGTTAGTGAATTTCCCTGTTACCGCCGGTGCTGGCCAGAGGTCGACCTCTCGACCCTGAGTAATAAAACCGACGACTGGATTTTTCAAGCCAGTAGCGGGGAGACTTTGTCGCGTTTGACCCACCTGCTGGCCTCGGAGGAGACGCAAAATCTGCTTCAGTCTCCGGTTGTGGTGCCTTCGGAGCGAGTCGCGCAAATGGCTTCCCGATTGGGTTGGCGCAGAGTGCTTCGCGCCGATGACGCCAGTGATCAAGCGGTGATCCGGGTTTTGCACCAATGGACCGAAAGCGGGGCGCGAAGATGACCGAAGCGGCGACTTCTGAAAAGAAATCCGATACAAAATCGGCCAACGAGCGCCCCCCACGCCCGCGGGGTCTTATGGGGTGGGTGCCGATTGTTTTGGTTTTCTGCGGCGCGCTAGGTGCGGGCGGCTATTTTCTCGGATGGCCGCTGGTGTTGGAGCAATGGCAACGCTTTACCGGCTTCGAGCAGCACTTGCAGGAACTGACCGCGGCGGTTGAGCGAAGCCCTGATATCTCGGCTGTGGCCGATGCGGCTTCGGAGGCGCGCACCCGGTCCTCGCTTGAGGCTGCGCGACGGGATTGGGAGCAGATGCTCGCGCGTCTGCGAAGCGAGATCGATGCCGAGCTGACGGACACGCAAAATCAATCAGCGCTGCGTATCGGCCGGCTCGAGCAACAGGTCGACCGCTTAATGGCGGTGGATCGTCGTGCCTGGTTGGGCCACGAGGCCGCGTTTTTGCTGCGTCTTGCGAGTCAGCGCCTGTTGGTGGCCCGTGATATCGATGCGGCGATGGCCTTGTTGATGCAAGCTGACACGCTATTGCGCGCCACAGAGGCGCCTGCTTACGAACCGGTACGCTTTGCCATTGCGCAGGATCACGCCAATCTAGCTGCGGTTACGCGGGTCGACGAGGTTGGGTTGTATGCGCGTTTGGCTGCCTTGATTGATCAGGCAGCGCAGTTACAGCTGGCCTACGAGCATCAGCCAGCGCCAGACGCGAATGCAGCGGCAGTCGATCGGGCCGCGAGCGCTCAAAATTGGTTGGACGGTGTTGAATCCAGCTGGTATGCAGCGATGCGCCAGCTCTCGGCGTATCTGGTGATTCGGCGCAGTAGCGAGGACATTGCTGCGCTCATGACACCTGAATGGGCGGCGCTGGCCCGACAAAATTTGCGCATGCTGCTCGAGCAATCCCAGATCGCGATGCTTTCTGCTAACGCCAGTCTCTATAAGCAGTCACTAGAGCGGTCTGCGGATTTCGTGGCGCTTTTTTCCCAATACGACCCTGATCGCGTGGAGAGCGTCTTGGCAGAGATCCGGGCGTTGCAGGGCTACGACATTGCGCCGCAGTTACCCGATATGTTGGCGACGCGAAATTTACTGGATCTCGAGCTGGAGAGACTCGGCACGCAGATGGCGCCGGAACAATGACGCGCTTCAATCTTTATCTCGTCATCGGCCTTCTGGTCGGCGCGATACTGGCTAGCCTAATTGCGGAAGATGCGGGGTATGTGCTGCTTCGTTGGCGAGGCTGGCAGTTGGAGACCTCTGTTTGGTTAGCTCTGGGACTGGGTTTGCTACTGGTGGTATCGCTCGCCCTGCTCCGAGAGTTTTTTCGCTCGACCTTGCGCATCCCTTTGAGACTTCGCCAATGGTTGGGTCTGCGCTCTGCGAGAGGCGCGCAGCGCCGGGCGGATAAAGGCTTAGCGGCATTTTTCGAGGGAAGATGGGCGGTGGCAGATCGCGCCCTGTCGAAGGCGCATGCCTCGGAAGCGAGAACGGTGCTGAACCCGATCTATGCCGCTATCGCCGCAGAGAGAGAGGGTGACCCTGATCGCGCCATCACACTATTGAACGCAGCGGAGCGAGCCGGGCAGACCCCCAGACATTTGATTCTGCTGGCGCGGGCCGAGTGCCTGCTGGCGATGGCAGATTATGTTCAGGCGAAAAAGGCGCTGGGCGGCTTAACGACCGATGAGCGGGGGCTGCCTCAGGCAAAAAAGCTCCGCGCGCAGTTGGCCTATGCACAACAAGAGTGGACAGAACTGATGGGTTTGGCAGTCGCGCTGCGAGGAAGCCGTCTTCTCCCCGAGACACTGGTCGACCAGTGGGAGCGGGAAGCCTACTGCGTGCTGCTGTCGGATAAAAGAAATCCCCCCGCCGAGCTCCTCAAACTGTGGCGCCAAGCACCAGCGGGGCTCAAGGAGGAGGGGAGCGAAGTGTGGGTGACGCTGATCCGCACCCTGACAGCGCGAAAAGAATGGGAGTCGCTGCTGAAGGTATTGATCGAGCGTTTGGGCGGTCAGGTTGAAGAGGTCTCCTTTGATGCGGTGCAGGCCCTTCCCGATCGACAGGCCGTTAAATTACAAAAAGTGCTTCGTCACTGGGCCGACAAGGATCTTGATGGTCGGTGTCATGCTGCGCTGGCCCATATCGCCGAGCAGGATGGCAGAAGCGCGGAGGCGGGGGAACTTTGGCAACAGGCCTATTCGCTGGGGAAACTACCCTCTAGCGCGGCGGGGTGGTGCCGCTGGTTGCGGGGGCAAGGGGATGAACAGCAGGCCGCCAAGGTAGAAAGAGAGGTCATCGCCTCGCTGGCCGTCACGGGGTCATCTTTCGCCGCCGGAGCGGCAGATATCGATTGATCATCGTCCGGGCAATATTATGCCCAGAGAGTCCCATAGCGCATCAATGCGCGATTGCACCGCGCCATCCATCTCGATAACACGCCCCCACTCTCTTTGGGTCTCGCCCTCCCATTTGTTTGTGGCGTCCATGCCAATTTTAGAGCCCAGCCCCGCCACGGGAGAGGCAAAATCGAGGTAGTCAATGGGCGTGTTTTCGACAATGGTGCAGTCTCTGGCGGGATCCATACGAGTGGTCATTGCCCAAATAACGTCCTCCCAAGATCGCGCGTTAACGTCATCGTCGGTGACAACAATGAATTTGGTATACATGAACTGGCGCAGGAAGGACCAGACACCGAACATGACGCGCTTGGCGTGGCCCGGATACTCCTTTCGCATTGTGACGACTGCCATTCGGTAGGAGCACCCCTCCGGGGGAAGATAAAAATCTGTGATTTCGGGGAATTGCTTTTTCAGGAGGGGCACGAAGACCTCGTTGAGCGCTACCCCTAGTATGGCCGGCTCGTCCGGCGGTCGGCCGGTGTAGGTGCTGTGGTAAATCGGGTTCTCACGGGTTGTGATGGTTTTCACGGTAAATACGGGGAATGACTCTACCTCATTGTAATAACCTGTGTGGTCACCAAAGGGGCCTTCTTCTGCCAGCTCATCGGGATCAATAAATCCCTCAAGAATAATTTCACTATGTGCGGGCACCATCAGTTCGTTTTTTTTGCAGTGGTCCGATATGCAGTGCGCGAGATCGGTTTTTTTGCCCCGGAGCAAACCCGCAAAAGCGTATTCTGATAGTGCATCGGGCACGGGTGTGACTGCGCCGAGGGTGGTTGCGGGATCAGCCCCTAAAGCAACGGCTACCGGATAGGGCTCGCCAGGACGCTTCAGTTTCCAGTCTCGAAAATCCAGCGCCCCACCGCGATGGGACAGCCAGCGCATGATGAGTTTATTTTTACCCAATAATTGCATGCGGTAGATGCCGAGATTCATGCGCTCTTTCTCGGGGCCCCGTGTAATCACCAGCGGCCATGTGACCAGTGGGCCGACGTCTCCCGGCCAGCAGGTCTGAATCGGTAACCGGTGAAGATCAACATCCTCGCCGGAGTAAATTACCTGCTGACAGGGCGCGTTTTTCACCACATTGGGGCCCATGGTCAGTATTTTTTTTAACAGGGGCGCCTTATCGACAAGATCGCGGAAGCCTTTGGGTGGGTCGGGTTGTCGAAGGTATGCCAGCAATTCGCCGACATCGCGCAATGCTTCCACCGACTCCTCGCCCATACCCAAAGCAACCCGCTTTTCCGTACCGAACAGATTGGCCAGCACCGGAATTTGGGATCCTTTCGGGTTTTCAAAAATGAGCGCGGGTCCACCTCCGCGGAGGGTGCGGTCAGCGATTTCAGTCATTTCCAGTTTCGGATCGATCTCTTCCGTGATGCGGACGAGATCTCCTCGCTTCTCGAGCTCGTTAATGAATTCCCGCAGGTCAACAAAGCTCGGCATGACGGCGATTTACTTGCGCTTCATGGACTTGAAGAATTCGTCGTTGGATTTGGTGTCCTTAAGCTTGTCCAGCAGGAATTCCTCGGCGGGAAGGTCTTCCATTCCGTGCAGTAGCTTTCTCAGAATCCACATTCTCTGTAGTTCCTCGTCTCCGGTGAGTAATTCCTCACGGCGGGTTCCGGAGCGACGAATATTGATCGCAGGATAAACGCGTTTTTCAGCAATCTTGCGGTCGAGATGGAGTTCCATGTTGCCAGTGCCCTTGAACTCCTCGTAAATCACCTCGTCCATTTTCGAACCCGTGTCAATCAGCGCGGTAGCGATAATGGAGAGACTGCCTCCTTCCTCGATATTGCGCGCGGCGCCAAAGAAACGCTTGGGGCGCTCAAGCGCATGCGCATCAACACCGCCGGTCAGTACTTTGCCAGAGCTGGGAATGACCGTGTTGTAGGCGCGGGCGAGGCGGGTGATTGAATCCAGCAAGATGACCACGTCGCGTTTGTGTTCCACCAATCGTTTGGCTTTCTCGATCACCATATCGGCGACCTGTACGTGGCGAGAGGGGGGTTCGTCAAATGTGGATGCCACAACCTCTGCGCCGCGAGCACCAACAGAGCGCTGCATCTCCGTGACCTCTTCTGGGCGCTCATCGATCAGTAATACGATCACATAGCATTCAGGATTATTTGAAATAATCGCCTGGGCAATGCTTTGCATCATGATGGTCTTTCCGGCCTTGGGTGGCGCGACCAATAGCCCTCTCTGGCCTTTGCCGATGGGCGCAACCAGATCAATGATTCGACCTGTAAGATCCTCGGTCGAGCCATTGCCCTTCTCAAGGGTCAATCGTTCGTTGGGGAACAGCGGCGTCAGGTTTTCAAAAAGAATTTTACTTTTTGCGCTCTCGGGGGACTCAAAGTTGACGTCCTTTACCTTGAGTAAGGCGAAATATCTTTCCGAATCTTTGGGGGGGCGGATCATCCCAGTGACCGTATCGCCCGTGCGGAGGTTGAAGCGCCTGATTTGGCTTGGGCTGACATAAATATCGTCGGGCCCGGCTAAAAACGAGCTGTCCGCAGAGCGCAGGAATCCAAATCCATCCTGCAGAATTTCCAGAACGCCATCGCCCCATATATCCTCGCCACTTTTAGCGTGACGCTTGAGCAGCGCGAAGATAATGTCTTGCTTGCGCGAACGAGCCATGTTCTCGATGCCCATCTCTCGGGCCATGTCGATCAGTTCTTGCGTTGACTTGTTCTTGAGGTCGGTGAGGCTCATGGGGTTGGCGCTGGGAGTATTCGGATCCCGTCTGGGGCGTCGCTGACGACCTCTGCGTGAGCGACCCTGCTGGCCATCCTCCTCTCCACCGGCGCCTGCCTCCGCTGAATGATTGGCTTCCGCTTCAGGGGCAGACACTGGCTCTTCCGAACTCCCGCTGTCCTCAGACTCGGTGGCTTTGAGTTTCAGCGTGCGCGCGCTTTTCGTAGCGGCCTCCCCAGTGTCTGTATCGGGATTGCTGATCGCTGCTTCATCGCTGCGCGGGGTTTCCAACTCTTCTGCGTTGGCGTTGGTTTGATCTTCCACGAGTAACTTCCGGCTGGTTGTTTATCAGTAAGGGGAAAGAATTCCATCCGATGTTCTTTTGACTTTCTTGTGCTGATGCGCACCGGAGGGCGACTGTGTGCCTGCTCTTCGAAACGATTCGATAGTCACCTGAGCCCGCGATGGCTACTAGGGTGAGAGATCAAAAGGAAGAAAAGTGAGGCACAGCGCGGGTTCTTTGAACACCGCGGGAGAAAGTTAGCATCGGTAGAAAGGGACGTCCAGCAAAATCTGATCGGCTTTTTCCGCCCCCTGTGTCGTCATATTGCGGAATCAATAAACTCCCCGAGCTGGCTTTTTGACAGTGCGCCTACCTTGGTATCCACTGCGTTGCCCGATTTGAACAGAATGAGGGTGGGTATGCCCCGGATATTAAATTTTCCCGGCATGTCGGGATTGGCGTCGACGTCGACTTTACAGACTTTGACTTTTCCCGCGTATTCTGTGGCAATCTCCTCGAGAATCGGGGCAATCATTTTGCACGGACCGCACCATTCGGCCCAAAAGTCGACCAAAACGGGCAGATCGCTGGAGAGCACCTCCGCGTCAAAGTTGTCGTCGGTCACATGCAGAATATCGGCACTCATAAAGGCTCCAGTGGTTGGGGGGCGACTCATAGCCGCGTTCTTGGGAAAGATGGATGACGCAAGCAAGAAAATATCCTACTGCCATCGAACCGGCAACCTCTTGTGATCGATCCACTGACACCCCGTGGCATGTCTATCTGGTTTTGTGTGCCGACAGGACCCTGTATACAGGCGTGACGACTGATCTGCACCGGCGTGTCGAGCAGCACAACGGCCACCAGGCGGGTGGGGCTCGATACACCCGCGCCCGACGACCGGTGCGCTTGGTGTGGTGGAGACCGTGTTCAAACCGATCCAGTGCGCAGCAGGAGGAGGCGGCTATTCGTCGTCTGAGTCGTGGGCAAAAATGGGCGCTCGTTAACGCCTTTGATCAGGAACTTCCGCATGACAGTGGATGAATTTTGGGATTGGTCGTTGGCTCGTTACAGTGACCCGGCAACCCGAGAATCTCTCCTAGCGCTTCAGGACACATTGGATTTGGTCGTGCTCGAGGCATTATTTGCCGCTTGGCTGGCCAGCCGGCATTGCGAGTGGCAAGCGAGTGCAGTGGAGCGTTTGCAGGTGGCTTCTCGGGATTGGTTGGCGGCTGTCGTGCTACCGCTCAGGAAAACGCGGATTCAATGGCGATCTGATTCGAGGCTACAAACCGCGCGCCAGCATCTACTGGCTTTGGAAGTTCAGGCAGAGCGTCATCTCGCGGAACTGATCTGGGATGCGGTGATGGGGTCCGCTGATGGGGAAGCGGACGTGATTTTCCAGTCAGACCGAACGTCGGGTGAATTGATGCACAGCAATCTCGGCCGGATTGCGCCGTTTCGCGACGGTAAATATGTCTCGGAACGGGAACAGGTGGTGGTACTCCTTGATCAAGCCACGTAACATCCGCGGTCCGATACATAGCACAGAGAGCACGCAACATGAGTACTCCCCTGACCCGATTGGGCCTGACGACGGCCGCATTATCTTTCACTCTAATGCTGGGCTGCGGCACAAAGACCGAGGATGAAGCCGTGTCGCTTGAGTCCACGGACGCGCGATTGAGCTACGGCATTGGATTGCGCATGGGCGAAAGGATGGCAGCTGATGCCATGAGCGTGGATGTTGCGGCTTATGCGGCAGGTCTCGAGGATGCCATGACAGGTGCCGAGCCCAAACTGACCGAGGACGAAATCAATGCGGAGATGACGGCTTTTCAGGAGCGCCGTCAGGCAGAGGCGGAGGCAGAGCGCAGCGCGCTCGCACAGTCCAACCTAGAGGCGGGGAGAGCCTATATGGAAGACTTGAGTGCCAAAGGTGAAGTGCAAACGACTGAGTCTGGCTTGCAGTACATCGTCGTCGAGGCTGGGGAGGGCGATAACCCGGTTGCAGCCGATTCTGTTGAAGTGCACTACGAGGGACGTCTAATCGATGGAACCGTTTTTGACAGTAGCTTCGAGCGGGGTCAAACCGTTACGTTCGGTCTTACCCAAGTGATTCCAGGGTGGACAGAAGGTCTGCAACTCATGAAACCCGGTGCCAAGTACAAGTTCATTATTCCGCCGGAACTGGGTTACGGTGAGGGCGGTGCAGGCCAGATGATTGGCCCTAACGCCACCCTGTTGTTCGATGTCGAATTGATTGCCGTAGTCCCCCGGGAAGAAGGCTAAGTTTCGGTCAGCTGACGGTATCTCTGGCGCGTCAAAGCAGAGCGCGCCCTTACTGAAAGGGGGCGAGGCCTTGGCCAGCTCCCTCTGCCCGGTCGACTGTGGCGTGTCGCGGTACCGTCAGTCTCGGGTGCGCTCATAGGGCTTGCGACTGGGTGGCCCGCTCAAAGGGCGAACCTCTAACCCCATAAACTCGGTGGATTCTTCATCGGAGTCCGCCACCGTCTCCCCTGTTGTCACCTCATCGCTCGGTGCTTCCGCCTTGGCGAGTGTCTTGAAGCAGGCAGATGCTGCCGCCATGCCAGCCATCCTTGCCGTATCTTCGGTCCACCAATCTGCGGCACCCGCTTTGAGCTCGGCGACTGTCTCAGCGGCGATTGCTTGGCAATCTGGGGTGTTCGCAGACAGAGCTGGGGCAAGCAGCAGTGAAGACAGCGTCAGTGCGTGGGTCAGGGCTTTGCTGTTGGGCATGAGTGGCACCTCGTAAGTTTCCCGGTTGATTTACGCCGTGTCGCGGGGCACTGGATTAGCGTGGGTCCGCAAGAACCCCATGCGATCAGCACCCAGTCGCTCCGCGTTTCAAGCGACGCGGGTACCGCGCTAACTTTGTGCGATGGCGCACTCATTTGGCGCGCGCCTCCATGGTAACTGGGGGTGATCTCGGGAAAGTCACTGTTTAAAGCGCCCGAAAAAATTAAAAAAATAATAAAAAACATATTGTTATAGATTTTGGCCCGCCTTTTGCAAAGTGTCCGATGACCGAAGGCTCGCCATCACAGTGGTTCCAGGTCCGTTACTCACTGTGCAGGTCCACTTTTATGACATCAAGAGGAACTACCATGAACACAACCACTTCCCGCACTAAACTCGGCGCAATCGCATTGCCTGTGGCGCTTGCTTGCGCGTTCTCTGCAAACTCCCAGGCAGGGGAATGGTCCGCAAATGCGAATATGACCAGTAACTACATCTGGCGAGGGCTTACCCAGACGGAGAACGAAGCAGCCGTGCAGGGCGGCATCGATTACGCCTCAGACAGCGGCTTCTATATCGGTACTTGGGCGTCCAATGTGAACTATGGCCCCTCCGATGTGTACTCATACGAGCACGACATTTATGCGGGCTTCGCTTTTGATACGGGCGCAATCAGCTGGGACGTCGGTTATCTGTATTACAACTACGACAAAGAGGCGAATTTTGATTTTGGCGAAGTCTATATTGGCGCGGGCTTTGGTGGGTTCAGCGCCAAATTAAATCTGCTCGCCAACACCGAGGCAGATGAGGCCGAGGGTCAGGACTTTGGGTTTGGCGAAGCCCATTATCTCTCGTTGGATTATGGCTTCGAAATCGGTGACGGCGTAGCGGTGGGCCTCCACATCGGGCATCACGACGGCGATTTTGCTGAGGCGTTTAATGGTAACGCAGAGGGCTATATCGACTACAACATCACCGTATCGAAAGGCGGTTTCACGTTCATGATTTCCGATACCGACGTTAAAGGCGGTGCCGCAGAGGGTGGATACGACAACGACCAGATCAAGTTTGTTGTCTCGTACGCAGTCGACATCGCACTCTGATATCAACAACGCGCTCGTCGTGAGGCGAGTGCAAATCAAAGTGGCCAATGAAAGCGCTCTAAGGAGCGCTTTTTTTATGCTTTCCGGACCAGATGGTCAGGTTTGCGCGTACTGCTGGTAGAACTCGGCCAGATAATCCTCGAAGGACTGCGTGTCTCGCGCCTCGATTTCTGACTGGCGTTGCAGCGACGTTCGCGCCTCATCGCGCAACTGCTCCAACGTCGATGACTCAAGTGGATTCGACAAGTGCTCGTTGTGCCACTGCCGGGAGTAGTGTGTTGCCAATTGCCAAAAGCTTTGCCCGCTATGTTCCATTTCGCTGAGCATCCGCGCGGACAGTGTCAGCGTCGGGTTTGACAGCTGTTCCCGTGCTCGGCTGACGACCTCTTGAAAGGTGGTTGTTGACTCAAGTGCGTCGTACCAGGTGGCAATCTCGTCCATTCTGTCGAGGATGGGTTGTGCGAGCTCGGCGAGTGGTCTTTCACTTCCATCGTTAGATAATAGTTTCAGGCCGGGCTCGCGGCCGATATTAACGACTTTTTGCAGGTTGATGGCGTTTCTGCGCTGCCCCGCCTCATCGCACAGGGGGCTCTCGTCAATCAGGCAGGCGAGCAGGAATAAATCCAATAACCGCATGGTGTTTCCGTCAATGCCGAAGGGTAGAAAAGGATTGATATCGACGCACCGTACTTCGACATATTCCACGCCCCGCTGGGCCAGTGCGACGATGGGTGCTTCACCGCTGCGCGTGACGCGTTTGGGACGAATCGGGCTGTAATACTCGTTTTCGATTTGCAGCAGAGAGGTATTCAGTTGCGCGCGTTCGCCATTTTCCATTTCCACAAATGATTCGTAGTCGGGGTGCGGAGTGAGAATTGCCTCCCTCAGTGTTGAGATGTATTGGTCGATGTCGTTGTAACAGACACTCATGCGCGCCTGCGCATTACTGGTGTATCCAAGATCGCCCATGCGCAACGAAGTGGAGAAAGGTAGGTAGTAACTATGATGATCCTTGCCTAGTGGCTCGAGGGGATGCGAGCGATTGCCCTGAACGAAGCTGGCACAGACGGTTGGAGAAGCCCCCAGCAAGTAGAGCAAGAGCCACACCCGCGAGAAAAAATTGCGAATAAGACCGAGATAGCCCTCGGTTTGAAACTGCGTCGCATCGCATTGATTTCCTGCCCCGGCTCTTGCCGCCTCCCAGAAGGCATCAGGTAACGAAAAGTTGTAATGAATCCCTGCAATCGCCTGCATTCTGCGCCCATAACGGACACTCAATCCATTTCGGTACACCCGTTTCATCAGACCCACATTGGAGTGGCCGAATGTTGCGATGGGAATCCCCGCATCACCGTTAACAATGCAGGGCATGCTGGCGTTCCAAAGAAACTCATTTTCCAGTTGTTGGGCCGTAAAGCGATGCAAATTGGCCAGCGCCTGTTCCGTTGCTGCGATTGAAGAAGAGACTGGCGTGATGAACTCCAGTAGCGCCTCGGAATAGTCTGTGGTGATGTAGGGATGCGTTAGGGCGGAGCCTAGCGTGACTGGATGTGGGGTTTGCGCCAGCGTCGCCTGACTCGCATTCACGCGAAGACTTTCTTTCTCTACCCCCCGCCGAACGCGCTGTAGCAGTGCGGGTTCTGCAAGCAATACCTGCCGGAAAACCGAAGCATGGCTCGACACGGTTCTCCTCCCATGTGATGAATTGACGTCAATGGCGCTAGGCGTGAGCCCGCGTCAGGGGTTAAATTGGGGCGCAGTGTACGGTGCGAATGCCGCATCGTACAGAGGCGGCGCATACTGCGAGGCGACGAGCGGAATCACGCGGTGCAAGCACAAGGAGGTGTGTGAACAATGCGAATCCACGAATGGTTGAGAATTCTTGCCCAGGGCAAAGGCTCTGATCTTTTTTTGGCTACCGGTGCTCCCCCCTGCGCCAAGTTTGCCGGGGAGCTCAAGACGATTGCACCCAACGTACTGGAACCGGGTGAAGTAGCGGTCATCGCTGATGAGATCATGGATGACACTCAGCGCGCGGATTTTGCGCGGGAACTGGAAATGAATCTGGCGCTGTTTTTGCCAGGCGTGGGCCGCTTTCGGGTCAACATCTTCAGGCAGCGCAACGAAGTCAGCATTGTCGCGCGGTTTATCGTCTCAGAAATCCCACAGTGGCATGAATTGGGTCTGCCCGAGGTGCTCACGGACCTCATCATGCAGAAGCGCGGATTGATTCTTTTTGTCGGCGCCACCGGCTCGGGTAAATCCACCTCCCTTGCGGCCATGATCGATTACCGCAATCGTCAGGCTAGCGGGCATATCGTCACGATCGAAGACCCGGTGGAGTTTGTCCATGAGCACAAAAAGTCGATTATCAATCAGCGTGAAGTAGGGGTAGATACCCGCAGTTGGCACAATGCGTTGAAGAATACGCTGCGTCAGGCACCCGATGTCATTCTCATCGGCGAGATACGGGACAGAGAGACCATGGAGCACGCCCTTTCATTTGCTGAAACCGGGCACTTGTGTATCTCGACATTGCATGCCAACAACGCCAATCAGGCGCTGGACCGCATCATCAATTTTTTTCCTGAGGAGAAACGACAACAACTACTGATGGACTTGTCGCTCAACCTGCAGGCATTCATTTCGCAAAGGCTCATTCCCAATAGGGAAGGTGGCAGGAGTGCCGCTGTAGAGGTGATGTTGGGGTCCCCAACAGTCAAGGAACTGATTTTGCGGGGTGATATCGGCGGCCTGAAAGAAATCATGGAGAAATCAAAGGACCGCGGCATGAAAACCTTTGACATGGCGCTGTTGGAGTTGTGTCAGGCAGGTATGATTTCTGAGCAGGAGGCGTTGCGAAATGCCGACTCCGAGAACAATTTGCGTCTTAAGCTGAAGTTGGCGAGTGATGCGATACCGGGGGAGAGCGTTTCATTTAAATTGCAGGATTAAACTAGCTCGGCTGTCGAGATCGCCCTAGAGACTTAGCGTCTGTCAGACAGGAGCTGGTCAATAATGCGAGCCAACTGGTTCAGGTTGTTGCACTCTTTGGCCACGTGGCAGTGTCGCTTCACGCTCAACATTTCTGAATCTCCAGTACCCCAAAGGCGAATCGACTCAGGGTTCAACCAAATGACTTGTTTGGCCCGCGCTTTTATTTCTGCGAGTAGCTCCAGTCGCGGATCAGCCTGATTATTTCTCGCATCACCGAGAATGATCACGGTCGTTGCATGATTCACCTCGGCTAGCGCCAACTCGCTGAAATCGTTTAGCGCTCGTCCGTAGTCGGTTGCACCTCCGTACTTGAGATTGACCCTTTCGATCGCCTCTTCCACGGGTAGTGAGTCGAAGAGATCACTCACTTCTCCCAATGCAGCGGAGAAGGCAAAGCTTCGTGTGCGGGGGAGTACGTCCTGCAGCGCATAAATAAACATGAGCAGAAATTTCGCGTAGGCCGCTACCGAGCCGCTCACATCGCAAATCGCCATGATCTGCGGGCGTTTTCTTTCAATTTTTCGCCAACGGGGGTGAAAGGGAATGCCGTCAGTGGCGACGGATTTTCTGACCGTCTCCCCCACATGGAGTTTGCCCCGACGGTAACGACGCCTCTTTCTGCCGTGCCGAGCGGCCAGTTTCCTCGCCATGCGCTCCATGAGGCGCTTTAGACGGGCCATCTGACTGTGGTCAATATTCCCCAGCTTTAGCTTGGAGAGCGAGTCGTCTAAAAGGTCTTCCGTTTTTGCACTGGCATGAATGAGGTAGGCGCGTTCTACTCTATCTCTGACGCGTTCACGCAGTTGTTCCCGTAAAGCCTGCACCGCTTCAAATGCCGCGGGCTCACTTTGTTCAAATTCAATTGCTGCGGCGCGAAGCGCCTCATCGCCTAACGCGTCGAGCATCTTCCTGACGTATTGTCCCCGTTGGGTGAATAAGGAGATCTCCTCAACCTTGACGTCGGTGGCGGCGGTCTCAATGGCCACCGACAGTGCGCTCTCGTCTCTGGATTCGAGCGCGTCAAATAGGGCGTTACCGCGCAGACCCTCGAGAGGATCGTCGCCGTTATGGGGGGGTACTTGATCTTCGGTTTGAGAGGGGCCGTTCGCGGGTACGGGTCGCTCAGCATCGTCGTCCGTTGCCCCGGCGTTGGCCGTTGAGACCTTGTGATTGACCTGGAAATACTCGTCGAATGCGCTCTCAAACAGGGTGAGCTCACGACTTGATTTTGCGAGTGTTGCGGCCAGGCCATTTTTGAGCAGCGTTCTGTCGGCATAGCCAAGCAGCTCCGCTGCCTCGATGGCGTCCAGCGTATCCGCGGGCGAGACCGGAATTTTTTTACCACGCAGGAACTGCATGAACGCCAGCAGTTGGTCGCTACTGGCGCTTTGTCGGGTGGTATTGCCGCCGGGATCAGTCACAAATATCGGCTAGGCGTTGATGGCTGCCATCAATTTAGGTAGTTGGCCCTCGGCGATTTTGATGTCCTCCTCGTATTTGAGTAGGACATTCAGTGTGTCAAGCACCAACCCGTTCTCGAGGTTGTTGGCGTGCAGCAGTATTAGACTCTTGGCCCAGTCGATGGTTTCCGATATCGCGGGCGCTTTTTTCAAATCGAGAGCGCGGATGGCATGGACGAAACGAACTAGCTGATCCGTGAGGGATTGGCTGAGATCCGGCACCCTGCTCGCGACAATCTTTGCCTCGAGCTCGACCGTCGGAAAAGGAATATGGAGGTGCAGGCAACGCCGCTTAAGCGCATCTGACAGGTCTCTCGTATCGTTGCTGGTCAGAAAAACAAGGGGCTTGGATCGTGCGCCAATGGTGCCCAACTCCGGTATGGAGACCTGAAAATCGGACAGCACCTCAAGAAGCAACGATTCAAATTCAAAATCTGCCTTGTCGATCTCGTCGATAAGCAAAACGCTACCGTTGTCCATTTCCATGGCTTTCAGCAATGGGCGGGGCTCAAGAAAGGCTTCGGAGTAGAAGACGTCGCCAAACTGGTGCAGCCGATTCATCGATTCCGACAGGCCTTTTTCGCCATCAAGAATGTCACCCAGTTTTTCCTTCAGGAGCTGCGTGTATAGCAGTTGCTTGCCATATTTCCACTCATAAAGCGCTTTGCTCTCATCCAGACCCTCGTAGCACTGAAGTCTCACCAGCGGTCGATTTACTACGGTCGCGCAGGTTTTGGCGAGTTCAGTCTTGCCCACTCCCGGTGGCCCCTCGATAAGAACAGGCTTTTGCAGCGCCGCCGCCAATTTGACGACCGTGGCAATGCGCGTAGTGCAGATATAGCCTGCTTTCTCAAATAAGCCCTGAATGGCGTTTATATCGCCCAAAGCGGGGTAATCAGAATCGGACACAACGTTTTCCAGTTTTGTGGCGTCAACCGCCAGTGGCGTTCATAAAGCGAACGATCTGCGGCTCTTCGGGACGGTCGAAGACATGCCGCTCGGGTTTCAGTCTGAGGCTATCAATAATAGTGCTTTTGATCTCAGCGTCGGAACAGCCGGACCGAAGCAAGGCGCGTAAATCAATGGATTCCTCGTTGCCAAGGCACATCAGCAGACGGCCCTCGGCGCTGATGCGCAGTCTATTACAGCGACTGCAGAAGTTGTGGCTGTGGGGGGAGATGAATCCCAGTTCGGTTTGTGTGTCTCCAATGCGGAAGTCTCTGGAGGGGCCCGCGAGGTCGTTACTGGCCAGCGGCTCAAGCGCGTAGTGATGGGCGAGCTCCTCTAACAGCGTTGCCGAGGAGACGTAGGCCAACGCCTTGCCTCCCACCGTCACCTGACCCAGCGGCATTTCTTCGATAAAGGCGATATGAACCCGTTTTTCAATAGCAAATTGTGTGAGGGGTAGAACCTCGTCCCGATTGAGGCCCTCCAAGACTACTGCATTGAGGCGGATCCGCTCAAAGCCCGCCGTGATGGCTGCGTCTATGCCTTGCAGTACCGTGTCTAAATGCCCCACCCGGGTAATTTCCCGAAAGCGGTTCGGGTTGAGGCTATCCAGGCTGATATTGATCGTTCGCACGCCAGCGGCCTCGAGCGCGTGTGCGGTATCGGCCAGTTGGCTGCCATTGGTGGTGAGGGCGAGTGTTTCCAAATCGGGTAGCGCGCCCAGGCCCTCAAAAAGATCAATTGCGCCCTTTCGCACGAGGGGTTCGCCCCCCGTGACGCGGATTTTGCGCACGCCCAGCTCAGTAAAAACGCGGGCGGTTCGGAGTAATTCCTCAATCGTCAGCACTTGTGAGCGCGGCAGGAATTGCATGGTTTCTGCCATGCAGTACTGACACCGGAAG
>CAXPKH010000093.1:0-6878 GCA_964217615.1 Luminiphilus sp.
TCCGCCGTGGCCTCACGCTGTAGGTACTCCGGCACAACCGCGCGACCTGCCAGAATATTGGGCAGCCCCACATACGGTGTCTGAACCATGCGCGACAGGAGCGCCCAGGACACCGGCGACATTCGGTAAGCGATGACCATGGGTTTGCGCATCAACATGGCCTCCAACGTCGCTGTCCCCGACGCCAACAACACCGCATTGCTGGCACCCATGACCTCTCTACCCTGACCACTGATCACCGAAACGTTCAGCGAGTACCCGCTGAGCATCGCTCGGATCTGCGCTTCCCGATGGGCGTTGGCAGCGGGGATGACAAAGCAAAGACTGGCATCGCGCGCCTGCATCGCCTGCATCGTCTGCGCAAAAACAGGCATCAGGTGGCGCACCTCTCCCTCGCGGCTACCCGGCAACACGGCTACCAAGGTTTGATGGCTTGGCAGTGCTAAATCGACGCGCAGTTCTTCAGGTGTAGCGAGATGCTTAAGGTCATCGATGAGCGGATGCCCCACACACACCGCATCAATGCCCGCCTGTTCGTATATAGGGACTTCGAACGGCAGCAGGCACAACATCTTGTCGACCGAAGCGCGGATACCTTTCAGCCGCCCCCTGCGCCATGCCCACACCGAAGGACTTACCAGATGCGCGGTGGTAATACCCCGCTCACGTAATCGCCGCTCAACCGGCAGATTAAAGTCAGGGCTATCAACGCCAAGAAATAGGTCGGGTGCCCAGTCCAGCTGTTGAGCGATCAGCGCTCTTCGGATTTTCATTAGCTCGGGTAATCGCTTGAGCGGCTCAACCAACCCCATCACTGAGAGTCGGTCCATGGCATGGGTGGAGGAAAATCCCGCACTTTCCATTTCTCTGCCACCAATACCTCGGGCATCGATATGGGGGCAACGCTGTCGCCATGATTGCAGTACGGCCCCCGCCAGAATGTCACCGGAAGGTTCGCCGGCGCACAGACCCAGACGCAGTGGCGAATCGGTCACTACCTGACGATTCCCCGCTGCGACTTTACCAGGGAGTCGATCAGCATCTGAATGATGGGGGTGTCTTCTACCATTGTCTCAAGCCGCTCAAGAGCGATCTCCAACGTCAAACCCTGTCGGTATACGATTTTGAAGGCGCGGCGTAATGCGGCGATCTCATTGGAATCAAAACCCCTTCTCCGCAAACCTTCGGTGTTAATGGTTTTTGCCACAGCGGGACTACCGGCTACGGTGACAAAAGCCGGCACATCCTTACCGATTGAGGTACCCATGCCGCTGAAACTGTGTGCACCGATTTTGCAGAACTGATGGACCAACGTGTAACCCGACAGAATTGCCCAGTCACCGACCGCAACGTGCCCCGCCAGCGCCGTATTGTTGACCAAAATCGTATCGTTACCCACCACGCTGTCGTGGCCTATGTGGACATAAGCCATGATGAGGTTGCGATCCCCGATTTGGGTTAGTGATCGATCCTGTACGGTGCCACGATGAATGGTCACATTCTCGCGAATAATATTGTCATCACCGATATGGAGTTCGGTGGGTTCATCCCGATATTTGAGATCAGGCGTGGCTTCACCTACGGTCGAGAATTGGTAGATATGATTGCGAGCACCGATCCGTGTAGGGCCCTTGATAACGACATGGGACTCAACTACGGAGCCCTCGCCTATTTCGACATCAGGCCCAATCAGCGTCCAGGGACCGACCCGCACTGAAGCATGAAGTCGGGCGCTGGGATCGATGATGGCGGTGTCGTGGATCACGCTTCACCGGTTCGCACACAAAATGGTGCCGGCTGCAGCCAACTCGCCGTCCACTCGCGATTCGACCTCAAATTTCCAGATACCCCGACGCTCGCTGAGCACAGTCGCATAAAGCATCACCTGATCGCCTGGCACACAGGGTCGCTTGAAGCGGAGGTTATCTGCCCCGACGAAGTAGTAGATTGAACCGTCGGCAGGGGTTTTATCCATGGTGACAAATCCCAGAATGCCTGCTGCTTGCGCCATGGCCTCCAGCAGCAAGACGCCAGGGAAAACCGGCATACCGGGGAAATGGCCGTCGAAAAAGGGTTCGTTAATGGTGAGATTTTTGTACGCCTCGATGCACTCCCCCGGCGTTACCGATACGACACGATCCACCAACAAAAAAGGGTAGCGGTGTGGCAGGCGCCGCCTTATCTCATCGATGTCGAGTGTCACGCGCTGTCTCCCTCTGTTTTATCCAACCCGGCTAACTTCTCAAGCTCGGCGATCCGTCGCGACATTTGATCCAGCTGGGTAAACCGCGAGGCGCTTCTCAACCATGCGCGGATCGGTTGGATAGGCGTGCCTGAGGAATAATGTCCGGGCTCGGTCACCGAGCTCGCAACGCGTCCTTGCCCGCCAATATGCACGTCGTCCGCAATGGTGAGGTGACCGGCCATACCCGCCTGACCCGCGATGATGCACCGGGCGCCAATGTGAGTGCTGCCCGAAACACCTGCTTGAGCAGCAATGGCAGTGCGACTGCCAACACGTGCGCCGTGTCCGATTTGCACCATGTTGTCGATGATTGCACCGTCCTCGACTATCGTATCTTCTAGTGCGCCTCTATCAACCGCCGCGTTAGCCCCGATCTGGACGTCGTTGCCAATCACCACGCTCGCCAATTGCTCTATTTTGACCCACCCGTCAGGCCCCGGCGCAAAGCCAAAGCCATCGGCACCAATGGTCGCATTGGGATGGATCGTGCAGCGCTCACCGATGGTGATCGCATGACAAATCACCGCCCCTGGCTTGATCACCGAGTCGCTGCCGACAGTGGTGCTATGTCCAATATAAGCGCCAGCGCCGACCCAAACCCTGTCCCCCAGCGATACTCCCGATTCCACACAGGCCCCGGCGTCAATGGTGACGTCGGCGCCTAGGATGACGTCGTCCGCAACAAAAGCACGGCTGTCTACCTTGCCGCTGGGGGTGGGGTGATTGTCAAAGAGCACCGTTGCTCTGGCGTAAGCCAGATACGGCGCGTCGCTCAACAGCGCATTACCTTGCCACCGCTCGGACCAATCGGGATGCAAGATGACGGCGCCTGCGGAGCACCGATCTAGCTTGCCAAGGTGCTTCTTTTCCGAGACGAAACTCAGATCATCTGCCGTGGCTGAATCCAAAGGGGCTAGGGACCGGATCTCGCGATCCGCATCGCCTTTTAGCTCCAGCTCCAGAGCCGCAGCAAGCGTCCCCAGCGCCGGCATGACGCAATTACTCCGCGCCCATTTGATTCATTTTGTCAGACACTTTAGCGGTGATGTTGTATCCAAGATCAGCGTGAATAACCGCCTGTTGCTGTAACAAGAGGCCGATTTGATCTGTCTCGATAATCTCGCGCAGGACTTCTTGTGCCTGTGGTGCCAACTCTTGCATGACCCGCTGGGCATTTTGCGTCTGCAGGGTCTGCAATTTCTTCGCCACATACTCAAGATCAGATTGTTTGCTCGCCATTTTCTGACGGGCTGCCACCTGACCTTCCTCGCTCATAGCCGCCTGGTCGCGCTGGAAGTCTTTGACCAACTGGTCGAGCTCTGCGCGCAAAGCGTCAAACTGCGCTTTATCGGAGGCAAAGTCTTCGTTGCTTTCAAACTCCTCCATGCGCTGCTGCGCCACATCGGTCTGCAGTATGGCCTGCTCCAGATTAACAACAGCGATACGGCCCTGAGCCATCACTACTGTCGGCAGACTTAAAAGCACAGCTGCCAGCCAAACTCTTACGTTCATCCAAACCTCTCCATATTTTCCTGCCATCAGAAGCCCCTGCCCAAGGTAAATTGAAAGACTTCTCTCTCATCAATCGGACTGGCATTCAGTGGCTTTGCCAAACTGAATGTGAGTGGGCCGAAGCCTGACAACCACGTCACACCAATCCCCACAGAGTAACGCAATTCGCCTGCGTCGATACCAAAACAATTCACCTGATTTTCACGGCATTTTGTGTTGAAAACGTTGCCCACATCAACGAAAAAAGCCGAGCGCAGCGAACTGCGATCCTTAATAAAAGGCATCGGGAACAACACCTCTGCACTGCCCTCAATCAGCACGTTACCGCCAAAGGGGTCTGGCTCGTTGTAAAATTGCTGAACCGGAATCTTTCCAGTCACCGGATCAACGCTGTAACCATAGCCCCGGCCGTCGGGACCACCAAACTCGGTGGGCCGACCGTTTTCATCAATGCCCGTCACCGCCGTGTTCGCACTGTAAACTGCTGGTGGCGTGCTGCGAGGCCCCAAGGTATTGGTCTCGTAGCCTCGGACAGAACCAAATCCGCCAGCGAAAAAGTGCTCATAAAATGGCAGTTCGCTGGTCGATCCATAGCCATCCCCGTACCCCACCTCACCCCGGAGATGTAACGTGAACTCGCCAGACAGCGGGAAATAGATCTCCCCGCGATAGTTGAGCTTATAAAACTCCAGATCCGATAGCGGTACGGCCACTTCCAACGAGAGAGACTGCGAGGCTCCCCGAGTTGCCAGCTGACCCCGGTTCAGGGTCGACTGCAACCAACTCCCGGTCAGCGTGTAGTTCAGGTATTTATTGCCATTAAGATCAAGAAATCCTTCTCCGTCAGGGGGTGACAGCGCCGAAGGCGGGATGGTGTCAATCGGTTGCAGCACCTCCGCTGCGGCGTAGGTGCCGTCTGGCTGCAACGTGGAGTAAAACCAGTATTCAATCTCCGGTGCGAGCACTGGGCTCGTGGCAATCTCCTGTACCGCATAGGAGCCTGAGGTGATCTTGGTATCAGTCACCCCGACCGAAAACCCAAGACGCTGGGTTTCACTGATGGGATAACCGAAGTTGATGCTGGCACCCACCGTATCGGTGGTGTAGCTGGCAACGTTAATTTTGGACAAATCAGTCTTTCGATAAAACGTACTGAATCCGCGACTGACGCCATCCTCGGTAAAGTAGGGATTGGTGTAGTTCAGGCTGATTACGTCTTGATAGCGTGAGGAGTTGAGTGAGATACCGACTCGGCGTCCGGTACCCAGGAAATTGTTCTGCTGGAGGTTCAGCCCGAGAATCAGTCCGGCGTCCTGAGCATAACCCAGACTCCCACCGATCGACCCGAAAGATTGCTCCTCGACACTGAAGTCTACGTCGATCAAGTCGTCCGATCCCGGGACCTCTTTAGTATCGACTTTCGCGGTCTTAAAAAAGCCCAGGCGCTCCAGACGGATCCGTGACTGCTCAATAGCGGCTGACGAGGCGGGCGCTGATTCCATCTGACGCATCTCGCGGCGCAGCACGTCGTCCATGGTAGTCATATTGCCGGCGAAGTTGATGCGACGAACATATGTTCGCTTGCCCGGGTCGATAAAGAACTTCATCACGACAGTACTGTTGTCTTCGTCAATTTCCGGCATGCCAGTGACCTTGGCGAAGTTGTAACCCTCGTTACCCAGTCGCCTTGTCAAATAGTCCTCGGTCGCAGTGACCAGTTGCTGCGAATACACCTGCTCAGGCTGGACAATCAGAAAGCGTGAGAGGTCCTCCTCGGGTAGCACGAGATCACCACTGAGGCCCACTTCGCTGACCGTAAATTTGTTGCCCTCGGTGACGTTTGCGGTGATGTAGACCTCCTCTTTATTGGGAGAGACCGCCACCTGGGTCGAGTCGATATTGAATTGCAGGTAACCCCGGTCGAGATAATAAGACGACAGGGTTTCCAAATCGGAGGTCAGCTTTTCTTTCGAATACTTATTGTCACTGGTAAAAAACGAGAACCAGCCGCCGGTCTTCAATTCGAACAAATCGATCAGATCTTCATCCGAGAAAATCGTGTTTCCCACGACATTGATGTGTTGGATGGTGGCAACCGTGCCCTCGTTGACGTCAATCGCGATGGACACGCGATTTCTTGGCTCGGCAATGACCTCTGAATCAATGCTTGCGTCGTATCGACCTTGCAACACGTATTGCCGCTGCAATTCCAGCTTCATGCCCTCCAGCGTGGATCTTTGGAATACCTGACCCACGGCAAGCCCGGCCCCCTTTAACCCATCGAGTAGCGCCTCAGTCTCGATGGCTTTGTTACCGTCGAGTGTAATTTCGCTGATACTGGGTCGCTCAGCGACCACAACGACCAATACGCCCCCGTCCCGCGCGATGGAAATATCGTCAAAGTTACCCGTGGCAAAGAGGCTCTTGGCGGCGGCTCTGACTCCGTAGGTATCAACGGTATCGCCCACCCCAACCGGCAGTGCCGCAAAAACGCTACCCGGGGAAATTCGCTGCAAACCCTCTACCCGAATATCCTGAATCACAAAAGGCTCGGACTGCCCCCACGCCATCTGCCATAGTCCGCTAAGGCTCAGAACGGTCGTCAGGGACAAAAGGAAATGGCGAAGCGTGATCAAAGCTTATCTCAATAGTATGGGATTATGCGCGCTAGCGGTATTCGCTCACAAAAGCGATCTCGCAGCGCCGAGCAAGGATACAGCATGGCCGCGCCGGGTGTCTTTTTTGAATTACCAGTCATTACAACTATTTAGAACTTGGCCACATCATTATACAGCGCGAAAACCATAATACTTAGAACCAGCACCAACCCCATTTGATACCCCACCAGTTGCACCCGTTCTGGCAAGGGCCTGCCAAACAACGCCTCGAAACCATAAAACACCAGATGGCCACCATCCAGCACGGGTATGGGCAGTAAGTTGAGCGCCCCAAGTGACACACTGAGTAACGCAACGAAGCCAAGCCACGCCACCCACCCCGCCTCGGCCGTCGATGCCGCAACCTGCGCAATGGTGAGGGGGCCAGACAGGTTGGCCGGCGAAATCAATCCCTGAAGCATTCGTGAGATGGAGGTAAAGGTGAATCCAACGAGGTCACCCGT
>CAXPKH010000094.1:0-10839 GCA_964217615.1 Luminiphilus sp.
TCAATCGGCCCAATACGCCCTGGGAAGACGCAGAGCGAGGATTTGAATGATCACAGATGCATTTCGACTCGATGGAAAAGTCGCCCTAATCACGGGTTCCAGCAAAGGCATTGGCGCAGGAATCGCCGCGGCGTTTGCGGAGGTAGGCGCCGACATCGTGCTGCTGGCACGTTCTGAGGAGGCCCTTACGGAAGTCGCTGAGCAGATTCGTCAATTAGGCCGCGAGGCGCTAATCCTGTCCTGTGATATCACCGACGACGGGGCGATTAAAAACGCCATCGAGGCGGTGGAGAATCATTACGGCAAACTCGACATTCTGGTTAACAATGCCGGTGGGCCCGGCAAGGGGTACGGTTCGCTAGAACAAGTTGACCGTGCTCGCTTTGACCACACCATAAGCATGAATCTCAGCTCGGCTTACGCATTAACTCATCAGGCTTTGCCACTGCTTCGCGCCGCGCCCGGAGCCACTATCGTCAATATTTCCTCGGCGCTGGCGTGGATGGTTGACCGGCATTTTGCCGCCTACGGTGCGGCCAAAGCGGGCATGGAGCAGATGACGCGCATCCTCGCTTATGAGCTCGCCCCTGAAATCAGGGTTAATGCGGTGTCCCCTGGCGCCATTGAAACGCCCAGCACGGCGTTCATCACCCAAAATCCCGAGTTACGCGAGAAGACCGTGCGCTGGATACCCCAAAGGCGGCTGGGGCAACCCGCTGACATCGCCTTGGCAGCACTCTATCTCGCGTCTCCCGCAAGCAGCTTTGTCAGCGGCAAAGTCCTGGAGGTCGATGGAGGTATGGCGGCGCTCCCGGGCAGTGCGATCGAGGCCAATCTGTGATCCCCCGTTGCAACACGCTTGGGTTAGCGAACTACGCAGCGGACGGGACGCCGAGGCCATGAGTAAATACGTCTTGACCGGTGGGACAACCGGCATCGGCGCTGCAACGCGGGATCAACTAGTACACCTTGGGCACGAGGTGATTAATCTCGACATCCGCGAGGGCGACTACACTATCGACTTCAGTAACGTCGAAGACTCAATCGCTACCTTGACGCAGATTAGCGCAGCGGTCGGTGCCATCGACGGCATCGTGACGTGTGCGGGCGTGGCGTCGCATTTTCCCGATAAAGAAAAAATTCTGGATATCAATTACTGGGGCACGGTGAACGTCATTACCGCTCTGCAGCAAAATCTTTGCGACGGTGCGCGCATTGTGGCGATCAGCTCCAATTCGGCCCCACAGTGCCGGCATCCCGACCTCATAGAGGCCATGCTCGAACTTGATCGCGCCCGCGCCCATGCCCTGGCAGCGGATCTGACGGGACACGATTGTTACGCCGGTAGCAAGCAGGCCGTTGCGCGCTGGGTCAGACAACAAGCGCCCAGTTATGCGCGTCAGGGCGTGTGTATCAATGCGATAGCGCCCGGATACATCGAAACGCCGATGACGCAGGCCGTAGCGCAGAGTGAGCAGTACGGGGACGCCATCAAAGCTTTTGTGGAATCCATTCCGCTGGGACGCGCGGGCCAACCCGAAGACATTGCCGCGCTGATCACCTTTCTTTTGTCCTCAAGCGCTGCTTTTATTGCCGGGTCACTCATCTATGCCGACGGGGCCCATGATGCGGTATTCCGGCCAGATTTAGCGCCCTAACCGCGCCGCCCGGTTACGCCTGACCGACGGGCGCTATCCACTTAATCTGCAGACACAAAAAAGCCCGCTTCATCAGAGCGGGCTTTTTCATTAACACGTTACATTAGTGTCGATACGTGAAATCCACACCGTAGGTTGCAGGCGCGCCATACTGATGCGCATTCAGACCCAGGGCCGGACCGTAGTTAAAGCCGAAGGCGCGGTACTCCTCATCCGTAATGTTCATGCCCCAGGCGGCGACGCTAATCATGCCGCCGGATTGCAGCTCAAGATCCCAGGACAGTCGCGCGTTCATCACAAGACGGTCTTGGTTTTCCAGAATCTCAAAAGCAACCGGCAGATCTGGCACGCCGCCTTGCTTGTAAACACCCGTCGCCACCGGCACCGAGTTGGTCTCAGACTGCCAGGCACCGTTCACAGACAACGTGACCGAGCTGGCGCCCATCTGCAGGAACTGCCAATCCACGCTGAATGACACCTGGTCATCCGGACTCATACCGCGTTTCGCAATATCGTCGAGGGCAAGATAGTTGTTGGGGGTTGTTACGCCGGGATAACGATCAAAGTCGCCATCGATGTGCGTGTAGTTCACCGTGGCCAGCAGATTATCCGTGACCAGCAGCGCCAATGACATCTCAAGACCTTCACGCTCTGCCTCACCAGCATTACCAATGGCACTGGTGACCGTGTTGCCCTGAGCCAGTACCGTCGACACTTGAAGATCTTCGTACTCGTACATGAAGGCCGCGGCATTGAACTGCATGCGCCCACCCATGAGCGAGGACTTCATCCCGATCTCGTAACTGGTGACTTCTTCTTCATCGTAGGCGTCGGCATAGTCATTGCGGCTGTCAAAGAAATCGCCGTTAAAACCGCCGCTGCGATAGCCCGTCGCGTAGGTCGCGTAAACGTTCAGATCGTCACTGAAGAAATACTGTGCCGTGGCCCGGCCCGAGACGTTGCTGAAACTCTCGGAGAACTCGCGGCCATAGATGCCAGCCCGTTCGGGCAAGGTTTCTGCCTGCTCGTTGGTGACATAGTTATTGAGCAGGTTGTAGTTAGACATATTGCCGCCACTGAACAGGTGCGTGTAGTAGCGATTGATGAAGTCAGAATTAAAGCCGCGCCAGAGATAGGTCACGTCTTTATCTTCTTCGGTATAACGAAGCCCCCCCGTCAGCGCCAGATTACCTGCGCGCCAGGTCACCTCACCGAAGACCGAGGTCGCCTCGGTATCGATGTCGTAGGACGAGGTATCCGAGGTCGCCAGCGGGAACGAGGCAATCCGGTGGTTGCGGAACTCCGCCTCATCCTCCCAATGGAACAGGCCAACCACGTAATCCAGATTATTCAAGCTGCCGCTGAACTGCAGTTCAAAAGACGTTTGCTCGTAATCGGTCTTGGCATAGTTATTAAAAATGGGGGCTCCGCCATATTCATTGATCGCACCGATAACATGGAGTGCCAGCGCAAACTCGTCCGCTGCATCCAGGCCCAGATTGACACCGGGAGCAATAAGTATCTGGTCGGGCACGACCTGGTTGAACAGCAAGCCCCCAATGGTCAGCAGGGGCAAATCACCAATCACGCCGCCGTTGGCGCTGTTATCCATGCCATCGAGGTCGGCACTGAGCTCGTTGGTCGTGTCGCGATACCCCACGATCGCCTTAACGGCAAACGCGTCGCTCATCTCCCAGTTCAAGGTCAGATTATGGTGCTCCACATCGCTCACATTGTAGGAGTCGGTGTCGCTTGACCCCTTGGCTGTGCGGGAGTCGTAATTGGCAAGACGGTCGTTAGCCCAAGCACTGTAGCCAGCCCCCCACCCGAGGAACTGAGCGATCATGCCGTCAACCGGTTGCCCAAATGAGGGGAAAAGCCCGTACTGGATGGCCATTGCCAGGCCACCGGTCAGCTGGTCGACCGTATCCGGACGATTGCTACTCAAGATCGTGAGGTTGTCGGGGTAGCCCGGCTCAAACGGCACATAGCCGTCCATGGGGTTTAACCCCACGATATTCAGCATCTGGGATCGCTCGTCGATCTTGTCGTTTGCGAAGGCGTAGTCAACTGTGACTCGATCCGTCGGCATCCATCGGGCCGCCAATCGGAAGCCATCCCGATCAATATTCTCGAATCCGTTTCGTAGCTCGTTGGTGTTCTCGTAAAGGTCGTCCCGCTCCCGCTTGTACATCGAGCCGGAGATAGCCCAGTTATCTCCTACGGGAAAATCGATCCGCCCTTTAACCGAACGGTAACCGTAATCACCAACAGACGCCTGGAACTCCACTCCGCCTTCACTGGAGGGCTTCTTCGTTACCAGATTGACCGCACCACCCGTGGAGTTTCGCCCGTACAGCGTGCCCTGCGGACCTCGCAGAATTTCGATCCGCTCAAGATCGATAGCATCGACGCCGTTGGAGATGCCCTTGCCAATGAACACACCATCGACATACAAACCAATCGCGGGATCGGTCGAGGGGCTATTCGAGTTACCCGACCCGACACCGCGGATATTGAGGCTCATGTTGCCCCGTGATGAGGGGGCCTCGTAACCGCTCACGCCAGCCGCGGAGATGAAAAGATCACCCAGACTCATGATCCCACGCTTTTCAATTTGATCAGCAGTGAGCGCCTGCATAGAGATCGGCGTATCCTGAATGCTCGCCTCACGGCGTTCAGCGGTAACAATCACCTCTTCCAACTGTGCGTTGACGACACCCGATGCGGTGGACACACCGGCAACGACTGCGGCAATCAAAGTCTTTTGGAAATTTGCTTTCATGGGTCGGCCTCTATTTGGGATTTGGCAGTGTGGCGGCTATGCGTGCCGCGCTATCTGGAGCAGCGGGGAAACGGCAGCCTTGAACAGGGTTTTCCTGACTATTATTTTCTGGGCATAGTATTCAAACTCCGCCCCCAGACCTCAAGCGGCAGATGATCCGTACGCTAACTCAAATGGACTAGCGTCCTGTCTGGCAATTTTTCCGGATTTTGGTCGCGAGTTGCGCATACTAATCGCCTCTGAATACCACTGACGGGCTCCGTACCCATGCCTACACCACACCCGTTCAAGCGAGCAGATCGACCAGTAGCGAATATCAAAACGGCAGGGTTCAGCCGGTTCCTGTGGCTTGCGCGGCACACTTTCGCTTTCTTGCTTGTGCTGGGGAGCCTCGGACTAATGGGCCTCCGAGCGGACCCCGCCGTGGCCGGTGCCTCTCCGCAAGCGGCTGATGTATCGGCTCAGCCCTGCGATCACTTTCAAGCCCTGAAACAACCCTTCTTCGGTGATTTACATGTCCACACCGGGCTGAGCTTTGACGCCTATATATCGAGCATTCGTCTAGGGCCCGATGCCGCCTACGGATACGCAAAGGGCAAATCCATTCAGTTACCCGGTGCAGATGGTCATCCGGGCACTTATGTCACGATCGACCGGCCCCTCGACTTCGCCGCGATAACCGACCACGGGGAGTTTCTGGGTCAGGTCGCGGTCTGCACTGCCGAGACGGGCATAGCGCGCTTCTGGCCATTGTGCGCGATGAGTCGCGCTGACAATCTTTGGGTACAGCTGTTGGCCGCCAGCTGGTGGACCTCTCTGGGTGGGCAAACGGTAGACGCGCCCGAACCCTCTTTCGCCTGCACGCTGGGGGATTGCGAGCAGGCCCAAATCGATACCTGGCGGGATATTCAGGTCGCCGCTGCCAACCACCAGGACACATCCGGCGACTGTTCATTTACGACCTTCAATGCCTACGAATACACACAAGCCAGCGCGCAAAACAATATGCACAGGAACGTGATTTTTCGTAACGCGCAGGTGACTGATCGCCCTGTGACCATCTACGAAACGGGGCAATCTGTGCCCGAGCTCTGGCGCGCTCTGCGTGAGCAATGCCTGCTGCGCGGCGACGGCTGCGATGTCCTCGCCATTCCGCACAACAGCAATCTCGCTGGGGGCCTGATGTTTCCCGACCCTGTCGATCAAGAGCAAGCGGCGCTGCGCCTGCAGATGGAACCGGTGGCGGAAATCATTCAACACAAGGGCGCTTCGGAATGCCGATACGACCGCCTCCGCGGAACCGGCGTGCTCACTCAAGATGAGCTCTGTGACTTCGAACAAATTGATAGCGACAACCTGCACATGCTGGGCACGGTCGAGGGCGAAATGCGCTCTGAACGCGGCCTATCGGTCCCCGTCGAGCAGTTCGCGGCCCGCAACCTCCTCCGCAACGTGCTGAAAGACGGCTTGGCTATCGAGAACACCACCGGAATCAACCCCTTCCAGCTCGGATTCATTGGTAGCACCGACACCCACAGTGCGACACCGGGGGCCGCCATCGAATCGGGTTATGCCGGGCACCTTGGTCGCCGGGATGCTGAATATCGCAATGTGCAGGATCACTTCGCCTCCAACCCTGGCGGCCTGGCGGTCGTCTGGGCCGAGGAAAATAGCCGTGACGCAATTTTTGACGCCATCCGGCGGCGGGAGACCTACGCCACCTCAGGCACCCGGCCGCATCTGCGATTCTTCGCCGGGGATTACGCCGACAACCTGTGTGAATTACCCGACATGCTGGCCGTTGCTTATGAAAGAGGCGTGCCGATGGGCGCTCGCCTGCAGCCCACGAGCGCTACGCCGCCACGTTTCTTGATCGCCGCGCAACAGGATGCAGGCACCGCTTCTTCCGCAGGCAACCCGATTGAACGTATCCAGATCGTCAAAGGCTGGGTGGACGACACAGGCCAAACGCACGAGGTCGTGCATGACGCCGCGGGTAAAGCCTCTCCCGGGTTAGGCGTTAACCCCGATACCTGCGAATCGATTGCGACGGGACTCTCAGACATCTGCACTGTCTGGCAGGACCCGGACTATGACCCCGGTCACAACGCTTTCTACTACGCGAGGCTCATCGAGACCCCGAGTTGTCGCTGGAGCACGTTGCAATGTCAGGCAGCGGGCGTGAATCCCTTCGCCGAGAACTGTCTGTTGCAAAGGGATGAAGCCAATGCGCGGGCGTTAGCCGCAGGCGCGAAGGGACCGGTCTATGACAATTGCTGCCGAACAGCCGAAACGGAAGCGTTTTACGCGCCAGTCATACAGGAGCGGGCCTGGAGTTCGCCTATTTGGATCGCGCCTCGTTAGCGAGATGCAAAAATACGGGAACCTCACCACCGCCATGCACTTCCAATGAGGCCCCGGAGATATAGGCCGCATCATCAGAGCACAACATCAATACTGAACGCGCAACATCGGCCGGTTCCGCCATCCGCCTCAACGGCAACATCTCTGCGACCTTTCGAAAGCCCTCCTCGCCACCGTAGTGCGCGTGCCCGGCATCGTTATGCACCAGGCCCACAACGATCGCGTTGACCCGGACATGGGGCCCCCACTCCATGGCCAGCGATTGTGTGGCACTGACCAATCCCGCCTTGGCCGCTCCGTAGGCTGCCGAACCGGGTGATGGCCTCACCCCACTGACCGAGGCCACGTTGATGACAACGCCCGGGCGATCACCCTGACTGAGCGACGCGTAGGCCTGCTGGGCCAGTACCAGTGGCGCGACCAGATTCAAGGCAACAATTTTTTCAGTGAGGGTCGGGCTGGCCGTAGCGGCATCTACCGGAGGCCCGCCCCCTGCGTTATTGACCAGAATATCGAGCCCGCCGAATTGCTCAATCACCGTCGCAATCAAGTGCTCCGTCGCCGCACTGTCCCGCACGTCGGCACACACGAACTGTGCCGCACGGCCCTCGATGGCGATGGGTGTTGTCGGCTCGCGCCTGCCACAGGCGACTACATTTGCGCCGGCAGCAAGAAAATGTTCACAGATTGCTCTGCCGATGTGGCCTGCGCCCCCTGTGACCAATACGGTTTGACCGGAAAAATCGTGCATACGGTCCTCTTTTACCAATAAGGTGGGTGGATGGTTGAGGTGTTATCCACCTTGATCGCCGCACCGTTGATGTGTCGGGCCGCATCAGAGGCGAGAAATCCAATCACGTCCGCCACCGCTGCGGGCTCACAGGCGAACGAGGCCGCCTGCATACTCATCTCCCGACTCATTACCGGCGGCTCGCCCGCAATATCCATCACCATTGGCGTGATAATGCCATCGGGATGCACCGAATTGCACCGGATGGCTCGCCCCTGCTGCTTCAGGTAAATCGCCGTGCTCATCGTCAGACTGCGCACCGCCGCTTTCGAGGCGGTGTAGGCACAGAACTGCGGATACCCCCTCTCTGCAGAGGAAGAGCAAACATTAATAATCGACGCTCCCGGTCGCGACATCAGCGGCAGACAATATTGAATCCCCAGAAATACCGACTCGCAGTTCACCGCCATAACCCGCTGAAACTGCTCAAGGGTTTCTGATTCGATATTGTCCGCGCGCAGAATCGCCGCGTTGTTAACGAGAATGTCCAAACCTTCGTATTGCTCAGAGAGCACGTCGGTGACCCCTCGCCACGCCGCCTCACTGCTGACGTCCTGCTGAACAAAATGCACGCCGAGGGTCTCGGCGATCTCCGCACCCTGCTCCCCATCCAGATCGGAAATAACCACCGTTGCGCCATCGCGCGTGAGTCGTTGTGCTGTCGCCTGCCCGAGACCACCGCATCCGCCAGTCACCAGCGCCACGCGACCCGCCAACGCCTTACCCTCCTCTCGCGCTTCTGTCATGCTGTGCACCCTGCCTGATACCGGAGCCAATCATCATGTCTCAATGTGTTGTAGACCACCCCAACGAATTGCTTGACGCCATCGGCCAGACGCTGGGTCCCAGCGAACCATTGGTCGTGACACAGGAACGCATCAATCAGTTCGCGGAGGCCACCGGCGATGACCAATGGATACACGTTGATCAAGCGCGTGCCGCAGAGGGTCCCTTCGGACGCACTATCGCTCACGGCTACCTGACGCTGTCGCTGGCGGCCTATTTTTTGCCACAGCTGCTGACCGTTAAAAATATGTCCATGGGCGTGAACTACGGCACCGAGAAAGTGCGCTTCCCTTCGGCCGTCACCGAAGGATCGACCCTGCGCGCGACCGGCGAAATCATCTCTGCTGAGTCGAGCGGCGGTGGCATCAAAGTCGTTGTGCGCATGACACTCACTGCCGATGGCGCGGAGCGTCCAGCCTGCGTGGTAGACACCATCAGCCTTTTTTATCCCTGACTGGCGCAACCACATCAGAGATCAAAAACACGGACGGCGTTATCGCGCAGGAATTTAGGCCACACCTCGTCCTTGAAGGGCACGTTCGGCATTTCTTCAAAGATCCTGTCGAGCGATAGTCCCATGGGGAAGTAGCCGGCATACATAATTTTGTCGGCACCTCGGGTGTTGGCGAAATCAATAATGGCCTTGGGGTAATGCCGCGGCGCGAAGGCGCTGGTCATGTAGTAGAGGTTGGGATACTTCAGCATCAGCTTCCACGCCAAGTCGGTCCAGGGTTCGCCGCCGTGTCGCATGACCACCTTGAGCTCGGGGAAAAACCAGCAGATCTCATCGAGATGCTCGACCTTTTGGGGCCCCATGGGTATCCGCGGGCCGGGCACCCCAACGCAGGGACAAAAAGGAATATCCAGATCAATACAGGCAACAAGAATGGGGTACCACTTTTTGTCATCCAGTGGGACTTGCGGGCACAGCCCTGAGGGAAACGCGGTCACCGCCTTCAGATCGTAAGCCTCTTTGAGGCGACGAATCTTGCGGACTTCTTCCATACCGTTGTTAGGATTGGCGTCGTAACAGGCGATGAAGCGGTCGGGATAGTCTTTGACGGCTTGATTTTGAGTCTCGTACTGGCCCTCATCGACGCCAATCATGCCCTTGGCAATACCAAACTCGTCCATCTTGCTCAGGGTGTAAACCGCATAGTCATCATGCTCTCCCACCTGGGGCAGGCTCTTGAACATGTACTCGGCGGGCATCTGAAACTGCTGGCGACTCTCCTCATCCATCAGCAAGGGCTTGATGAAATCGTAATAATCGGATGTGTCGTTATTGGGGATCGCCATCATCAGGTCGATCACTTCAACATCGCTCGGCATGGGCATGGTTCAGTCTCCCCTGGAGTGAAGTCAGCAAGCGGAGTCGTCTCGCTCGCGCAGCAGTTTATCTGCGCCGCTCTCCGCAATCATGTACGTCGCTGCCATGGTATTACCGGAGGTTAGCTTTGGCATCACCGACGCGTCGATCACCGATAGTCCGGACAGACCTCGTAATTTCAGGTCGGGGTCGACGACCGCGTCAGCGTCGGCACCCATCCTGCAGGTACCCACGGGATGATAGCCTGTCGTGCCCTGCAGTCCCGCCATCGCCAGAAGCTCCTCATCTGACTGGGCATCCGGACCGGGTCGGAGCTCTCCCCGGCGATGCGCCCTCATGGGCTCGCTGTCATAGATTCGACGCAACGTGCGGATGCCGGCCAGCAGCACCTGTTTATCGTGCTCTGTGCTCAGATAATTGGCTGTAATCTCGGGTTCCGCGGCGACATCTGCATCCGTAATCAGCACGCTACCGCGACTGGTCGGGTGCATGGGATAGGTAATCGCGGTGACACCGGGCACCGGGTCCATCACCGACTTACCGCTCACCTCATCGTGGATACCGGAAGCTGGGGTGAAATGCACCTGAACATCGGGTCTCCCGGGCTCGCCAACACCCGACTCATGAAATACGAATACATCGGCGGAGGGCATGGCCAGCAAGCCCTCTCGACGGCGCAGGTAGCGCCATAACTGGGCGGGCAATTTCGATGACTGCACCTCTGCCCAGACGGTCCCCGCCGCCTCAGTCTCAGTCGCTACCAGCGTGCCAAAATGATCCTGCAGATTCAGGCCCACAGCAGGCCTATCCAAAATCGGCTCGACACCCCGTCGCGCCAAGGAAGCGCCGTCACCGATACCTGTGCGCTGCAAAATCAGAGGAGAGCCCACCGCCCCCGCAGCGAGAATGACGTGTTTGCCACTGACCTGCGCGCGATGCCCTCGCGCGTCCTGCCAGATCACCCCGGTGACTCTCTCGTCATCGACCGCCAGTCGATCTACCAGCGCGCCTGTCACGACCGTCAGATTTTTACGCCGCGAGGAGGAATTGAGAAAAGCGACCTTGGCACTCTGACGCCAACCCCGAAAGACGCTCTGGTGGTAATACCCCTCTCCCAGTGACTCAC
>CAXPKH010000095.1:0-3799 GCA_964217615.1 Luminiphilus sp.
TGACGTTTTGACGCCAAGAGAGCACGCCATGAGGGGCTCTCAAGTGAGTCTTGCCATGGAACACGGCTACCCGGTGAGTCAGGCACTGATTGACCGCGGCGTCATCGTCGATTTCAGGGAACCCAACATCGTGCGATTTGGTTTTTCGCCCCTGTACAACCAATTTTCAGAGGCGGAACGGGCCGCACAAATACTCTCGGATATTCTGAAGAATGAATGGTTTCGTGATCCTGCCTACAGTCAGCGCAACAAAGTTACCTAGTCGTGCTATATGCCCCAGCGAGGTTGTCGTCAGCTACAGGGCGCCCACCGACGCGTGTTTGCCTGCTAGACTCGTTCGGGAAAATCCCGTTTCGCGGCGTTGGGGAGGTCCATTGCCTTGGCAGGACGTTGGGATCCATCCCGGCGCCAACCTTTTGCACCGGAACGCCAATCCGTTAATCTTTGCGCAATCGGTCAAGAAGCTCACAATGTCTGCATCGCCCCTCCATTCTGCGTCCTCCCCCGACTGGCTCGAATGTGTGCTCAATCATTTTGATCAGTTCCTCCTTGATCACGCGGCGGCTGAGAAAAAAGCAGCCGGTATGGCACTTTCGATGCTGTCTCACTATCCCGACCGAGCGCGACTGGTAACAGCGATGTCAGAGTTAGCGGTAGAGGAGATGGTCCATTTTCGCGAAGTGGTTAAGTTGATTCAGGAACGGCAACTGCAATTGGGTGCCGACGAAAAAGACCCCTACGTCAATGAGATTCGCAGTTGGATTCGGCAGGGGTCAGATGTCTACTTACTGGATCGCCTGTTAACAGGCGCCGTGATCGAAGCGCGGGGAGCGGAGCGTTTTGCGTTGATTGGCTCAGCGCTCTCTGCGGGGGCGCTGAAAAATTTCTATCGATCTCTGACAAAGTCAGAAAGCAGACATTTCGAGCTATTCCTCGAACTGGCACGTGAATATTTTCCCACGCAAATGGTAGAAGATCGCTGGGGAGAACTGCTCATTGCCGAGTCAGCGTGTGTCGGCAGATTACCGATACGGGCCGCCCTCCACTGACGATGGCCAAAGCCACTGCGGTGGAAAAATATCTCGGCACCTATGCCCTTTTACCCGGCGGCTGCCCCGAGTTAGATGGCCAGTGGCAGCACATTCTAGTGGTGCCCTGTTACGACGAATCTGCAAGTTTCATTGAAGATTTCTGCCGCGCCCACGGCACAACCTCAATCCTTCTGCTATTGGTCATTAATCGGCCAGAGGGCAGCCCGAGCAACGTGAATCAACGGTTGCGTGACGGGCTCGCCGGTTGGTCCCACGAGGCAATACAACCCGGTTATACGCTGCATCGTGCCGGTGAGCACTTGAGTATCTTGAGCGTCGATTTGGAACATCTAGAGGGAGAGACACCGAGAGATCAGGGAGTCGGTCGGGCGCGCCGTGTTGGCTGCGATCTTGCCCTCACCTTGATCAATAAAGGCACGATTACCTCGCCGTGGATTGTCTCTGGAGACGCGGATTGCCACTGGCCCAGCGGTTTTTTTCAGCAACGCTGGCCTGATGATGCCAGCGCCATCACCCTCCCGTTTACGCACCACGGCCTCGAAAATGACCCCACTTCGGCCGCAACATTGCTCTACGAGCTCAAGCTGCACCATTACGTATTGCATTTGGCCGCGCTCGGGAGCCCCTACGCTTTTCATGCGCTGGGTAGCAGCTTCGCGGTAAGCGCCAATGCTTACGCTTCGGTGCGCGGGGTGCCTATTAGGGGTGCGGGTGAGGATTTTTATTTACTCAATAAACTGGCAAAAGTGGGTGCCATCCATCGGGCAACCGGGGCGGGAGTCACTATTACTGCCAGGCAATCCTCCCGAGTGCCCTTTGGCACCGGACCAGCGGTCCAGCATTTATTGGAGGCAGAGGACATACTTGTCGCACCGCTGTTTTATAACGCCACGTGTTTTAAAACCGTGGGCGCCCTTCTCGACGTGTTTAATCATTGGGTGAATCACCCCGATGCCAATACGGAGGTCGCGCTGGAGCAAGCACTGGGGTCAGATATCGCGTCCAGCGTTATGCCGCTGCTACAACAGTGGCATTACCAGAAGGCGATTGCACACATAAACAATGCCGCTCGCACCGCCGCGCTTCGGCAGCAACATACGCATGTCTGGTTAGACGGTTTTAAGCTACTTAAGCTCATTCATTTATTGCGGGACAGTCACTACCCCAACGTCAGCTTTCTCGACTCGGTGAATGAAGCAGCGCAGTGGCCCATCGCGTTGCGCGGCGCCGCACCCGACCAAGTGCGGCAGTCGATCTATGAGCACCTCGGCTGGCGGTTCTATGGGACGCAATGAAGGCATTGGCAAAAAAAGCGTGTATAAAAAAGCCACCGCGGGGTGGCTTTGGGGCGGATACCCGCATTTTAAAGATGTCGGGTCCGCGGGGCAGATAAGCACAGCCCATCGAGGCATACAGCCCAGAGGGTAACTACAGCGCGAATGCTTGCTCGATCTTGTCGATTGATCGCGAACCGTCGTCCCAAGCCTCAAGCAAGCTCTCCGGCATCTCTTCCAACTCAAGAATGTCTTCCACCTCGGCCACCGCCGCCATAATCTGTTTCGCCTCGGCTGTGGATGGCTTGCCCTTTTTAATGTTGCTCTCAAGGGTTTTACTTACCTTACTAATAAGCTTCAACTCCTCTTGCGCGTCTTTTACCGGATCTTTCAGGGATTTTATTTTCTTGGTGTCCTTGCCCAACTGCTTGCTAAAGCTGTTGGCAAAGGCACTGGCCTGCTTGGCGGCATCGGCGAGCTCTTTATCGCCAATGCGCCTAACCGCCGCGTCCTCGCCAAGGGGGAACTCTTCACCGTAAGCTGATGCGAGCTGTTGCAAACTTCCTGCGTACACGTCCCACTCGTTGACGCCCTTCACGTCAGGGTTAGCCTGAAAATAATCGTGCATCACAGAGGATCGAGTCAGGATCTCAGTGACTTCTGCACTCGCGGAATACTGCCCCGTAAATCGATCATTCAAGTGCTTTATCGCATCCGCCAGGTCGCTCAAATAGTCTTTGACCATGAGCTCACCAGTGGGCCCGCGGAGAATGCTCTTTTTAAATTTCGAAGGCAGCGCTTTCTCAACTGCTTTTTCTTGTTTGGCGATAGTTTTGCCAAGCTCTATCACTCCCTTATCGGACATTCTGGCGATGGGTTCGGCCATAGCTACCGAAAAAAACAAAGTTAATAGAATTAGAATACGTGCCTGTACTTTCTTTTTGAACGCCATCTATTTGAATCCTTGTAGTCGTTTAAGCTGGCCAAGACGATTACTCATGCCTTAACGGGCAACTTACCCTAAGTAGCAGGCCCAAGCGAGCAGGCAAAAACCAAGGTTGATGGCCAACACGATCCGAATGGACCAACTAGCCGACAACCTAGAGATGCGCGATGGATGCCACTTCGAGCCGCCGAAACCGTTTGCCTTAATTCGCAGGAATATCCGTGATCACAAATAAAAAGGCCCCCAGAAGGGAGGCCTTTTCCGTGTCAGCGCTATGCCTCTCGAAGAGAGGCTTAATCGATCGCTATCACCACCTGGTGAATGGTGCCGGTAAAGCGGGTCTCCTCCGGCCCAACGCCGATGTCATCGGCCACCGGGGTCTGGTTATCGAGGCCCACGTCGGCGGTCTCATCTGCTGAGAAAATCAGGGGCTGGGTGCGGCCAATGCGTCCCGAAGCCACTGTTTTACCGTTCACCGTGATTGTGGCATCACCACCCTTGCCCAAGCCGTCACCGTCGTAATCAAA
>CAXPKH010000096.1:0-6935 GCA_964217615.1 Luminiphilus sp.
ATCCATTTCACCATTGCGCCGCCGCCCCTGCTGAACCAATTAGCTGCACAACCCAGCATGTGGCGGGCATTTGACTTCAGCGCGCTACGCGCCGTGGGTTCTGGCTCTGCCCCGCTCTCGCCCGAGATGATCGAGACCTTCGAGCGCGACTACGACAAACCCATTATCAACTTCTATGGATCCAATGAGGGTCTGGCGCTCTTCGCCACGCCGGATACCGCGCCGACGCCTTATCTGCGCGCCTCGCATTTCCCCCGCTTTGGCGTCAGTGGCATCGAATGGTCCAGCCGCGCGGCGGATATGGTGAAGAGCAAAATTATCGATCCCGATAGCGGGGCCGAGTTAGATGGGGCTGGCGCCGTCGGCGAGCTGTGCTTTGCGGGCGCAACCGTATTTGAAGGCTACCTCGGCACACCCAATGAAGACGTCTTTACCCAAGATGGTTTTTTTCGCAGTGGTGATCTGGTGGAGATCAGCGGTGACCCCCCTCATTACTACCGTATCGTCGGTCGCTGCAAGGACATCATCAACCGCGGGGGGATGAAAATCTCTCCCACTGAGATCGATACCCTATTAGAGGCGCACCCCGCTGTGGCTGAAGCCGCGGTTTGCGCCTATCCTGATGCAGCGCTGGGCGAGAGGATCTGTGCCTGCATCGTCACCGCCAATGATGCCGCGGCCCCATCGTTGCAGAACCTTACGGATTATTTGCTCGAGCGGGGTCTCGCCAAATTCAAACTGCCCGAGCGGATACACTATGTCTCCGCGCTACCCAGAAATCCCATGGGTAAAGTGGTGCGCTCGACGCTTCAGACATTGTTGACGACTCAACAGGAGAACAGCTGATGCAGACTCCCATTTATATTCTCGGCGGCAGCCAGACCGATTTCGCGCGCAATTGGGCGCGAGAGCAACTGGAAATCTACGACCTCTTTGCGGAAACACTACAAACCGCTATCGGTGATGCCGGTATCGAACCCGCGCAAATCGAGGTCGGTCATGTCGGGAACTTTGTGGGCGATCTGTTTACGGGGCAAGGCCTGCTCGGCGGCTTTTTTGGGCAGGTGTATCCGGAGCTCGGGAGTCTGCCCACGGCGCGACATGAAGCTGCCTGCGCGTCGGGTTCTATGGCCATCCTCGCCGCCATGCGCGACATCGAGGCAGGCCACTATGAGATCGCCTGCGTGCTGGGTCTTGAACTCATGCGCAACGTCGATGGCAGAACCGGGGCAGAATACCTCGGCGCCGCGGCCTGGCAGGGGCACGAGGCCACGACCTGTGACTTTCCCTGGCCTTTCCTTTTTGACCGTCTGACGCAGGAATACGATGCACGCTATGGCATTGCCGACGAGCACCTGACGCGGATCGCCGAAATCAATTTTGCCAACGCGCGCCTGAACCCGCGGGCGCAAACCCGGAACTGGGCATTTGCCGAAGGTAGTTTTGGTGACGACGCCGCGCTCAATCCCTCCATAGAGGGCCGCGTGCGAAAACTCGATTGTGGACAAATTACGGATGGCGCGGCCTGTGTGCTACTCGCGAGTGAAAAATTTGCCAAGGCGCACTGCCAGAAACACGGATTGAAACTTGCCGATTTGGCGCGCATTAAAGGGTGGGGACACCGCTCAGCACCCATTCTGCTCGAAACCAAGCTCGCGGCCTCGCAAAACCAGCCGCTGATATTCCCCCACGCGGCGCAAACGCTGACTGACGCCCGGACCCGGGCCGGCATGAGTGCCATCACGGATTTGGACGGCCTTGAGACCCACGATTGCTTTACCGTGACGGAATATATGGCCATTGACCACAGCGGGCTCACCGCACCCGGCGAAAGTTGGAAAGCCGTTGAGGAAGGCCGTATAACGCGCGACGGAGACTTCCCTATCAATGCCAGCGGCGGCCTGATCGGGTTGGGGCATCCGGTTGGAGCAACCGGCGTGCGCATGGTGCTGGATTGTGCCCGACAGGTGACCGGGCAAGCGGGTGATTATCAAATTGCCAATGCTGAAAATCTCATCACCTTCAATGTAGGGGGTAGTACCACGACCTGTGCCAGTTTTGTGGTGGGCGTGGGTTCGTGAAAGATGTTTTTATTTATGACGCCATTCGCAGCGCCCGCACTCGAGCCAAGCCAGACGGTGGATTTCACGAGCTAACCCCACCTGCACTACTCAAGTTTCTCTATCAGGCATTGGAAACACGCAATTCGCTCGATCCTGCGCTCGTCTCGGAGGTCATTCTCGGGTGCGTAACACAACAGGGGGAGCAGGCCGCCAATATCGCCAAAACCTCGGCGCTCTATGCCGGCTGGCCGGCCAGCGTCGCGGGGTTAACAGTCCATCGCTTCTGCTCCTCTAGCCTAGACGCTATTGCGTTGGCGGGTCTGAAGGTCGCTTCGGGCCAGACCGAAACCATCGTGGCGGGTGGGGTAGAAATGATGTCCCGCGTGCCGATGCTTTCTGATAATGCCCGCGTGTTCAGTGATCCCAACTATGCGCTGCAGCACCAGATGCTCCTGATGGGCAGTGGCGCGGATCTTATTGCTACCCGACTGGGCGCAACGCGTGAAGCCTGTGACGCCGTGGCGCTACAAAGTCAGCAACGGGCGGCCCAGGCCCAAAAAGAGGGACGGTTCAGTTCGATTGTTCCTATCACCACTTCGCGGGGTCGCATCGTCGCCGATGAATGCATCCGACCGGATATCACCGCCGAGCAGTTAGCGCGTCTGCCCGCCGCCTTCGCCGAGCTGGGAGCGGCGGGCGCTGATCAGGTGCAGTTGGCGGCCTACCCCGAGCTCAGAGAGATTAAGCACGTGCACACCGCGGGTAATTCACCGGCAATGTGTGATGCAGCTGCGCTGGTGCTCCTGGGTGACGCGGCGTTTGGCCAGCGATCGGGTCTGACGCCCAAGGCACGATTGGTTGCCAGCACCACCGCCTGCGCGGAGCCCCTCGAAGTGGTCAGCGGGTGCGTCGCGGTAACGGAAAAGCTGCTCCAGGACTGTCGGCTGTCAAGCCATCAAATCGATCTCTTTGAAATCCATGAAGCCTTTGCCGCAACGGTCATCAAAACCCGAGAAACACTAGGCATTGATGACGACCGACTTAATGTGAATGGCGGCGTGATCGCGCTGGGTCACCCCATGGGTGCCACAGGAGCGATCATGACAGGCACCCTGATCGACGAGCTGGCGCGCCAGCAGTTTCATCGGGGTATCGTTGCTGCCAGCGGCGCGGCTGGCAGCGGGAGCGCTTTATTAATCGAACGCTGCTAAAAGAAGGGGTCAGTGATCTGGCCTTGGTAACGTCATCACTGCCATCAACGCACCCAAATCGGCGAGCTCCATACTCGCTCCTGAAGCGTCTTGTGCAGATCAGCCCGGGGCTCGACACCAGCGCGCAATGCATCCCAGGTTGACCAACGGCAGGTCGGGTTCTCCAACGCCCTCACATAATAAAATGCGCGGCTATCCGGGTCGTAATCCGGGTCTTGCCAGACTGTTTTCAACTCTGTCGCGCCCACCCCTTCTGTAATGCTGCAATCTGCCAGATTCACCCGAGCGCCGTTATCGGGGCAGCGATGGGTGTCGGGATCGGGATCCAGTCCATCTGAGCAGGCAATGTCATAGACCTGCTCATAGGTCTCACCGTCCCGCTCCCAGCCTTTGATGATTTGGAGTCGCTGCAAAGCGGTACCGCGCGGATCGGCGCTAGCCCAAGCAACAAACGTCGGGGCGGTATCCGTTTTCGCCAACTCGCCTCCCATGGAAACCCCGCCCGCATAAGCGTCTTCAATCAGGGTTTCAGAGTTCAGGATGTCAGCGGTGTACGCGTTGCCCGCAAAAAATCGCACCCGCATGCGGGGGCCAGAGGTGGCAAAGGTCTCCTTACGACGGAAGGCATCATAGATTGCCTCGCGGGTATTTTCTTCCGCCCACACGCCGGTAACGCCCGAGGCGCTCCAACTTTCAAAGCCCCCGCCATAGGTGTAAGTGCGGCCCTCAACCTCAGTCAGGGTATCGGGAGCGAGAAACTTGGCGAAGGTGCCGTACACAAAATCCACCGGCACCGAACCCCGACGCTCTGGGATGCCATCGAGCAAGCCCGCCTTGGAGAAAAAGGTTTCTTCGTCGTCACTGGTGCCGGCAACATGGGTATCGCTGGCGGCGGCAAAACCGAACTGATAAGGATTTTTTACTCCCTGAGACTCCAACATAAGGCCATTACGCAAGGCCTCGCGAATGTAGCTGCCTTTCTCTTCACTGTGGATGCTGGTCCCCACTCGGAATTTATAGATTTCGAAATCGGCCCACTCGTCATTGGGCGACAGCAACGGGTGGGTATCTGACGTTCCCTTGACCTGAGTGATCTCAACCAAGGGCTCATTGCGCATGCGCTGCTCAGCGTAGGCGGTATCCATTGGATCGCCGGCCCAGTTTTCGAGTTTAAACATCTGACCGTTGGACCCGTTGGAGTTGTGGGGAATCGCCAAACTCTCAATGCCCTGCTCCCTCAGCGTATCCATCCAGTCCCAAAGACCCTCAGGATTCTGAGAATTAAGACGAGAAAACGGGACGGCAGGCAATTTGTCGGCGCCGCGAAAGAACACATTGCGGTGTAGATTGCCTACGTCATCGGTGGAGGAGGTGTACTCATAACCCACAAAGGTCGTGAAATGACCGGGACGGTTAAACTGCTCGGCGGCGTTGATAATGTCATCCCAGGCACGGCGCGTCACACCGATCGCTACGTCTTCTGAAATCTCCCCCGAGCGAATCCCCGACAACACGCCCGGGATAAACGAAGCAAAGTTACTCAGCCGCTTCGTCAGACTCCATACGCCTTTGTTGTCGTCTGCGTTGAGATTATGCAGCGGCTTTGAGATCTCATACTGCGAAAAGGGGGTCGTGGTATCACCCGCCTCAAGCGCCAAGCCGAGAAACATCGCGTGATCGGTTACCGCATAAAAATCCAGCGGCGTCGCCATCTGAATCTGATAGCCGGCGGGATGCGCTATCGCCTCGCCTTGGGCAAACCGGTAAGCGTCGTAAGGGGTAGCCGTGGTGCCAAAATTGTAGGCGTCGAAAGAGTACTCGGTGTGCACATGCAAGTCGCCAAAGTAGGCGTTGCGCAGCGGATTAGCCGGCGGTGGGGTCCGATCAACAATATCCATCACGGGCTTCAGCGGGTCACCACCGCGACCGCCAAAGTTAGAGTCCTCATCCAGCAAACCCACTTCTTCGGTACAGGCTGTCATCAAAACCAACACGCTTGCGGCGTAAAAAAGATGTTTACTCATGTCGCGTCTCTGTCTTTATCGTTATTGATGGACGAGTTTACTCGTCATCGGGCGCCGGCGGCACCTCAGGCACTCGGCTCCATTCCACCGTGCGGCGTATAAAGCCTACTTTCACAGTGAAAGACATCAGATCATCATCCAATAATTTGATCTCGGCTTTGCGGTATTCGCCCAACTGAGCCGCATAACTTTGCGCTGACCATTCGCCGGGCTCTCTGCTGGCGCTCAGGTCAGTGACGACCAAAAAGCCGACACGATCCGGCTTGTTATCGTTGCGGAGCATTACGCCCCTGCCTTCGTCGGGCTGCATCTCAATCCAGATCGGCTCGCTCTCGTGCTGCCAGTAGCCGGCTAGCTCGTTTTCGGCATTACCCGGCAAGGCGACCATGGCACTCAACATCAGAAGCAACAGTTTGGGTAGCAAACGGGTCATTACGTGGACCTCCATCAGGGCGTCAATTCACGAGCGGTCAGCTTGCCCAGCTGAGACATATGGACCTCATCAGGGCCGTCTGCAATGCGGCAGAATCGACCGATGGTGAAGACCTCGGGGATCATGGTGTCCTGACACACTCCCATGCCACCAAAAATCTGCATGGCGCGATCGGCAACTTCCTGTGCCATTTTGGGTGCCACGATCTTGATCATGGAAATATAAGGCCGGGCCCCGTCGAGGCCCTCGCGGTCCATAACCTCTGCCGCCTGGAGTGTCAGCAACCGACACTGCTCAATGTCGCAGCGACTGCGCGCAATCTCATGTTGAATAGACGTTTTTTTGATCAGGGCCTCGCCGAAGGCTACCCGCTCCTGGGCGCGGGCGCACATCAGCTCCAAACAGCGCTGGGCCATACCCACAAAGCCCATGGCGTATTGAAAGCGCCCGGGACCGAGGCGCCCCTGGGCAATCTCAAAACCGCAGCCCTCGCCTTTGATCATGTTGCTGACCGGCACCCGCACATCTTCAAACAAGAGCTCGGCCTCGCCCCCAGGCGAGTGCAGGCTGTCGAAGGCTCGCAGCGTTCTCACCAGCTTCACGCCGGGAGTATCCCGGGGCACCAGAATGGTCGAATGCTGGCGATGCCGGTCATTTTCCGGGTTCGACTTGCCCATCACCAGCATAATTTTGCAGCGTGGCCCCACCGCGCCAGTGGTCCACCACTTGCGACCATTGAGCACGTAATCGTCACCATCGCGCCGGATCTCGAGCTCCATATTGGTGGCATCAGATGACGCTACCTGCGGCTCGGTCATCGCATAGGCACTTCGGATCTCACCCGCCAGCAGCGGCTGCAACCATTGTTCCTGCTGTTCTGGCGTGCCGTACTTGGCGAGCACCTCCATGTTCCCACGATCCGGCGCGTTGCAATTGAACACGCTCTGGGCCCACATGACCTTGGACATGGTCTCAAACAGGGGCGCAATCTCGACATTGGTGAGACCCGGGCTCCAGGGAGCGTATTCCGCCGGGAGAAAGAGGTTCCACAACCCCTCTTCCTTGGCCTTGGCACGAATATCGTCATACCAGGCGGGCACCTCCCAAAGGTGCTCCGGGTCATGGCACCACTCGTGCCAGTCGCGCTCTCGCGGGTAGATATGCTCATCCATAAATTGCTGGAGCCGCGTATTCAGTGCTCGAA
>CAXPKH010000097.1:0-14731 GCA_964217615.1 Luminiphilus sp.
CATAATGGAGGCATCTAATTCGTGGTCGCCCTCCCAGGTCAGCACCGCACCGCGACCCGCATTAAACAGCGGTGACTCCTCCATACGCTCAATCACGCTGACCACCACATCGAGACCGGGTTGTCCCTGCTTCAATTGTTCGTGGCCGTCGGCGACTAACTCCTCCAGCAACTGCCGATATTGAGCCGCTCTCTCCGCGGTCATCTCCTGTCGCTCTAACGTACCCGCCCCGCCATGTATGGCAATTGCTACCGCGTGGTCCTCTGCTACTGCGGCGGTAGTCGCCAATGCAAAGCAAATGAATCTGAAGAAAAACATGTGGCGGCTCCAACTCGATTTTTGGGCGCTATACAGTCTCAAAGCTATGCCTGTTCATAAGGATTTTGACGTCACTATCCGACATACCCATTGCCAGACCGCCGCCAGAGGAGGGGGGCTCCGCAAAGCCTCGATCACTGCGGGAGGACGGGATATGTGGTACATAAATGGGCGCAAACCACACCCATTAGCGCCGGGATGCAAATCCGTCACCGGTCTGTCGGTGGTGACGGCAAGCGGCTTGCCAACTCCGTGAAGGAGCGTTTCGAACTATTTTTTCTTGACCCGGTATGCGATGGCCGCAACCAACGCCGCCATAATGCCTAAAGCCCAGGGAGCCATCACCGGTGCCTCAACAGGCGCAGGTGCTGCTCCAGCAAGGGCAGACCCACTTATGACCATGGTCGTGGCAATGAGTAGGGTTTTCGCGAACTGATCTTTCATTTTTTTTCTCCTGAAGGTCCTTGCATTTAACCTTGGTTTCGCGGGATGACTTTGCAGAATTTCTGCAACTCATCACTGCCTCACGATACCTAATATGGTCCCCACATGTCATCTGGTTTTCAAATCTTCCCCTCCCGGTAGGAGCGTCAGGCGGTAATGGCCCCTGAGGTGGGTTAACGCTATGTTTTTGGCGTAGATCGGGACACCAATTGCTCCTCGGTCGGCAAGGTGTCGAATTGTCCTTGGTGCTGACTGAACAGATTCTCCGGGCTGACTGCCTCATACTGCGCGCTGTCATTGTCTGGGTCTGAGTAGAAACCCAACACGTAACCCCCTTTGGCATAGCCAATCAATGCCCGAAGTTCCTGCGAGAGTGCTCGCGCATGCTCGGGAGGGCAAGACAGGTACTGATTTTCTTCCTGACGCAGCCAATTAAGGGTGTAATGTAGAAACACTCCCACTCTCGTGTCGTGTTGGGTGCTATTCGCCCCCCCGCCGTGGAGCACCGTGCCGTTGTAGCAAAGCACCGAGCCGGGCGACATCTCAGCATAAGCGATTTCTTCAAGTTCTGGCTCTCGCTTTTTCTCCCAGCGATGGGAGCCGATGACAACCTGCGTTGCGCCATTCTCTCTGGTGAAGGGAGTGAGCGCCCAAATGGTGCTGAACAAAGGCTCGATCTGCCTGGGCACGTAGCCACCCCAAATCCCCCGATCACGATGCAGAATCTGGGCGCTCTCGCCGGGAGCAATAGCTACGGCGGACGTGAAATGCAGCTGCACATCGTCGCAGTGCTCCGCCAGGTAGGCGCGGGCCGCGCCCAACATGCGCGGTTCCAGCGCCAGCTCGCCACAAGTCTTTGAGCGGGCTATCAGCGCGCCAATGCGCTGCGTGTGGAATCCGGTGAAGGCGTCACGGCCATAGACGGCTTTTTTCAGAAAGGGAGCGAGATCTCGCTCAAGAGCCTCAAGTTCCTCGCTGCCTAGCACATCATCAAGAATGACGGCGCCGTCCTCCTCCATGTGATGCAGTATCTGGTCTTGGCTGGCGTTTGCCGGAAGATGTTGTATCTCAGCGGCCATCGGTGTAACTCCTGCTAGCTGTTTTTCTCGAAACCTATGGGTCGCTAAGCGCAAAGGAGCCCAGTGTGTCAGAAACGAGATCGGGGTGCGTTAGCATTCCATCCCGCGGGATATCCAGCTCAATAAACGTCCAATCAGGCCCTCGCGCGGGGCCGACCATCAGATCCGAGCTTTTGCGGTAAGTCTGTCCGACACAATGGATGTAGGTGGGTTTGAGGTCCTCCCAGCCGCCGCGTTCCAGTATTAATTCGTCGGTCCATTGTTTTGCCGGGTGGGGGGTAATCAATCGCTTTAGCTTTGCGGCGACGTGGGGGTACGTATCGGGCACTAGCATCTCCATGGGGTAGTCCTGCCAGAGATCCATCTGATAGCCCTCAATAAAGTGCTTTTCACGGGCTTTCCACCAGTCGGGGAACTCACCGGTATCGGGATCTCGGGGTACGCCACTCATTCGACCTTTGCGGGGCACCAGCGCATCGAAGAAAACGATTCGGTCTATGCGTTCACGACAGCGATCCGCTACGCCGGTAATCGTGATGCCGGAAAAGGAGTGCCCCACCAGAATGACGTTGTCGAGATCTTCAAACTCGAGAACCTGTGCAATATCGGTGATGTGGGTGTCGAGCCCCACTTCGGGGCCAGTGAGATGCAGGCGCTCACCGCAGCCGGTGCAGGTGGGGGTGTAGACCCGATAGCCCATCGCCCGCAACCGGTTCGCGACGTCCTGCCACACCCAGCCCCCGTGCCAGGTACCGTGTACCAGCACGAAGGTGGCGGTTTGCGTGGCGACCGGCACGCACTCGCGCTGGGCTGTGGTGTGCTGAGCAAGACTCAGTGCCGCCAGTCCGGCACTGCTCCCACGCAGTATGTCTCGTCGGCGCATCGTCATTACTCCCTTACATGGTTGGGGTATCGACCTTGCCCGAGATCATAAAGCAACTGGCCAGCAGCCATTTGAGGTTGATCCCGATGCGATTTGCCTCGGGTAGGGTAAATGCGTAGCCGTGCTCCTTGGTGCTGCCGTCGGCGAGCTTCTCGATGACATAGATCACCAGAGAGTCGCGGGTAAAGTAGCCGTCGTAGTTGTTGATGGGCCAGTCAACGTTGAACAGCCGCAGGCCGAGATTCCTGCCATCTTCATCGACAAACCAGGTTTCAGCGCCCTGATCGTGCAAGCTCAGGTTGTCGTAACGGGTGTAGGGAATGTCGCGCCCACCGCCCACCCCGGGGATATCGGCGTAGCAGCTGAATTGTCGGGCTCTGTGAAGTTTCACAGCAGACGCCGAGGTGCCGCGCGGGGTCCACCAGAACTGTTGCTCACCGATTGCCAGCGCTGCCGGGCTGTTGACACCCTCATCGCAGTCCGCGTCGCCCGTAGCGCTGAATTGCGCGGCATCCCGGGTCCACCAGATGGGGCACAGCGGCGTGCCGTTGGCATCGCTGATGTCCATCCGTACAGCCTCTCTTTGATCATCCTCGGCAAGAGACCAGCGCTGGTTCGAAATCACAGTGCCATCGGGTGCACTCAGGGTAACGTCGAACCCCGTGTCTGCGGTCTCGATCAGCAGATCGTGACGGGACTGGGGGTTGTTAACTTTGCGCCGCCCATCGAAATAGGCCTGATTGGCGTTGCTGTAGAACCCGGGGAGCATGACCTCAATGACCTGAAGATCACGACTCCAGGGCGTGGTGTCCTGACCCTGAGCGAGGCTTTGTTCCGGATTCGCCAGAGACAAGAGCCAAATGAGGGCAAAGGTGACGCTAAGGTTGGGTCTGAGAAGGGGTTGTCCGGTCATCGCACTTGCCTCTGTATCAGTCAGACCCGTAAAGTACTAATGTTATATGTATAAAACAAAGGGGGCGTTATGAGCGATGTACCAGTCCTGATCCGTCGCACCACCATGTTGGTTAACGACATTGAGCCATCACTTCAGATTTATCGAGATATTCTGGGCATGTCGGTACATTACGACGAAGAAATTGTGGTCTCAGGCGACGGTCTGCCCGCGGGTGAGCCCAATTCCCAAACGCGTCTGGTGATGCTCAAGTGTAAGGACGACTTCATCGGCATGCTCGGCATTCTCCAGTACATCGATCCACCACTGCCCGAACCGCCGCCGCGCGATGTGCCGAACCGGGTGCGAATCGGTGAGTCGGTCTATGTCCTGCACCACGAGGACGTACAAGGGGTGTTCGAAAGGCTCAAAGAAGTGCCAGGGCTCGAGATGGTCTGTGAGCCGGTGATCAGTGAATACCCCAAACCCGATGGCGGCGTATTCCGGGTACTGGGCATCAGCTTCTTTGACCCAAGTGGGTACTTTGTTGAGGTGAACCAGTTCGTATGAGTGTCGTGGAGTCCGGCGCGCAACCGCAGAGCAGTCTGGCCTATGGTTGGCTGACGGTGGGCCTGCTCACCATTGCCTATGTCTTTTCGTTTATCGATCGCTACGTGCTGGGGTTGTTGATCGAGCCCATCAAGGCGGATCTCGGCCTGACCGATACCCAGATCGGTCTGCTCCTTGGGCCGGCGTTCGCGATCTTTTACGCCACGATGGGGCTACCTTTGGGGTGGCTCGCTGATCGCAAAAACCGGGTGAAAATTGTTGCAATCGGGATCGCGGTCTGGTCACTCGCGACCGCAGCGTCGGGACTGGCGCGCAACTTCACGCATCTCTTTATCGCGCGGATGAGCATCGGTGTCGGCGAGGCCACATTGAGCCCCTGCGCCATGTCGATCATCTCTGACAGCTTCCCACCCGAGAAGCGCTCTCGACCGATTGCGGTGTACACCATGGCGCTCTCCGTGGGGGCAGGCTTCGCCTCTCTGCTGGGCGCCGGGGTGCTGACCTGGGCGAAATCCGGAGGTTCCATTACGCTCCCGGGTATCGGTGAGTTGGTGCCCTGGCAGGCCACCTTTTTTATTGTGGGGCTTCCGGGCCTCATTCTCTCGGTGCTGTTTTTTCTGCTGCGGGAACCGTCTCGTTCGGGCGGCCCCTCTGCCACCGGAGGCAGCCTGCCTGACATGCTCAAACACGTGTTGGCACGTTGGCGCCTGTATGGTGGCTTCGTCAGCGTTTTCTGCTTCATGACTATCGTCGCCTATAGTCAGGGCTGGGGCGCTGCGCTGTTTGAGCGCACCTGGGGCTGGGAGACAAGCTACTACGCTTCCATCAACGGCGTGTTGCTGATCATCTGCGGCCCTGCAGCGGTCTTGTCCGCGGGCTGGTTATGTGACCACTGGATCGCTCAGGGTAAGCGCGACGCGGCGATGAAGATTGCGCTCTTTGGCGTGCTGGTCACGGTACTCACCGGGGCGCTGTTTCCCTTGATGCCCTCTGCGCCCTTGGCCATGGCCGTGTTCGCGCTCAACAATATGGGCATTGGTATGACCTCGGCGATGGGTGTCACCGCGCTCCTCAGAATTGCACCGGGCCCGATCAAAGCGCAGACCGTGGCGCTCTACTACATGTGCATCAGCATGGCCGGTTTGTTTCTTGGCCCGACTGCGGTGGCGCTGCTGAATGACCACGTGTTTGGGGTGGAGGGCATTCGCTATTCCATGGCGGTGATCCCCGTTATTTTTGGCGTGCCCGTATTGCTAGGACTGCGAGGCATTCTGGGTTCCTACGGCCAGGGCATGACGGAACATGAGGGATTGACCTAAGTGGTTGCGCCTAGAAGAAACTATCTCGATAACGCCGCGGGGCAACTGCATGTATGGCAGTGGCAGGGTAGCCAGAGTGCGTTGTCACCCATCGTGTGCTTGCCGCCAGTGCCCTATGGCGGCCGGTTTTTCGATAGCTTTGCGCAGGCTTATGGTGGTCCTGTATGGAGTGCAGACCTGCCCGGGTACGGTCTTTCCGATGCATTGGCGGACCCACCCACCGTCGCGGGGTATACCGATGCCATGACACCGCTCCTGAACGCGCCCGATCAACCTGTCTGGCTGACCGGCTTTCACTCAGGCGCGCTGGTGGCGATGGAGATGGCGAACCAATACCCGGAGCAGGTCAGTGGTTTGGTGCTGGTGGATGTTCCGGTTTTCTCAGGTCCCGAGATGGCGGACTTACGGGCGTCATTGACTAACCCTCCTCATTACCTCGAGCAGGAGGATCCGATGAATGGGCTCTTCAAGGCGATGGTGGCAGACCGCCTCGATAAGGTCGCCTACCCAAGGGCGCTCGATTTGTTCTTTGATTTCGTGGGTGCGGGTGAGGCAAGAAATGCGGGCTACCACGCCGCAGCAACGTTTGAGGCTGAACCTGCAGCGACGCAGGTTGCGCAGCCCGCGCTGGTGATTGCTACACGCTCCAGTTTGCGCGATGGCACGCTAAAGGTGGCCGAGTGGTTGCCCAAGGCGACGCTGATTGAGCGCGATGACATCACTATGCCGGCGTTTGAGCTGGGTGCCGACAGTATTGCCTCATTGGCGCGAGAATTTGTGAATTGACGATCCCGCCTCCGTTGGCTGAAAGCGTCACGCCGCTGTCATTTTTGCCAGGTTGTGTGCTCGCCCCAGCCGTGTCAGTTCGGGAGATCGATTGCCGGATTGTGATCGAAGAAGTTGCGCGGCTTTAGCACAATCTCGTCAACCTTGGCGGGCATTACGGGCCAGTCTTCCGCCATGGGCACGTGGTGAAAACCGATCATTGGCCATGCAACCAAATCGGCGTTTTCAATCGACTCGTTGTCGCTGGCGTATAGCGGCAACCCTATCCCCGGGGCAGATCGATTGACCGCTATGCCGGTGGAGAAAAGTTCATCCCGTTTGTAGCGAGTGACCCAGAGGTTATTCTTTAGAAAACCCGCGCGTTGATAAATGTCGTCCTCGGGTGTCACCAGCGCTCGAATATTGGGAAATATCAGCTGGTAGCCCGTGGGGTAACCCATCGCATTGGTAACGGTATCACTGGAGAAAGTCAGCAGCGCGGGGCGTTCGACATGCATGACGGTTTGAGCGCCAGTCTCATCTGCAACGCGTTCACGCTGAACCCCCCATATGCCTTGTCGAGGCGTATTTTCTGGTTGGGGGACGGGCACTAATCGATGGCGCTCAAAATTATTGCCAAGACCGTCCACGTCCATATCAATGCGATAGCTGAAGAAGTGGTCATGGTTGACGCCGAGTCGGTAGGGAGCGATCAGGGTGCCTGTCTGAGTTTCGGCTTCAGCTGTGGGATCAGCCAACGTCGCAGCAAATACGCCCTTGACCGCATCGATACCGGTAGAGATTAGGCGGATGCGGATACGTCCATCTTGCTGAAAAACATAGTCCTGAAAGTAATCATAGTTACCGATGGTTGCCGCCATGCGCACGACGAGATGCGTGGCCTGGCGAGAGTGATGCTTATCGATGCCGGGTACGTCTGCGTAAAGAGACTCGTAATGTCGCCAGCTCGGATATCCGGGGTCAAATTCGAAAATGCAGATGCGGTTTGGGGCGGTGAAGGGTTCTCCCCCAGCCGTATGGAGGACGACATCCCGGAACACGGCATTGCTGGGGCAGTCGTGTCCCATGAGTTCGCTGGCCATATTGCCGAAACCATATTCACCCATATCGAAATAGGCTCGGTAGAACCAATGCTGATCGGGGTCCTGGTAGGGCACGAACATCTCTGACATGGCAATTTCATAGGCCACCGGCCTGACGCCAGCTTCCGACTCGATGCCAATGTTGTTGAGTATGGTCCCCTGACGGGGATCGAAGCGAAGATGAAACTGCCAGCCTTGCCAATCAATTCGGCTGCCAGAGATTGAGAAATTAAGACCTTCACTCTGAGCAATTTGAATGGGGCGGAGAGGCTCTCGCGTTGCCAATGCGCCCTCATGAAATTCCATGACATCAAAGTTACTGGGTGGTGCGCCGCCCTCGGCAAAAGAGTCTGTGAGTTCAATGACTTTAGCGTCTTCCACATCAACAAGAATGCTCAGCCCTTCAACAGGTCGAGCAAACGCGCTGGTAGTCGGGAGGATTTCTAGGCCGCTTTGGCCACGAATATTGAGACAATCGAATCTCACCAGCCGGGCATTCACGGGGTCGGCTAGCTCAGAAAAAAATCGCCCGACGGTTCTCGGTAAGCACAATCCGTTACCCTCGCTGACGCCTCTTTTCTCAAGCGCCGCCACCACTTCGGGCAGCGCATTAACGGTTTCAATGACGGGAAAGATCTCTTCACCGGCCAGCATGGGCTGGCCGCTGGTGATAACGGTCGCCGGAGAGAGTCGTTGATTCTGAAAATCATATTGAGCACGCCAAGACTGTTGGTTACTGCGATACAGGACATCGGCCCCGCGTCGCGCTGACTCGGCGCCTTTCCAGGAAATGGCCTGTGCTTTATCCGGCTCCAATAGGCTGATGCGGTTAAAGACGACGGTATCGTCGGTTGATTCCATCACTGCCCCAGCGGCCTCGCGCACCTCGGCTTCGGTGAGTGAGTGCCAGGGAGAGATTGGCTCGGAAGCACTGGACGTTTCGTTCTGTTGATCTCCAGAACAGGCACCCAGGAGTGCGATGGCCATACCGATCAGTAAAAACGCTTTATTCATTGTCTTAGAGATCTCTTTGCTATTTGTATCACCCAATGAGCTTGCCATCCGCCATCATCGACTTCGCAGTTTTGTAGTCGGCCTTGCCATTGGGCGCTCTGGGCACAACAGGCACCACGAGCAAATCCTTCGGCAACTTATAGCTAGCCAACAGTTTGCGGGTTGCCTCTAGGATATCTCCCGCTTCTGCAGTGCCGCCGTGCTCGAGCGAGACGACACCGGCAACCCGGCTACCAAAGCGCTCGTCCTCAATCCCAAATACCAGGGCATCGGCCACATCAGGGTGTAGTTTCAGGGCCTCCTCCACTTCCTCGGGGAATACCTTCTCACCACCGGTGTTAATGCAGTTTGATCCCCTGCCGAGCAGATTAATGGTGCCATCTGTTTCTACCGTTGCCATGTCCCCGATAAAGGCATAGCGCTTGCCATCCACCTCTTTAAAGGTCTTGGCGGATTTTTCGGGGTCTTTGTAGTAACCCAGCGGCACCATACCGCCCTGGGCCACCATGCCGACCTCACCCGAACCGGGCACCACTTCGCGACTGCCGTCAGGCAATAGAACCTTTGCAACAGGTAGTAATGTGAACTTGGCAGTTTCGCTCGGCGGGGTGTCTTTGGTCATGATCGACTGGCCCATGCCGCCCTCGGTGGAGCCCAGAATATCTGCGATGGCGAGCGCCGGAACGTGGTCGATGAGCCCGCGTTTCACTTCAGTCGTGAACATGGCACCTGATGAAATCATCAATTTCAAACTCGAGGTATCCCAGCGGTCCGGCTCTGTCTCTAGTGCTCGTAACAGCGGCTTGGCAAAGGCATCGCCCACGATGATGATCTGCGAAATACGATCGCGCTCTACCGCGGTCCAGACCTCCTCTGGCTTAAAGCCCCGGTTTTCAAGGAGCACAGCCGTGCCGCCCAGCATGTGTGGGAACATCAATCCGAGCCAGCAGCCGGTGCCGTGCATCAGCGGCGGCCCCGACATGGCGATCACAGCCGTATCGGCCTCCACCAGTTGCTTGGCCGCTGGCGCAAATTGATCTGCGTTCTCGAAGGGATCTAGGCCAATCATCGGCGGAAATCCGCGCATAAAGAATTCGGTGAAGCCGTCCAGTGGATACATCACGCCTTTTGGCATGCCAGTGGTACCACCGGTGTACAGCATGTAGATCTCGTCACCCCGAGGCTGAGTGCGTGCGGCGCCCGAGGCCTGCGAGAGAAAGGCGTCGTAGGGGATGCCATTGGCAGGTCCCATCGAGCCATCCTCGGCGGGGCCGTCATCGACGCAGATCATGGCTTTGAGCATGGGCAGGCGATCGCAGACACGCGCTACCCGGTCGCCGAGCGAACTGTGAAAGACCAGCGCCTCGACATCGGCGTTTTCCAGCAGGTAATGGAGCTCGTCATCGAGGTAGCGGTAGTTGACGTTGATCGGAACGCCGCCGATTTTCATGGCAGCGAAATTAGTCTCGGCGTACTCCGGCGAGTTGTACAGATACATGCCCACTTTGGAGTCGTGGCTCAGGCCCGCATCAAGTAGACCTTGTGCGAGGCGCGCGGCCCGATCCTCATAGTCTCGCCAGGATATCCGGCGCTCCCCCTGAATCAGTGCGACGTGTTCGGGTACCGCGTCGGCAACGGATTCCCAAATCAGCGAAAAGTGTGACTGCATCGGATGTTCTCTTTCTTATGCTTAATGGAAGGGTGCGTCAGCGATAGCGGTGCCTGGCAACCCGAGGTTTCTAGCAGAGTGCCACAAACCTTCGGTCGAATGGGAGTAGCGGTGAGATCTGGAATGTTTTAGTTTCTGCCCAGTCTCAAGGTCAAGAGCGTTTTCTATGAGACGGGAGAATTTGTCATGAGCGGTGACCGAAAAATTGAAATCTTGCGAGCGGCTATTGAGCTCATTGCTGATGAGGGTTACGGCAGTCTGAGCATGCGTGCCCTCGCGCGCGCGAGTGGCATGAAGCTGGGTGCGCTCCAGTACCACTTTCGGACCTGGGATGCACTGCTGGTCGCGCTGGTTGCCTACATCGAATCGGAGATTATCTCGGCTTTTGAGTCGGGAGTGGGTGAGCTGGAGCAGGCGGATGTCGGGCAAATGATTGAGTTTATGCTCGACGAACACGTCGGCACCGCCGACGGACTGTTTAGCGACCGCCTTTGGGCTCAACTGTGGGCCATGGAGCAAGTCGAGCCCCTGGTGTCTGATCTTCTGGAAGAGCTTTACGCGAAGTTTCTTGCTCTCCTTGAGGCCAAGCTTGGCGAGAGAGGTGCGGTTGCGCCGAGAGCGGAAGCGCTGGTGTTGCTCAGCATGGTCGAAGGGGAGTCGCTGTTTTCGGGCAGCGGTCGCCGTTGGGAACAGGACAGACCCGCTGTGCGTCGGAGCATTCTTCAATTGGTCGACGAGCGCTACGGGGCGAAGTAAACCGGTTAGATCCTCTGTCACGCAGTTTGCTCTTCCACCGCGCGATAGGCTGCATCAAATGCGGCATTCATGAGCGCCACAGCCTCCGAATCAGAATTAGCGATGGAAATACGACCGAACTGGGCTCGACCTACCTCGTGTGGGGCTTGGCCTTTTTCCCATTCAGGATCATCCAGTTTGACGTAGGGATAGGCGTAACCGTGAGGGATACGATTCACGGTAATGGCCTCGATGTCTGATTGGTGCTGAAACCCGAACTGTCCGAGCATTGACTGCAGCTGCTCGCGAATCTGCTGCTCGTAATCACTGAATTGGGCCTGGTAGATTTGGGTTCGCGCCAAGCGGAGCTGGTCACGCGTGGAGAGCCCGGGATCGGGTTTCGCCATAGGCATCGGTGAATGCATCATGAAAATAACCATCGGATCGTCAGGCCCCCGGGGAGGCTCAAATCCGCCCACGGCGACCGTTGGTGCGCAACTGACCCACTGAAACGGATCGTAAGGGCACTGAAAAAGGGTGGCGCCCGCCTTGGAAAAGGCTCTCCCGTCACGCACCTGCACATTGGCGTACACAAATGGCGTTTTCACCCCGTAGGCCAAACCGGTTTTTTGTGCCTCGGACATCTGAGGGCAGAGATGCGGGATCAGGCCGTTGTAGCAGGCCAGAATGCAGTGGTCCGCCATGACGCGCTTCGGGGAGCCTTGCTCGACATAATCGATTTCTACTCTGCCAAGTTCATTTTCTCTGACCCCCACCGCCGTGCTGTTTAAGCGGAGTCTTATATTGTTGCTGGCTTGATCGAGCGCATCGTAATTGAACCGAGCGGCCACGATGTTGGCGGGGCCTGTGACCTCAGGTGCGACATTGGGGATGAGCTTTTGGACCAGCAGACGAGCGACCGAGGCGTTGCCGTCGGGGAACATACGGATTTTCAGTAACCGGTCGAGAAAAGCGCCGCCAGCGGAGGCGGTGGCTTTCCCCAGCCACCCCAGCGATGTTATCCCGCTCGCACCCCCGAGTAGCGCTTCGCCAACTGTAAGGTTCCAACCCGTCATTCCGCTTAAATGCAGGATAATTGCGTTGAGGATCGGGACGGTGGTGGGCAGTAGCCCGACCTTATCGATTAAAAACTGGTTGTAGCTGACAGAGTTGAGGTAGTCCCATTTCTCGCTGAGTGACAACTCCTCCAGAAAATCACGTTTGCCTCCCCAGAAAGCGATGAGTTTGGCCTTTTCGTCGCCGGGTAGGGGCAGAGACTCAACCACCTGCTCGTAGCCTTCGCCGCCGAACATGGCCGCATGCCAGTTGCCTGCATACATGAAGTGGCCGTTAGAGCCCGGCAGTGCAAAGCCATTGTTGGCATCAAAATTACCTACCAGCGCCAAGTCCTTGCTGGTGCTGGCATCCATGAAGTTCAGAAAGTCCTCGTTGAGACCAATGTCGCTCATTAACTTTGCGGCTGCATCGCTGTAGCCAGTAAGGGACTCAATATTCTGTGCCCCGCCAAGGCTGACCATCATCCGGCCGTCCCGGTGAAATTCATTGCGTTTGGCGTGTCCGCCAAAGTCGTCGTGGTTATCCAGTATCAGCACTGTTGCCTCTGGACCCATCTTCTCCCGGTAGAAATGGGCCGCGGCGAGGCCGCTCATACCTGCGCCCACCACGACCAAATCGTAGTGCTCATCAAGAAGTTGGTAGTCAGTGGGTTTATCACCTCGCCAACTGAGAGCGTGAGCCACTTCGTAGGACCCCTCGTGGCTCCCCCGCATGCCCGTCAAGGTCGGCGGGTAGTAGCTACCAGGCAAAGGTGGTTTGGAGACTGGGGGTACCTCGTTGGTGAGGGTGTTCGGCAGATCGTCGGCACATCCTGCAAGCATTAACCCACCTGCTCCGATCGCTATCCCGCTAACAAAATCCCGTCGTTTGATCTGCTTACTCACATTATTTTCCGCTTTACATGTCAATCGACAGGTTATAGCCTGTCGATTGACATGTAAATGATCTGGGCTTGCTCGCCTCGTTTAAAGGAGAGGAACAGACTGTAAATGACGCGTCAATCTTCCGAGTCAGGTGGTTTCAGCGCCAAGGTGAGTCGATTTGGCTTGTGGTGCGCTGTGCTCTGCGTTGTGACCGCGGTCATCGCGACATTTCTGCCGCTTGATGTTCCAGACGGTTACACCGCCGCTCATGCAGAGCGTCTGCAATGGCTGACCGAAAATAGAGACGCATTCGTCGCCGCCTGGGTCAATCAGATCGTGGCGATGTTCAGCCTGTCAGGATTGTTTTTGGCGCTATGCTGGCGCGGCCGTCTGAAAGGCCCGCTGCGTGCGCTAATGGCGGCTGGAGCCGTCGCGATGGCCACCATGGCATTCGTGATTCCCAAATTCATCGCCATATGGACGATTCCGTTGCTAGCCAATGCGGAGGCAACGGGAGGCACAGGCGCCGCTATGGCGGCGGTGCTGCTACCTCTTTTGAATGTGTCTGTACCGTTTTCTTTGTATACGTCTTTTGACTACATGGGTTTTTGGCTATACGCGCTTTTTGCCGTCCTGATGATGAAGCCACTGTATGGCAGCGGTAGGTCATCCAAGCTCATTGCTATCTTGGTGGGGCTATTTGGAATCGGGTTCCATGGAGCGTTTGCCTGTCTTCTGCTCGGTGTCATTCAGGCGCCCGACATTGAGATTAGCTTTGGCCTCTCGTTCATTCCGTTGCTGCTACTCATATTGATTCTGGCAGTCACGTTTTGGCGTGACCTCAATCACGCGCCAAATGACTTGCGTTCTGACGTCTAGCGTGACGGGGCTTCAGGACATTCTTTTGAAAAAACGGCGATCCCACGTCCAAGGAGTTAACACAGTGAAAAACATAAACCGGAAAACCATTGCTGTTGCGATCTCTGCGTTGACCTTCAGTGTCACATCCTTCGCGCAACTGGAAGAGGTCTTGGTGAGCGCGCAAAAGCGCGAGCAAAGCCTGCAAGACGTGCCGATTGCGATTAGCGCCGTCAGCGGGGAACTGCTGGAGCAAACCGGCGTGAATACCATCACCGAGATTATTCCCATGGTGCCCGGGCTTAGCGGGGCGGATTACGGGTTGGCAACCAATAGCTGGGCGATACGAGGTATTGGCAGCAATGACTGGACCATTGGCTCAGAGCCTTCAGTGGGTGTATTCGTTGATGATGGATACGTCGGCAGAAATATTTTCGCCACATCTAACTTTTTCGACATTAATCGAATCGAGGTTGTGAAGGGCCCGCAGGGAACCTTATTTGGGCGCAACGCAGCGGCGGGCGCGATCAGCCTGATCACCAACCAGCCCGGCGATGAGAATGAATGGCGGCTAGGTGTGGCTGTGGGTGACGAGGGGCAACAGCGATATGAGGTCGTGGGTAATTGGGCGGTGAGCGATACGTTTGCATTGCGCCTGGCCTACCAGCATCAGGAGTGGGATGGGATGTGGACCGAGATCCTCAGTGGCGAGGACATGTATACGGAGAGCGATGTGATTCGTGTGTCGGCTCGCTGGGACATCACCGACAGTCTAGAGGCCTTGATTAAGTTCAATCACGGTAAAGCAGAAACCAACTACACCAGCGCGGTAAACATCCCCACGAATCTTGCTCAGCCGGGGGTTGAGTACCCTGACCGTTTTGCCATAAACCAACCCAACTGTGAGCAAAACGAGGACGATGGATTTGGATTGCGCCTGACTTGGGCGATTAACGACTCGTTAACACTGGTCTCAATTACCGATGTTCGAAGCGGGGAGAATGATTATTACGAGGACGTGGATGGCAGCGCTAACGATGTAGCGATCGATGAGGCGCTATTCGGCGTGCCGGGCGGTGCTCTCGGGGGATTGGATATCCCTGTGGGTTTGGGTGGCGACGCTGACACCGTCTATCAAGAGT
>CAXPKH010000098.1:0-15402 GCA_964217615.1 Luminiphilus sp.
TTTTTCGATTTGCTGCTCCAGCGCCCGTAAAGCCTTTTTGAGGGGTTGTAGCTGCGCGCGGCGATCAGCACTCGCCTGACGGCGGGCCTTGCGGTCGCCGGGTGCTTCCGCCGCGGGTTGCGATGCCGCCGGGGCAGGGTCCTGCGCGGAGTTGGACGATAGCACCCATTTTTCATAGGTCTCCACGTCGCCCGCATAGTCCTCAACCTTGCCGTCATTCACCAGCAGCAGTTGCTCCACCGAGTTGCGTAAGAGGTGCCGGTCGTGGCTCACCAGCACAATGGCACCCGCGTAATCCTGCAGCGCCACCTCGAGAGCGTGGCGCATGTCCAGATCCAGATGGTTGGTGGGCTCATCCAATATCAACACATTGGGTGCCTGCCACACCACGTGAGCAAGCGCGAGGCGCGCTTTCTCGCCCCCCGAGAAGGGTCGAATGGCCGCCTTGGCCCGGTCTCCCCGAAAATCAAAGCCCCCCAGAAAATCGAGAATCTCCTGATCCCTCGCCTTGGGGGAGAGCCGCTGCAGGTGCAAAAAGGGGCTGGCGTCAAGGTCGAGTACCTCCAGCTGCTGCTGATCAAAATAGCCGATCTGCAAATGTGCGCCCTCGGTGCGCTCGCCCCCCATGAGCGCCAACTCGCCAGTGAGGCTTTTTAAAAGCGTGGTTTTACCCGCGCCGTTCTTACCTAAGAGCCCAATACGGTCCCCCGGGCTCAGTGATACCGACACCTTGGAAAGCACGGTGCGTTCACCATGACCCAGCGAGGCCTCGCTCAAGGTAAGCAGCGGGTCGCTGACCTTCCCCGGCGCCGGAAAGTTAAAGCTAAAGGGCGAATCGATATGCGCCTGCGCCACCTTCTGCATGCGCTCTAGCTCTTTGAGCCGCGACTGCGCCTGGCGGGCCTTGGTGGCCTTGGCGCGAAAGCGGCGCACGAAGTCTTCGATATCGGCAATGCGCCGTTGCTGTTTCTCGTACTGGGCTTGCTGCTGGGCCATGCGTTCAGCGCGCTGGCGCTCGTAATCCGAGTAGCCACCGCGGTAGGCGGTGAGGGTTTGTTGGGCAATCTCCAGCGTGCGCTCGCAGGTGGCGTCGATAAAGTCGCGGTCGTGGGAGATCATGAGCAGCGTGCCGCGATAGGCCTGTAGCCAGCTTTGCAACCACAGCGTGGTGTCGAGGTCGAGGTGGTTGGTGGGCTCATCCAGCAGCATCAAATCCGAGGGCGCCATCAATGCGCGTGCCAGATTGAGCCGAATCCGCCAGCCACCGGAAAACGCCGACATGGGTGACTCCATTTTCTCGTGCTCAAAGCCCAGCCCCAACAACAGCTGTTCTGCGCGCCGCTCGGCGCTATAGCCATCGAGTTCTTCCATGCGCTGATGCAACGTAGCCGAGTGCTCGTAATCTCCCGCGGCATCGGCAGCGGCCAGGTCTTGCAGGGTTTTAAACAGCGCGGCGTCGCCGGCAATCACATAGTCCCGAGCCGTGAGCACGCTGGTTTCGGTCTCCTGGGCCATATGGGAGATGCGCAAGCCCTTGAGGCCACGAATATCGCCAGCGTCCGCCTGAAGTTCGTCCAGTAGCAGTGCGAACAGGCTGGATTTACCGCAGCCATTGCCGCCAATGAGCGCAATTTTCTGCCCGGGTTGTAACGTGGCCGAGGCACCCGAGAACAGCAGCTTTTGGCCTCTGCGTAGCGCGATGTCTTCGAGAATAATCATCGCTTCAGCCCTGCTTTTGCCGCTGAATGCGCCAGAGCTCGGCGTATTGGCCGTTGGCTTCGAGGAGACGCTGGTGAGTGCCCTCTTCTACAACGGCACCCCGCTCAATCACCACAATGCGATCGGCATCCACCACTGTCGAGAGCCGATGGGCAATGACCAGGGCCGTGTGTCGCCCGGCCAGGGCCCGGAAAGCGCTCATCACCGCCTGCTCCGAGTGGCTGTCGAGACTCGAGGTGGCCTCATCAAATACCAGAATCGGCGCATCTTTTAACACCGCCCGGGCAATCGACACCCGCTGGCGCTCGCCGCCAGAGAGTTTGAGCCCGCGCTCCCCCACCACGGTATCGAGCCCGTCGGGCAAGCGCTCAATCACATCCCCTAAGAAGGCAGCCTCAATGGCCTGGGCCACCTCCTCATCGGTTGCGCTGGGTCTGCCGTAGCGAATGTTCTCGCGCAACGAGTCGTTAAAGAGCACGCAGTCCTGGGGCACCACGGCAATGGCACGCCGCACCGACTCTAAACTCACTGAACGGATGTCAGTGCCGTCGATCTCGATGGCACCCTCAGTAGGATCGTAAAAACGGAACAACAGCTTGCTCACCGTAGATTTACCGGCGCCGCTGGCACCGACCAACGCGACGGTTTCGCCGCCGGCAATGTCAATATTCAGCTGTTGCAGCACCGGGTTACCCGGCACGTAAGCAAAACCCACATTGGCAAAGCGGATGCGCCCGGCGGTGATCGACAACGCTTTGTCTGTGGGCGCAGGCTGTAGCGAAGTGGTCTCCTCGAGTACGCCAAACAGCCTTTCGATATTGGCCAGCGACGCCTTGATCTCGCGATACACAAAACCCAAAAAGCCCAGGGGCATAAACAGCTGCAGCATGAACTGATTCACCAAAATGAAATCACCCAGCGTCATGGTGCCGGCGTTAACCGCCACAGCCGCCATACCGAGCATGAGGGTTTGACTGGCGGCAATAATGAGCGCCTGCCCGCCATTTAAGGCAAACAGCGACAAGCGATTTTTGCGCCGTGCCTGCTCCCACACATCCAGCGCCGCATCGTAGCGCTCGGCCTCGAAGGCTTCGTTATTAAAGTATTTAACCGTCTCGTAGTTGAGCAGGCTGTCGACCGCACGGGTATTACTGTCGGAGTCGGCGGCGTTGACCTCTCGAATATATTGCGTGCGCCAGCTTGTAGCGCGAAACGAGAAGCTGCCGTACAAAAACACCGACACCACAATCACCGCCGCGTATTCAACGCCGTAATTGATAAAGAGCAGTATCGCCACCATCGCGATTTCAAAGAGCGTGGGTGCAATATTGAAAATAAAGAACCGCAGTAAAAAGCTGATGCCATTGGTACCGCGCTCAATATCCCGCGCCAAGCCGCCCGTGCGTCGGTTGAGGTGGTAGTCGATGTCGAGGCTGTGCACATGCCGAAACGTTTGCAGGCCAATGCTGTGCATGGCCTTCTCGGTGACGCGGCCAAAGAGCGTATCCCTGAGCTCACCAAAGAGCGTGTTGCTGAGCCGAGCCGCGCCGTAGGCCAGTACCAAGAGCAGCACTACCTGTAGCGCCAGCTGGTTGGCATTGGTGTCGAGCCCGTCGACCAGTGCCTTGAGTAAAAACGGAATGCACAGCAGGCCGGCCTTGGCACCGAGCAGGCACAGTAACGCCAGCCCTACCCGCTGCCGATTGGCGCCCAGCACCGGGGCCAGCCGGGCCCACAGCTTGCGGAGCAGTAACGGGCCGCTGGTCGGGCTGTCCTCAGAGATTTGATGGCCTCGCATAACACTCCATGACAAGGGTGAGCTTGTCGTTTTCGATCTGTCTAACGCCGGCGGACGGGCAAGACGTGGCGCGCATTATGGCCGACTGGCCACGATGTGTGGCGATTCAGTCTCTGCCACGGTTATCGGCCTAGATTGGCCCAACTCGTGCCTGCGCTCGGGCGCCCACTGGTGCATGATGGGTCACGCGTAAGAAAAAAATCGTGCGATCATCCCCGGGCTCGGTTTTTCACCCCGGCTTGATCGCTCTCGAGAGTTTCACCAGAAGGAAACAGCATGTTTAAAACGATATCTTTAAGGCTGGCGACAACACTGGTCGCAATCATTTGCGCGCTTTGCGCAGCTCAGCTAAAGGCCGGTGACAGACCGAATGTCGTGCTCATGTTGTCTGACAATCTGGGTTACGGCGATATTGGCGCCTACGGCAGTGGCGGCGACATACGCGGCATGCCCACGCCCAACCTCGACCAACTGGCCAATGACGGCCTGATGCTGACCCAATTTTTCGTTGAGCCCGGCTGCACACCCTCCCGGGCCGGGTTGATGACGGGGCGCTACAGCGTGCGATCCGGCCTCAACAGCATCATCGTGGCGGGGACACCGCTCACGCTGCAAGACGAAGAGTTCACCGTTGCCGAGTTGTTCAAGGAGCATGGCTATACCACCGGTATGGTGGGCAAGTGGCATCTGGGGCAGGAAGAGCAAAGCTGGCCCACCAAGCAGGGCTTCGACGAATATCGCGTGGGCATTTTGGAAACCACCGACGGCACGTTGTACCCCGAGTCGATGCGTCGGACCGGTTTGCCGGAGTCAGTGATCGAGGAGAGTCAGCCGCGCATTTGGGAGTCTGACGAAGACGGCACACTCAAACCGGTGCGCGTGTATGACCTCGATTATCGACGTCAGGTCGAAGGCGACATTGCCGATGCCGCGGGCGCCTTCATCGCCTCCCACGCGAGCAACGACGAGCCCTTCTTTCTTTATGTGGGCTGGTCTCACGTGCACTACCCCTCCGGGGCATCAAAGGCGTTCATGGGGCGATCCGCTGCGGGCGCCTACGGCGATATGCTCATGGAACATGATCATCGCGTGGGTGAAGTGCTCAACGCCATCGATGCCGCGGGCATTCGCGACAATACGGTCGTGGTCTACCTATCAGACAATGGCCCTGTGACTCACGAAGGCAAGGATGATGACTACCTCGGGAGCTCAGCGGGCCCTTTCCGCGGCGAAGTCGGTGGAGTGCTTGAAGGGGCGCTTCGGGTGCCCGGGATGATCCGCTGGCCGGGCAAGATCCCTGCGCGCAAGAGCAACGAAATGGTTGCCATCCACGACTTCCTCCCGACATTCGCCGCGATGTTGGGTGGCGGCCTGCCCGCCGACCGACCCATTGATGGCCGCAATCAGCTCGATTTTTTCACCGGTCAAACCGAGCAGTCAGCCCGGGAAGACTACCTGGCCTTTCTCGATGGCGAAGTGAGCGCGGTGCGCTGGCGCCACTGGCGGATTTACCCGAAGCAAATTATGTCCTCGGCAGGCAACCCCTCGGCGTTGGGGGTTTATGGTTATCGGGTTGAGGGCATGGGTTACCCGGCCATTTATAACATTGCGCGGGACCCGCGAGAGCAGATGAATCAAGTCGGGACCGAGGCCTGGGTGATCGCAAGTTATATGAAGATCATCGGCGCCTACAAGGCCTCGCTCGAGGAGCACCCCAACCCGCCCGGGTTCAGCCTGACCGAGTTCTGAAGCGGACGTCGCAGTAGCGGGGTAGACTCTTAGCCATGGCCCTTCCCGACTTTAACTACCTTTACGACCACGCCTGCGAGCGCAAGGGTGGGGAGAAAGCGCTTAAAGCGCTCTTACCCAAGACCAAGAGCAAAGCGCATCTCAAAAAGCTGGGGGCTGATCGGTACCTGGCCGAATTCACCCGCAAGATCTTTCAGTCGGGCTTTGTATGGCGGGTAGTCGACAAAAAGTGGCCCCAGTTCGAGGAGGTATTTTGGGCGTTCGACGTTGAGCGGCTCTTGATGATGCCCGACGACATGCTGGAGCGTAAGGCGCAGGACCCAGCCATCATCCGCAACTTCAGCAAAGTCAAAACCGTGCGCGAAAACGCCCTGATGATTGACGAGACAGAACGGCGCGAGCAGCGCTCTTTTGGTGATTTTATGGCCGACTGGCCCACCGAGGACGTGGTGGGCTTATGGCTTTATTTAAGAAAGCACGGTAGCCGGCTTGGCGGTAATACCGGGCCCTTTGCGCTACGCACATTGGGGGTGGATACCTTCTTGTTCACGCAGGATGTGGAGGGGTTTTTGCGCAGCCACGGCATTGTCGACTCGGGCATTTCAAGCCAGCGATCGCTGAAGGCCGCGCAGGCTTACTTTAATGACCTCCGTGAGCAAAGCGGAAGATCGCTCGCCGAGCTCAGCCGCATCCTCTCCTTTTGTCACGGGCAAAACCGCACCCGCTGACAAGGCTAAAACACCTGCCGCGCCAAGCTCGCAACGCTAGAGCCATGGGCACGATGCCCCTCTCTTAGAACGCGGCACTGACCGTACCCCACCCATATGAAGGTGATGCTCAAACGAGGTGCGAGTCAACGTCGGTTCAGTCAGAAGCCGCCACGGATGATCAAGGGCTACCGTTGCTCAATAGCAAAGGCGTTAGCCGCAGCCTCAACCACTGCGCCATCGCTAAAGGTTACGGTGATCGCCTCATCGCTGTAGTTATAGACGACGTAGCTGGTGAGTCCGGCATCAGTCTCGAAGGCCATAGCCGCAGGATAATCGGCGGTCACCGCACCGGTACCGGTCTGGAGCTCACCCAAAGCGCGCATGGTGTAGATCCAGTGATAAGTATGTGCGCGCGCCTCACCCGCCTCAGGCTCATAACTTATTGTCGCCTCGTAGTCAGCGATAGCCGCATCGGCGTCCGTCATTGACCACAGGTTCCACCAGAGATCAGTCCAGTGACCATTGGGAAGCCCTGAGGGCTTGCCGTTGGCTGACTCCTCAAGGCCCAACGCCACGTAGTCGTCGAGATAGTCTGCAAACAAGCCCACGTGCATGATCAAAGGGTTCGATGGCAAGCCCTGGATACCCAATATATGCGCAAACGCCGGGCTGAACCATGTAGCGAAGGCGCTGCCATCACCCCAGATGATGGACGTGGTAATGCGTGGATACCCCGGTGGAAAATTACGCTTATCAGGATCGGAATCCAGATAACCATCAATATCATTCCAGTATTCCCAGTACGTGGCCGACGTCGAGGCATGCAGGTACATGCCACGCTCCATGATGTCCTCGTTACCGGTCACGAGGCCGTACAACACCATGGCACCGTAGGCGTTGGCCGCCTCGGACGTTGACTCGTTGTTGTTCCCTCGCACGAAATTGGCTTGACCCGAAGCCCAAGAGAAACCATTTGCGGGATCAAAGTTGCGCAGGTAGGGGAACATGGGATCGTTTTTGCCACCCGCGTAGTCGCGGATAAGGAGCTCGAACATTTGCCCGTACTGATCGTCGCTACAGAACGCCTTATCTACGCGACACACCTCCGCTGCAGCACGGATAAAGTAGCCATAATGGAAGTGGTGGTCGTTCAATTGCTGATGGGAGGCGAACGACTCCTCCATACCCAGAAGCGTGCTCCAGTTTGAGTCGTATACAAAATAGTTTTGGCTATCCAAGGTGCCATCGCGCTCAGCACTCATCCAATCAGCCAGCTCACCCTTAAGCCAGTCGCGTAAAGTGCCAGCCTCATCGACCATGCCCAATTGATCAGCGATTGCCAGGACCTCGGATAGGCGCCCAACCGCTTTCCCGTTCCAGTAGGTGTCGTTGGCGGTATTCCAGTAGCCAGTGCCGCCCGCAACAAAGTCCTCAACCAGACCACGTAGCTCTGGCTCGTTGAGTGAGTCTTCGATCACAGGCAGTGCAGGTAATACGCCGGTAGAAGGCAAGGCATAATCGAAGCCCGTCATCGGCGCAAATTTTACGAGACCTCGCGCACTGCGAACCGAGGTGGTGTAATCCATAGCCGGTGCACGCTTCCACTGTAGCGGCATGAGACCTGCCATGGTCTCGACAGGGGCGTTGTCATCATCGAGGTAGCGATGACTGACCGTGACAGTGTTTGAAGAGCGGTCGACTCGATAGTCGACGGTGACATGCTTCACTTTATTGCGCGCGTAACGCTCGAGCGTCTGGCGCACCGATGCAGTTCTCTCGGGCGCCCAAACCAACGTGAATGAGTTATCGGGCGCGGCAATAGTCACCGTGTCTGTATTTACGCCATCGAAGGTCGTGCCGGCATCGCCAACAACGAGAAAATTATTTCGCTGACCCGCAACATCGCTCCAAATACCGAGACTATCACCGCCCTCATGCCATACACCCCGCTCACCGCCATTGGCGCGCAGTGTTTTAAGGAGTGGAGTGCCTGAATAAACCTCGAAAAAGACGAACGGCGAGCCATAGACAAACGTGGCTTCCATGATCAAAACATCATCTTCAAACCAACCGGCGGTGATAGCACCTTCCGAATAGTCCAGTAATTTGACATCCATGTTGCTGTGCGCATGGTTCGCAATCGCGACTCCATCGAAGACCTCAGCAAACGGATCGGGCACGGTGTAACCAAAACCACCCGCGTTGGCGCCAATACCCGGTGGTATACCCATGAATCGCGCACCGCGCTCGGTGAGTCGCGCCATGATGGGATCGGGTGTGATGTAGCCGGCGCCGTTAGGATCGCCTACGCGCATCTCGCCGAGAAACGAGACCGACCCCCACCAACGATGGGTCATGGTGGGCTTGTTAGCAGCAGCGCCCCCCAATTGCGGATACCTAGGCGTCGGATCTCCCTGCGGCGTTCCGGTTGCCGTATCGCAGAATGGAATGCCCGGCTCCACCACGCCCGCGTTATAGATCCAGTGACCATAGTCATACACGCAGCGGTAGCTAGCGGGGTTAATGGTGTCCGAATAGCTACCCAATCCCATTCGTGTGAGATTAAACGGTACGGTGACCTCGGGAGGTGGTGGTTCGACCGTCTCGTCAAAGCCGGTAAAACGAACGTTATCAAGCTGGAATACCGTGTCTTCAAACTTACTCGCCCAAATGACCAGCCCGGTGTTCACTTCGCTCAAGTTAAGGCCAGCTGCGGTTAGTTGCGAAATAGGCACGGCAACCGTTTCCCAGCCACTAGCGCCCCTTTCTCCCAAGGGTTGATCCCCCGAGGTGCAGGGATAAAAACAGTCGAGCTTCATGGTGATTTCGGCATCCCCAGAAACCACTTTGATGTCGAATTGGATATGACCGTTTCTGTAACCATTGAGGTCAACGGCCACGGAAGACGCAAAGAAAAGACCCGCTAGATTCTGGTTGTTCGCGTGAGTTACCTGAAGTACGTCACCACGGTCGGCATCAGAAACAAACTCCCACGCGATCGAAGGACAGGCTTCACCTCCGTCATTACTGCAGTCGGTCCAATCAATGGCTTGGTCAAACGCATTGATCCCCCGGTCCCAAACGCTGTCTACAATCCCTTGGGTCATCACCAACTGATCGTTGGCCCCGCCGCCGGTGGGCGGTGGCTCTGGCTCCGGCTCGAGGACAGTTACCATGCGCTGCACCTGCGCGGAATTTCCCGCTGTATCAGTGGCGGTGTAGGTCAGCGTATACCTTCCCGGCGCGCTACCAACACTACCGGTAATCACGACATCAAGCGTGCCGTCGACACTGTCCACAGCCGTTGCGCCTTCCTCCGTGTACGTGGCGTCTGCCTCCAGCGTGATCGAACCACTACCGTTCAGCGTTACCGTCGGCGGAGTCGTATCTGAGACAGTGACGACGCGCTCAGCGGAAGCACTGTTGCCGGCAGCATCAGTTGCGGTATAGGTCAGCGTGTAACTACCGGCGGTAGCGGTATCCACCGTGCCAGAGACAGTGACGGGAACATCACCATCGGTGTCGTCATTCGCAGAGGCACCCGGATCTGTAAACTCCGTTCCCTGCTCAACACGCATTTCTGCGTCACCCGACAGGGTAATCGTTGGCGGTGTTGTATCTGCGATCACGGGTGGCGAACTAACGTCACCACCGCTACCGCCACCCCCACAAGCAGTGACAAACAGCACCAAAAACAACGCTGATATCAAGGATAAGCGTGGGACGAACCGTAACAACAAACGCGGCATTTGCACTCTCATCCCTGAGTAAAGGCGTGAGGGCCCATGAAGTCGTAGCAGCGCTTGCAAGTCAACGCGGGCCAGATCTAATTAGGATAGACCGCCCTCGAAATCAGCTAAGCAGGTTTTTTCTCTCAAAATGCCTGCCTACGGGGCCAAGAGGTTGAACGAGGGCACAGAAGTACTTCCTGAATCTCGGCGCGCAAAACGGGAGATCTCTCGTCGAGCTCAGCCGCATCATCTCTTTTTGTCACGGGCAGAATCGGGTGAACTGAAGCGTCGCGAGTTGACCTTAATTACCGGTAAAGACCGGCTTACGCTTCTCTGCAAACGCAGTGAGCGCCTCGACGCAGTCCTCACTCACCTGCATGCATTGTTTCTCGCGCAGTAAACCGTAATCCAGCGTGGCGTCTACTGCCTGCCGTAGCAGGCAATTCAGCGTTTGCTTGGTGCCCTCGATTGCCATGCGGGGCCCGGTCGCAAGCCGCTGGGCCTTTTCGAACGCCACTGGTATCAGTGCATCTGCCGGCACCACATGGCGAATCAGCCCCAGTTCCTTGGCTTCTGCCGCGGTGAGCCGATCGCCGGTCATCAAAAACTCTTTGGCGTTATGCATGCCTACCAAGAGCGGCCAGATAGCTGCGCCGCCATCACCGGCCACGTAACCCGCGATCACGTGGGTGTCGGCAAATACCGCCTGCTCAGATGCCACCACAATGTCTGCAAAAAGTGCAAGGGTGGAACCCAGACCCATGGCATAACCATTTACCGCCGCAATGATTGGCTGGGGCACCTCGAGAATATCGAGGATGATTTTTCTGCCCTCTTCCACCATGGCGTCGGTCTGCTCCCGGTTCATCGACAGCCCGTGCTTTAAATCGCCGCCGGCACAAAACGCCTTGCCCGCGCCGGTTAACACCACCGCCCGAGTGGCCTTATCCCGCGCAATGTCAGCAAATAGCCAAGAGAGTTCTCGGTGGAGCATTTCGTCCGTTGCGTTGAGTGCCTCAGGGCGATTCAAGGTTACGGTCAGCACGCCGTCACCGCTTCGCTCAAACGTGATGTGCTGATATTTGTCGTAAGGGGTCATCTGACTTTTCCAACGCTTCGCTGATTACCGCAGCATCTCTTTAAGAATGAACATTGTGGCGACGCTTCGCTTCTTGCAAACGCTCGTCGGCAATCTGATTTGCCACCCGATGAGTCGGTTGTTTACGGCGCTCACTCTCGGCCAAAACCTGACTCATCGTCTCGTAAATCTCTTCCGCACCTTTCAGGACATCTTCTCGCGGAGTATCCGGGTTTTCTCGCTGAATCCGGACATAGATGGCACCACCTGCATTCACCACATAGTCCGGGGCATACAAAATCCCTTTTTCGTGAAGGGCGTCTCCATCCTCTTCAGTGAGCAACTGATTGTTGGCCGCACCACATACGATTCGGCTGTTTAAACGTGGGATGTTGTTGGCGTTAAGCACCGCACCCAGTGCACATGGGGCGAAGACGTCGGCCTGACACTCATAGATGGCCTCACCAGAAACGACCGACGCCCCGAACTCTTGCGCTGCGCGCTCACAGGCGGCTGCGTCGATATCGGTGACAATTAATTGCCCTCCTGCAGAGTGGACCGCCTTCCCCAGCTCGTAGCCAACACTCCCCATCCCTTGAATGGCTATGGTGCGTCCTGACATATCCGCCTGACCGTAAACCTGCTCAAGGCAAGCACGAATACCGCTAAAGACACCCCGCGCAGTCACAGGCGCACTGGGACCCATTGCCTCAGACAGGCCTAATATGTACTGGGTCTCCTGAGACAGAATCTCCATATCCTCGCGCCCGGTGTTTACATCGTTACCAGTCAAAAACGCACCATTCAATCGTTCTACAAAGCGACCATAGGAGCGCAACATTGCTTCCGTTTTGTCTTCCGGTGCGGCCATGATCACTGCCTTCGCACCTCCGGTACCTGTTCGCGCGAGGGTGCATTTGCGCGTCATACCGGTAGCCAACCTAATGGCATCCTCAAGAGCCTCAGCCTCAGTCGGATATGGCATCAGCCGGGTGCCGCCCGCAGCTGGGCCAAAAGTCGAGTCGTGAATCACAATAATGGCCTTCAGCCCAACCGACGCATCGGAGCAAAAAATGACCTGCTCAACACCATGCTGTTCGGCGAGTTCAAGAATCATGAGGGGTAATATCTGCGAACACGTTGAATCAACCTCGTCGGAGTTACGGTGAGAGGGTGTTTTTCACAACCACCCCATCTTTCATGATGAGATGGATATTGGCAGCGGGCTCTCCCAACACTGAAATATCCTGAGTGGGGTCGCCTTTTACCAATAACAGATCGGCATAGGCGCCCGGTTTGATCACGCCCAGCGGACCCTCGCGATAAGGGTGTCGCTCGCCGGAGAGCGCGAACAAGCGGGCATTACCCGACGTCGCCTGCCGTAAGATGTCGATATCATTAAAAAATTGACGGCGAGCGGCAAACTCACGGCTCTGATTTGCCTGCTGCCTAGCAGGGCCAAATGTGTCAGTGCCCCAGGCAACTTCGACGCCAATCTCACTGGCCAGCTCCATTACCCGCGTGGAGTTCTCATTCACTTTCGCCATCTTGACGCCCATAGGAGTGCCTTGGATACCGAGTTGTTCTGGGGTCAACGCTGTCAAAAACACTTGCGGGGAGAGCCAAACACCCTCCTCAGCCATCCGCTGCAAGGTTTTCTCGGTGAGAAACGGTCCGTGTTCGATACTCTTGGCGCCTGCATCAATCGCTCGATTCACTGCATCATCTGTGAAGGCGTGCACGCTGACATAGGTCCCCCAATTAGTGGCCTCAGCGACGATTGCGCGCAGTTCATCGAGAGAGTACTGACTCGCGTCGAGGGGGTCGTAAGGGCTGGAGACACCGCCTCCTACCATGACCTTGATCTGGCTAGCGCCTGTTCTCAGTGCCAGCCGCGCAGCCTTGGTGACCTCGGGCACACCGTCGGCCAAATTAGACCAACCAAACAACTCCTGCTTGCTAGGCGCACCGGGAAAAGCATCCCCAAGGTATTGATCGGTAATTTCGAAATCACCGTGGCCCGAGGTCTGACTGATGACCGGCCCTGAGCCGAGAATTCTTGGGCCAGGAACGACACCCTCATCTATCGCTTTCTTGAGCCCTGACACCGGTCCACCCAGATCCCTCACCGTCGTGAACCCGCGCATTAACATTTGCTCTGCCATGGCGGAAGCGGTAGCGCCGTTGAACCCCCAATGGTTTTTAAATATCGCGATCTCGGGTCGGTCGATAATGGTGAGGTGAACGTGTGCGTCCGTGAGCCCGGGAACCAGTGTATAGCCGCTGCCATCTATGACAGTGGCACCATCGGCCTCGAGGCCTCGGCCCACGGCGGCGATTAGATTGCCGTCAACCAAAACGTCGTGATCGAGCAGTAGCTCGCTGGATTCACCGTCAAAAACCCTGGCGTGTTGGATAAGGGTTCGCGGCTCATCTGTAGCGATGGCGATAGTTGTGACGCTTAGCGTCGCCATCAGTAAGGCGCCTGCGAAGATAGTTTTCATAGCTCTTCCTTGACCGCCGGTGCCCCTAGAGAGCTCCGTTTTGGAGTCTTTCTGTCATGGTATCTCGCATCACGAACTTCTGGATCTTGCCGGTCACGGTCATCGGATACTCATCAACAAAGTCGATGTAGCGCGGGATCTTGAAGTGAGTAATTTTGTCGCGGCAGTAATCCTTCACGTCGTCGGCGGAAAGTTCGTGGCCGCCGTTGAGTTGAATCCAGGCGCACACTTCCTCGCCCATTTTTTCATCCGGCACACCAAATACCTGCACCTCGGAGATGGCGGGATGTTGATATAGAAACTCCTCAATCTCTCTCGGGTAGATGTTCTCGCCGCCGCGGATAATCATGTCTTTGATGCGGCCGACGATTTGCACGTAGCCGTCCTGATCCATCACCGCGAGGTCCCCGGAATGCAACCAACCGCCCGCATCAATGGTCTCGGCGGTGCGCTCAGGGTCATTCCAGTAGCCCTGCATGACTGAATAGCCACGCGTGCAGAGCTCACCCTTTTCTCCGATGGGTGCGACGCGTCCCGCGTCATCAATAACTTTGATCTCAACCCACGGCACCGCACGACCCACCGTTTCGGTTCGTCGTTCCAGCGAGTCATCCGGCAGGGTCATGTTGTTAATAGGGCTCACCTCGGTTTGGCCGTAAGCGATCAAAATGTCGTCCATGTGCATGTCGGAGATCAGTCGCCGCATGATCTCTACCGGACACGGCGCACCCGCCATGATGCCCGTGCGCAGGCTCGATAAATCGAATGAGGAGAACTCGGGGTGGTCGAGCTCCATGATGAACATAGTCGGCACCCCATGAAGCGCAGTGCAGCGCTCCTCCTGCACCGTCTTCAGGGTATCGAGTGGGTCAAACGCCTCACCCGGAAACACCATCGTCGAACCGTGGGCGACGCAGGCCAGCACCGATAGCACCATGCCAAAACAATGGTAGAGCGGCACGGGAATACACAATCTGTCCTGTGGGCCAAGACCCATTGCCGCCCCCGTCAGATAACCGTTATTGAGAATATTGCAGTGCGATAGTGTCGCGCCTTTGGGGTTACCCGTAGTGCCGCTGGTAAATTGGATATTAATCGCATCATCGGGTCGTAATTCCGCGGCTAACTCTGTGAGACGCGCGTGATGCTCGGCAGCTCCCATTCCGCACACGTCGTCGAAGTTCAGCATGCCCGGGCTCTTCTCCTTGCCCATGCGAATAACCCGTTTTAGATGCGGCAGCGTCTTGGATTGAAGCGCACAGGGCTCGCAGTCGGCCAATTCGGGAGCGAGCGTTTGCAGCATGCCGAGATAGTCACTGCTTTTGAATTGCTCCGCAGTGATGATGGTGTCGCACTCAACTTTATTGAGCGCGTATTCCAGCTCGTAGGTGCGATACGCGGGGTTGATGCACACCATAATGGCGCCGATCTTGGCGGTAGCCAGCTGCACTATCACCCACTCGGCGCTGTTAGGGCCCCATATCCCCACACGATCGCCCACTTTAACGCCCAGCGCCAACAGTCCAGTAGCCAGGCTATTTACCTGCTGCTGAAGTTGCTGATAGGACCAACGCACGTTCTGATGGCGCACCACCAAGGCTTCCACCTCGGGATTGGCCGCACAGGTACCATCGAAATAGTTACCGATCGTTTCGTAAATAATTTGCGACTGCGATGCGCCGCAGTAATAGCTTTGGGTTAGCTTGGTCATGTTCGCGCCACTCTTTTAATTGTGTCGACGTCAGGATCTTGCCTCTTTCAAGAGCCGACCAAGTCGACCGATGCCCTCTCCGATTTTGTCTTCTGTCATTTGAGAATAGCTTAGCCTCAGGGTTTCTACTCGCGGCTCGCTTGCATAGAACGACTCCCCCGGCACGTACGCCACACCGATCTCATTCATTGCATAGACCACCATCTCCGTGGCGTTGATCCCCGGCGCCTCTACCCAAATGAAGTAGCCCCCCTCAGGTCGCGTATAGGTCACGTCATCAGGGAACGTTTCCTTGATCGCCGCAAGCGCGGCGTCCCGTCTGCCACGATAGACGTCCCGGGACGTTTTTAAGTGTTCATCCAAACTGTAGTCCGCCAAAAACGTGGCCGCCTGATATTGGGC
>CAXPKH010000099.1:0-2984 GCA_964217615.1 Luminiphilus sp.
CTTGCTCGATCGAACGGGTAGCGAGCCTCTGCAGACACGCCCGCTGAAAAGCACAGAAGCCCTGACTTTGTCAGCGAGCTTTCGTCACCGCGCCGAGCGGGTGCAGGTGATGATGGATCGCCTCTCACCCTTGGCAAATGGCACGCGGCGTCTTAACGCCGGTAGCGCACTCAAGTTCTGCGACCTCGTATCCGGCGACGCCGATGTCTATCCGCGAACATCCCCTTGCTATGAGTGGGACTTGGCGGCCGGTGATGCACTGGTGCGCGCGGCCGGTGGTAGCGTTACGACCCTTGAGGGTGGTCCGATTCGATACAATCGGTGGGACAGCCTTAAAGCGCCCCAGTTCGTTGCCGCGGCCGACCCCACCATTGATTACACAGCGCTGCTGAGAGACCCCGACTTTTAACTCAGGGTGCTTGTCAGCCTCGGCACTCCCCAGTTAGATTTGCCTGCAGGGGCAGGTTCAGGACAGTGCATGACAGACCGAGTGGGACCAGATGAGGCTGCAGCTAATGAGGAGCTGTCTCCACCGGAGCGCCTCGCGTTGCTTCAGGCCCAGCATCGCTTGTTGGACCAGAAAATTATCGAGCTACAGGCGCGGCCTTGGCAGAATCAGTTGCTGGTTCAACGCCTTAAAAAGGAAAAACTCCGGCTGAAGGAATCCATTGAGCGGCTGAAAGACGAGATCATTCCCGATCTGAATGCCTGATCAAATGGCAGGAAGGCTCCCCTCTAGCTTAAGCAACCGCTCCTTGATCCAAAGCCCCCCCGAGAAACCGGTGAGCGATTGATCACTGCCGATCACACGATGGCAGGGCACGATAATGGGCAGTGGATTACGGCCCACCGCACCGCCAACCGGTCGGGCAGAGCGCGGGCGCTCGATTGCGCAAGCGATGTCGCGATAGCTGACGGTTTGGCCATAAGGAATTTCAGTCAGCGCTTGCCACACCGACTCCTGAAACGGCGTGCCTCGCCAATCCAACTTGACGGTAAATTGGGTGAGTCTTTGGTTGAAGTAGGCATCGAGCTCCCGTTTGGCCTGCTCCAGGATCAGGTTTGTGCGTTTGCGGATCGCCGTTTGAATGCCGTCTGAAGGAAGAAGGATTGCGCTCAAACCCATTTGAGTGGCCTCCAGTCTAAGCGCGCCCAACGGGGTGCTCAGCGTGTCTGATGCGAAGAGCATCAGCTGGCCTGCTCTCCGGCGCGGGTTTGAGTGGGAGCGAGCAGGAGTCCCATGCACAGTATCAATGTCAGGCATTCCAGCCAGATGCTGACCCCGAAAATGCGATTGACCGCCAGTAGATCAGGTAGCGTACTGGCACATAGCAGTGCAGTCAGAATAAGGCTCAGTCGCTGCGTGCCCATCAAGCCTAGTGCGAGTAAGACGAAGATAACCCCGCGTCCTGCCTCCGCAAGCTGAGCCTCTGTGAGTGGTGCGTGCCACAGCTCAGCAATGAGCAGAATCCCGATGGACAGAGCCATTAGCATCGCCAGAAGACGTCCTCTTTCGAGGAATTTCGGTGATTGTTTCGTTACACGCATCGGAGCGAAGCCGCGCTGACAGGAGGTGCCTATGATGACACCCGAGCCGCCGGCTGAGTAGGTGTTGTTCGGAAGGCGGGGTGCACAGCGCACATCGGGGTGCGCCACTGACTCTTTGATAGCAATATAAGCGCGCGCCCTCACCGACTGACGTTTAAACTAGGCGCCATGCACGGCGATTTACTGAATGATGAGCGCATTAGGGCGGGACTGTCTGCCCCGGTAGCTGGGATTGTCGCGCTGTCCGTTTATGAAACCGTGGGCTCAACCAACGATGTGGTGCGGGATCTTGCCACATTGGGTGAGTTGACCGGTGTGACCGTATTAGCAGAGGCGCAGACACAAGGCCGCGGGCGACGCGGCAAGGCATGGCATAGCCCGCCGGGTGGAAATCTGTACCTGTCTATGGGTTGGGAATTCGATCTGCCGATGGACAAGTTATCCGGTCTCAGTTTGGCGCTGGGCGCTATGCTTGCCGAGGCCTTCGTCCGGGAACTCAAGGTTGAGTTGCAACTCAAGTGGCCCAACGATTTTTATTTTGATGGGCGAAAGCTGGGGGGTATTTTGGTCGAGATGCTACCCGAGCGATTGGATCGGCAACGCCTGGTGGTGGGCATCGGCTTAAATGTCGACATGCCTGCGCCGGAGCCTAATATGATTGACCAGCCGTGGACGGATTTGGCCAAAGTGACCCAGGAACCGATCGACCGCAATCAACTGGCGGCACTGGTCATTGACACTGTGATTGGCGGACTGAAAGCCTACAACAGTCAGGGCTTGCGCTATTGGCTTGATCGCTGGCGCGCCCGCGATTTCCTCCGAGGCAGGGCTATCATGGTAGATAGCCCCGCGCCGCTAACGGGCACGGCCGCAGGGGTCAACGACGAGGGCGCGCTGTTGTTGGAGGGCCCCACCGGGCGACATGTGGTGGCGGGGGGAGAGGTCAGCGTATTGGAAGTGGATCGATTATCGTGAACGATGCCTCGCAATGGTTGCTACTTGATGTGGGCAATAGCGCGATCAAGTGGCGAATGGCGACCCCGTCCGCCTTACTGAAAGAGGGCGGTAGAGCCGAAGATACCGCAACCTTGGGTTCGATGCTGGAGGATCAGGTTTGGCAGTACGTAGCAGTCGCCAGCGTCGCTGCTGAACCGATTGACACAGCGCTTGCTGAAGTAGTGACAGCTGGGAGGTCTGCTGATGTTTTTTACGCCACTGCTGCTGCCGAATTGCTGGGGTTGCGCAACCGGTATGAGACGCCCCAGACACTGGGTGTGGATCGGTGGCTGGCGATGCTGGCCGCCTGGCGTCATCTCGGGGGCGCTTTGTGTGTGGTCGATGCCGGCACCGCACTGACATTGGACCTCGTTTCGGCGGCCGGCGCGCACGAGGGTGGCTTTATCGTGCCCGGTGCCGAATTGATGCATCGCTCGTTG
>CAXPKH010000100.1:0-4725 GCA_964217615.1 Luminiphilus sp.
CATGCAGCATCCACATAAAAGTGTCGCGCTCAAGCTCCGGTGGCTCACCAGCCATAAAACGCGTCATCCACTGCATACCCACGTCATCAGTACACACGGGCATCGCTGCGTGGGCACTTTCCCAGCCGCCTTCAGGCGCCGGGCGCGGATTGCCGACCATGCAGGTCCACCCGTTACTTCCCTCTCGCAGCACTGAACCGTCGAGACCCAGCACCGTAGCATTTGTACCCAGTGGTGCGGGCGCCGCACTGGAGTAGGCCCAAATCTGCCACTCAGCACCATCGTGAGGGCCATCGGGCTCACCCGCCTGCACTGCGCTTGTTAAAGCAGCAAGGACCGCCGCCAGAAAAATAGGTTTCATCATTTTGCTCCCCCTTATGCGGTGGCGAGATAGCCACCCTGACTCCACCTTAGGGGAAAGCGATAAACGACTCAATCTGAATCCCGCTTAACGGTCAAAAGGCGTAGCTAAAACCAACCGTCACACCCGAGAACTCTACATCGAAGCGGTTGTAGCCCCGATCCAGGTTCTCCTGCGCATCGATAGATGCAAATTGAAAGCCCGCACTCACACCCAAGGCATCCGTTAGCAAATACTCGGCTTTGAGTCTGAGGTAGCGAAAATCACCGTCGTATTGTTCATAGCTGAGCGACAACCATCCGGCTGTCGCCATCAGAGAAAGCTTGGGACTGAATGCATGGAAGTAGGTAGCTCTGAAGTTGGGGAGCGGCGCAACCAGCGCTGCGCGGCCGCGCTCGATCTCGGCCGTTTCATTGCCATTTACCTTACGGCGCGAATTGACGATTACATCGTTATCGAGCACGTGGAAGCCCCCGCCAATAGCCAACTCTGAATGTTGAGTTCGCCGCAAGGTATACATCGCATCAAAGATGTAAGTATCGATGGTCAGCGAGGTTTCCAGTGCCGAGCCCACCTCGACCTCGATACCGTCGAAGTTGAACGCCTTTTCGGCGGTCAGGTCTGCAGATTGGCGATAACGATAAAGCGACGCCGAATACTGCCATCGGGGATTTTTTCGAAAGCGGTACTCGACCATCCACGTTGTATCACGATCTTTCAGGCCCATCGCTGCGAGGTCTACCGCCGTCGGCTCAAGCGGTTCTCGGGCGGCCGTCAGGCTCGCCTCACTCTTCTGCCAAAACCCACCCACAGTGAGCCGATGCTTTTTCGAAAGATAAGGATGAAAGTCTTCGGCTCGCGCCAGCTGAGCAAACGTGACGGCGCACAATGAGCAGACCAACACAACCGCGGAGGTCAAACGCGGGAGATGCGAGGACAGAGTGGCTCTCGGGTGTCTCATTGACAACATGTTCTTACGCTAACTGACCGCCCGCAAAGAGTACAGCAACGCTATAACTCGACGCAGATCTTGCCAAAGTGTCGCTGCGATTCCTGATAACGAAATGCCTCACCCAATTCCGCTAGCGGGAAGGTCTGGTCGATCACCGGTTGTAAATCGTGTGCCTCGACCGCCGCAATCATATGCGCCTGATCAGCTTGGCTCCCCACTGTAATACCGCTCAGTCGGCCGTTTTTGGTCATGAGCGCCGCCGTCGGCATTTCTCCTGACCAGCCCGTCAGGACGCCAATCAAACTGATACAGCCGTCGACCGCGAGCGCGCTGATGGATTGGGGCAGATTGCCCGGTCCACCCACCTCGACCACGAGATCAACGCCCCTGCCTCCGGTCATTGCAAACGCCCGCTCTCCCCAGTTGGCGTGGGTTTTGTAGTTGATCAAATGCTCTGCACCCAGCGCGCCCAGACGCTCAAGCTTGGCGTCAGACGATGACGTGGCAATCACACGACAACCCATCATCTTGGCAATTTGAAGTGCGACTACAGACACCCCCCCACTGCCTTGCACCAACACCCAGTCCCCAGGCTTGAGATCGGTCTCCACCATCAGTGCCCGCCATGCGGTGAGTCCCGCACAACTCAGGGTAGAAGCAGCGGCAAAATCGAGGTTCGAGGGCATACGACTAAAAGCGTTCGCGGGCATAGTGACGGTCTGTGCGGCGAAGCCGTCAATGTGATCCCCGGGCACGCCGATTAATTGCGGCAAAGTTGGGCGCCCACCCGGCCAATTGGGAAAAAAATAGCTGAGTACGCGGTCACCCTCGGCAAACGCAGTCACACCCTCGCCCGCCGCGGTGACCACCCCTGCCCCATCGGACATCGGAATCCGGCCATCATCCGTCGGTAACAATCCCGTCACCACGGCGTAATCGTGAAAATTGAGGGAGGTCGCGTGAATGCGCACCTGAATTTCACCAAACCCGGGCGCCCGTGGTTCAATGTCTGCGAGATGGAGTTTGTCGATGCCGCCCGGGGCGGCGAGCTTCATGGCTTGCATTATGTGTCCTTACGACTGAAGAGAGAACGATAGAGAACAGTATAGGCAGCTTCAACGGTCGGCATTGATTTAGAGAAACTTAGCAGACAGCCACGTCGTGCAATGCTGCACTGACTGTGCCAGCAACTCGGGCTGACCAAAGTAATAATGATTGGCGCCCTCAATCGTTGTACGAATTTTATCCCCGGAGCCCAGTGCGTTAAACAGCGCTTCCGTATCGCTCGGCGTGCACGCATCGTCAGCACCATTGCCGATCACGAGCGCCGGCACCGAAACATTGGGGGCACAACGCACACCATCTGCGTTAGAGAACTCGTCACTCCACTGCGAGAGCCAACTGCGAAGCGTGCAAAAACGCGCCAAACCCACAGGGCTCATGTTCACCACCTCGGGATCCCCCAAAAAACACCAGCGCGGTCGCCGACCGTTGGGGTCGATGCTTGGATCGAGCCATTTGGGATCAGCCATGGTGCCGTGGACCACAAACCCCTGCTCTCGAAGCGGCTCCCTCGCGGCTCTGAAAGCCGCGAGCCGATCGAGCGCCCATGCGGAAATGCGCTGATTTCTTGCTCGCTGGGCACTGCGGTACTGGTCAATAAATGCGGCGCTATAGGGGGGCTGACAGGGATTCTTCGGGTCGTATAGGTTCAACTGTGCGTCGCGGCAATCCGGATCCGCCTCATCCACTATCGAAGGGTCCAGCCACTGGGTCAGGGTGTGCGAGCGTCCGATGTGAGCGGCCAACAGCATGATGCCGTCGGCTGGAATGAGGTCGGCGGCCGTCAGATCCGGTGGCTCGCCCGCCGGCGTCGCCACCACGGAGGGCGACTCTGCCTGACTCTGATAAAACAGCGACAGTGCCGCACCGCCGCTCCAACCCGCGAGCACAACGTTGGCGTAACCCAGACGCTCTTTGGCGTCGCGCACGCACGCGGCCATATCGAGCGCGACCTTTTCCATAATCAGTGCACTATCGTTGTTGGGATAACGACTTTGACAGTAGATAACGTGACACCCGGCCTTGGCGAGTGCCACGGTCATGGGCAAGTACTCTCCGCCGCCGATGGGATGCATGAGAATCACAACCGTATCGGCGGGCTGACCTTCAGGCTTCAGTAAATGGGCTTTGAGGACGACCTGATCCATGGGGCCGGCGTAGGTATCTTTGTAAGCCGCCTGCTCCTCAAAAATAATGAGATAGGGAATCCGTTGGTAACTCGCCACGCTTCACTCCCAGGCGTTAGCGGCCGCGCTGGTCCAAAACTTCGACGCCAAAGCGGGCTGACTTTTCTGACCGCGTTTGATCGGTCCACTGTCTGAGCTGCTGATGGGCTACGGCGGCATCGGCAGCCATAATATCGGCATAGTCTTCGCTCTTGCAGGTGATCTCCACCTGAAGGCCGTTCGGGTCATACATGTATACCGATTGCACAAAGTCGTGATCCACCGGACCGAGACAGGTTTTGCCTGCCGCATTGATGCGGGCCTGCCAAGCGAGCATGGCCTCGTGGCTCTCTGCCTCCAGCGCTATGTGAACATCAAAGCTGTCCTTCCGCGCAAAGTGGTCGGGGGTGGCGGTCTCGGGCTCATCAAAAAAGGCAATGAAGTTTCCATCCCCCAGTTCGAAAAACAAATGCATGTACTGACTTTTTTTTCCCGTACCCGGCAGTGCATCGAAGACCATTGCGGCTGCCAGCGGCAGACCCAGAACCTCCTCGTAAAACCATCGCGTCTGTTCGGCATCCCTGCAACGAAACGCGGCGTGATGCACGTTACCCAAGCGCCTCAGCTTGCCAGTGGACCCACTGTCACTGTCACTCATCAGTTGCTCCTGCTCACTGGGTTAATTCCATCCCTGTCCATGACAGGCACCCTGTACAGCGAGAATGAAGCAGATCGGAAGCTTGAGCAATGCCGGGTCGGCTAACCTCATAGTACGCGGCCCCCGGGGCGAAAAGTTGAGGAGCGACGAAACGCTCTGGGCCCCTGCTCAACAAGCTTGGCTTTGCCCGCCGCCATTAGCTTGCTAGGCTGGGCGTTTCGTCGACTCGCCGTCACTGTTGTACCTCGAACTGAGGGACAGAAGACCGCCGCTTGCCCATGAGGTGATATGAACAAGCTCGAACAATTGCGCGCCATGACCACGGTTGTTGCCGATACCGGCGACCTCGAGGCGATTACTCGCCTCAAGCCCACCGATGCGACCACCAACCCCTCGCTGCTATTAAAAGCGGCTGCGTTGCCCGAGTTCTCCGATCAGGTTGCTGCACTCGCGGCATCGCGGGATGCCGTTGCAGACAAAGTCGATCACTTTGCGGTCAGCGTTGGCGCCCAGATCAACCAAGTAA
>CAXPKH010000101.1:0-16440 GCA_964217615.1 Luminiphilus sp.
GGATTCCTCCTGATCGCCCTCTTCCACGTCGCCCTCTCGGCAGTATGCGATGCATGTCTCAGCTCGCGGCTTACCTGGATCATTAATGAACACTCGAACGCCCAGAGCGGCTACCTGCTTGGACAGCAGTTCAGCCAGATATTCCTGTGCCGATTCGGTAATGGTGATCATGTTCGGGAATCCCAGTAATAACCAAGTAGAGCGCTAGGATAATAACGGGTTTGTGTTGCGCCGGACAACGAGGTCCCCTATGGATGGGGGCTTCCCATGGCCTTACCGCACATCGCCCTGCAACACACGTGGCCCGTCTGCAGTAGACTAGATGACCATGATTGAGGATTCTCTCGCACCCTCCCCGACAAGACCTCTCAACGACGCTGAGCAGTCGCGCTTGGTCGCCGACATTGACGCAGCCCTGCCTCGGGTGCATCGCTACGCGCCCGCGACTCCCCTCCTGCGGGTACCTTCGCTCGATTCGATGATTGACGGGCAGGTTTTACTCAAAGCAGAGTGCGCGCAGGCGACGGGATCGTTCAAAATTCGTGGGGCATTGAATGTAATGACGCAGCTCTCCTCGAAAGGAGTGGATCGTGTCATCGCGTTTTCCTCCGGGAATCATGGTATTGGCGTCGCCTATGCGGCTCGCTGCCTGGGGATGAGTGCTCAAATTGTTGTGCCTGATGATGCGCCTGCAGCCAAGATTGACCGTATTCGACGCCTAGGCGGAGAACTCGTCTGGTATGACCGCATGTCAGAGGACCGGGAGCAGGTTGCAATGACGCTGCAAAGTGAGCGGCCCGCGCCACTGGTGAAGCCCTATGATAGCTGGGACACCATCGCCGGTCAGGGCACCTGTGGAGCCGAAGTTGTCAGGCAGGGTCAGACACCGATCGATGCCGCACTCATTTGTACGGGGGGCGGCGGATTAGCCGCCGGGGTCGGCACCTATCTCAAGTCACATTGCCTTGATACGCGCATCTTCACCGCGGAACCTGAGGGTTGGCACGACCATTACCTCTCGTTTCAGCGTGGGGAGCGGGTGGAAGCGCCTGGCAATGGCGCGAAGTGGTGCGACGGCCTTTTGGCGCCCACTCCCGGGGAGCTCACTTTCTCTATTAATCAAACCAATAGGGCCGAAGGTCTCTGCGTGGCACCCGATATAGCGGCCGTTCGCGTGCCGCCATCGGCCTGTATCACATCACAGTCGACTGTTAGCGTACGCTCACCGAGCAACCGCAAATCCAGTGCCGCGCGCAAAGATCGGCCAATCAATCGCTGAATCTCTACGGTCCGCCCACTTTGTTTGCCGCGGGCGGCTTCTCGGTCCATTCTTGATCCTGTCGAGCGCGGCAACATGCCGTACTCGGCCGTCAACCAACCCCCTCCTTTACCCCGCAAAAACCCCGGCACACCTGCGCTAACGCTCGCGGTACAGATCACTTTGGTATTCCCGAAAGAAACGAGCACCGAGCCCTCTGCGTGACAGGTAAACCCACGCTCGAAATGAATGGGTCGCATTTCATGATGGGCGCGACCACTAGGCCGTGCGGCTGGCTCACTCATATTGTCTCTCCTGAAGGGGCGTCGCATCTCCAACCCCTTGCTGCTGTTACACTAAAGCGGATTGGAGTGCAGGAAGATGCCGTGACTCAAAGTATGACGGGCTTTGCCCGGGGAAGTGTATCAACGGGGACACAAACGGTCACCGTGGAGTGTCGATCCGTCAATAACCGCTTCCTCGATGTGCAATTTCGCATGCCCGATGCGTTGAGAGAATTCGAGTCCGCGCTGCGAGAGCGGGTAAGCCGGGCTTTTTCACGCGGCAAGCTGGAGCTCACGATCAGAGCCCTCGATAATGCCAGTAGCACACCCGTTGCGATCGATCATGGGCGCGTCGAGGCTTTTCGGTCTGCTTTGACTGAGATTGCTGTGGCATTTCCCGAATCCAATGCGCCAGATCAACTCGCTATTTTGCTGGCGCCCGGCGTGATGGTTGAGCAGGCTTCCGACATCGAGGCCTTGCGAGCCGCCACCCACGAGGCGCTTGATCAATGCCTCTCGGAGTTAAAGGAGCAACGCCAAGCAGAGGGGCAAAAGCTAGCGCTTATGGTGAAAGAGCGCTGCACTGCAATTCGCGCCCACCTCGAGGCTTTGCAGGTACAGTTGCCTGCACTACAGACGGCGCATCAGCAAAAACTGTTGAGCAGGCTGACAACATTGGATATCGAGGCAGAGCCACAAAGGCTGGAGGAAGAAATCGTCTACATCCTGCAACGCGCGGACGTTGAGGAGGAGATGGATCGGCTGGGCGCCCATCTCGACGCCATCGACGCAGCACTGAGCGCCGACGCACCCTGCGGTCGACGACTCGACTTTTTGATGCAGGAACTGAATCGAGAAGCGAATACGCTTGGCTCCAAATCCACCGCACTGAGCACAACCAATACTTCGGTAGAGTTCAAGGTGCTCATCGAGCAGATGCGTGAACAAATACAAAATATTGAGTAAATGACCGCCGTGACTATCAAACCTTCCAGAGGGCAACTGCTGATCATCTCCGCACCGAGCGGAGCGGGCAAAACCTCCCTTATCAAAGCGCTCGTCGACTCCGACGAGCGGATCGAAGTATCGGTATCACACACGACTCGCCCGCAACGGCCTGGCGAGCAAGAAGGGATCAACTATTTTTTTGTATCCGAGGCGGATTTCTTGTCACTTAGAGATGAGGGTGCATTTTTCGAGTGGGCCGAGGTATTTGGTCATTCCTATGGCACGGGCATAGCCCAACTCGAAGCGCGTCTTGCCCAAGGCGCTGACGTGATTCTCGAAATCGACTGGCAGGGTGCGCAACAGGTTCGCAAGCTACTGCCTGATAGCGGGTGGGCTTTTATATTGCCCCCTTCCATCGAGTCACTCAAAGCGCGACTCCAGTCTCGGGGTCAAGACAACCAAGACACCATCGAGGTTCGGATGGCGGCAGCGCAGGCGGAAATGTCTCACTGGGAGGAAGCCGACTACGTAATCATCAATGACGATTTTGACGCGGCACTCTCGGAGCTGCGGGCGGTGGTGCGCGCTTTGCGCTTGCGCACAAGCCAACAGCGATTGGCGCTGAGCGAATTGATCGCCGATTTATTGCCGCCTTAGACGTATGGCCGCGGAACTGCCAAATTTACACAGAGAACGGGTTGCCAAGGCAGTTCCTGCGTTATACTGCGCGGCCGCAAAAAACAAGCGGCACCTTTTCAGGAGAATGGATCGTTATGGCCAGAGTTACCGTTGAAGATTGTTTGGACAATGTCGAGAACCGATTTGAACTAGTCATGTTGGCTTCAAAGCGGGCCCGTCAAATGGCGACCGGTGGTCGTGATCCTCTGGTTGAAGACGCGTCGGACAAGGCTACCGTGATAGCACTGCGAGAAATCGCCGAGGGATTAATCACTCCCGAAGTGCTCGCGCGTGAAAGCGAAATCGAAGCAGAGGAAGAATTGGCCGCCAGCTTCGAAACGCCCATTCTCTAATCAGAGGGACCGCTGGCGGTGGTGGCATCTACACTCCAGACCCTCAGCAATTCCATCCCGGGCTTTGCGCCTCGCCTCAGTGCACGCGCGGCCCGGGACCAAAAAGACAGCGTTGCTCCCTTTGCCAACAGCTCGCTGGCAGCATTCGAACAGCTCATCGCCGACTACCTGCCGCTGGAGCAATCTCAGCGAGTGCGCCGCGCCTATTACTACTCAGAGCAGGCACACTACGGCCAGACCCGACGCAGTGGCGAACCCTATGTGACACATCCGCTTGCGGTTGCCAGCATTCTGGCCCGCATGCACATGGACGCGCAAAGCCTCATGGCCGCGCTTTTGCACGATGTCATTGAGGATACAGGGGTTAGCAAAAATGACATTGGCGCACAGTTTGGTGAGGAAGTCGCCGAGCTGGTAGATGGTGTCAGCAAGCTCACTCATGTCGAGTTTGATTCGGTAGAGCTACGACAAGCGGAAAACTTTCAAAAAATGACGCTTGCGATGGCGAAAGACATCCGCGTGATTTTGGTCAAGCTCGCAGATCGCCTGCACAACATGCGCACCTTGGGCGTGCTGAACCGGGAAAAAATCAAGCGCATTGCCAGCGAGACACTGGACATTTATGCGCCCATTGCCATGCGCCTTGGCATGAATGAGGTGCGGATGGAATTTGAGGATCTTGGGCTCAAAGCACTCTATCCCATGCGCGCGCGCCGCTTGGAAGCGGCCCGGCGGGCGGCGCGCGGCAACCGCACGCACTTGGTTGATCAGATCAAAGATCAGCTGAGCCAAACGCTGAACCGAGAAGGCCTTAACGCGACTGTGGTAGGGCGGGAGAAGCATCTTTTCAGTATCTATAAAAAGATGAAGGCAAAGCGCAAAAGCTTCTCTGAGGTCATGGATATTTTTGCGTTTAGACTACTGGTGGACTCCGTAGACGATTGTTACCGCGCCCTGGGCATGGTGCACAGCCTGTATAAACCCGTCCCAGGCGAGTTCAAGGACTACATCGCAATCCCCAAGGCCAACGGCTATCAATCGCTCCATACCGTTTTAAAAGGCATGCACGGAGTGCCGATCGAAATTCAGATCCGAACTCACGAAATGGAGGATATGGCAAACAACGGCATTGCCGCGCACTGGCTATACAAAACCGAGGAGACAGGGGCCAGCATCTCTCACACTCGAGCGCGCGAATGGGTGCAGGGGCTTTTGGAAATGCAGCAGCGTGCTGGCGATTCGCTCGAATTTATTGAAAACGTCAAGATCGATCTCTTCCCCGATGAGGTTTATGTATTCACTCCCAGAGGGGACATCCTCGAACTACCCAAGGGGGCATGTGCGCTCGATTTTGCCTACGCGGTCCACAGTGATATCGGGAATCACTGTGTCGCAGCGCGCGTAGCGAAGCAACTGGTCCCGCTCTCTGAGCCGCTCGAGAGCGGCGTGACCGTAGAAATTGTGACCTCTCCATCTGGAAGGCCCAGTCCTTCCTGGTTGAACTGGGTGGTCACTGCCAGAGCGAGAACCCACATCCGCCACTTCCTCAAAGACCAACGTCGCGAGGATGCCTTGGAGCTGGGCAGGAACCTGTTGGATCGGGCGCTGATGACCAAGCAGTCACGCCTGAGTGAGATTGACGGGGACGCGCTAAACGCCGCGCTGACCGCCATGGGAAAAGCAGATCTGGATGCCCTGCTAGTCGATGTGGCGCTGGGAAATACCTTGCCCCACATTGCAGTCGCCCACCTGACAAACGAACAGGACGATTCCGCCGTCGCAGGGGAAAACGCCACACTCGGGATCCGGGGCACCGAAGGGGTGGGCGTCACCTACGCCAAATGTTGCTGTCCGCTACCGGGGGATGCGATTCAGGGCTATCTGGGGCAGGAGAAGGGGCTGATGGTCCATCGGGACAATTGCCGCAACCTTGCCGAGCTGAGGGAACAGCCTGATCGCCTGATCTCACTGCACTGGGATGAAGAAATTGAGCGCGCATATCCGGCAGCAGTCCGCGTGCAGGTCGAGAACCGGCGCGGCATGATCGCGGTATTGGCGACACGACTCAGTGCCATTGGGCTGAATATCGATCGGATCGCGACACAGAACAAAGACGTGGAATTCACCTTTGTCGATCTGGAGCTTCACGTAACCAGCCGGACCCATCTTGCTCGGGTGATGAGGCGGCTGAGAACGGTGGATGGTGTGCTCAAAGTCATGCGTAGCGCGCGTCGATAAAAACGGCACTTGCTACCCCACTCAAAAATAACGCGGCCACCGTATTGCGAGGCTCCCGAGAGATGTATTCAATAGGGCGGTCGTTAGCACATTCAGGGATCACGCTGTGTCCAACCGAGCCGTTATCGCAACCCAATCTGCACCCCAAGCCATTGGTCCGTATTCTCAAGGCATCAAGGTGGGGAATACCGTCTGGATTTCCGGGCAAATACCCCTCGTCCCTGAAACCATGGAAATGGTGCAAGGGGATATCACCGCAGAGGCGACTCAGGTCTTCAATAATCTCCGGGCCATCGCAGAAGCCGCCGGCGGCGAACTGGACGATGCAGTCAAAATCAACATCTCACTGACTGATCTCAGCGATTTCGACGCCGTCAATGCTGTCATGGCCACCCATTTGTCGGAGCCCTTCCCGGCGCGAGCCTGTGTCGAGGTTGCGGCCCTGCCCAAGGGCGCTCGGATAGAGATTGAAGCTATTCTGGCGCTGTAACGTCGCCGTGCCGAGCGCTCAGTTTAATGCGTCTCGTGCCGAGACAACCTGAGCATAACCCTCGCGCCAGGTTGGATAGGCCAGCTCAAACCCCAGCTTTTTTAACGTCCGTGTCCGACATCGCCGATGGGTTCTGGGTCGCCGGCTGACCGTCTCCTCCACCAATGAGACTCCCCATTGCTGAGCCAGCCAACGTTCAATAACGTAAGTCGGTGTCGCGTCGTTATCGCAAGCAAGAATCGTCGGCGGCACACTCTCCCCCCGCGCATCCCGGAACAAACAGTGAACCAGCAACTGCGACAGGTCATCGCGGTGTATGCGGTTTCCAAACGATGCACCCGGCGCACTGCCCCGCCCCGACAGCACCTTCCTCACCAGCATGCCGTCGGGATTACCGTAAACGCCCGCCGGCCGAATGATGCTGGCCGTCGCACAGCGCCTTACGCAGGCTTCAGCACTGACCATGGCAGCCGCTTCGGGTTCCTGCGTGTTAAGCGCAGCGTCTTCATCGACCCACCCGCCCGCGGCCTCACGATAAACCCGGGTGGAAGACACCCAGAAGACCCTTCTACAATCCTTCAACCAAAGTTGAGCACCGAGATGCTGCGCTACGCTCAAAAATCCCGCCCGATAACCCGCGGCGTCGAAGGTTTGGGGCGTTGGTGTCACGAGCACATAATCCGGCTGACTTTGACCCAGTCCCTCAAAGGTTTCCGGCTGCGTCATATCGATCCGTAGCCGCTCAAATGCATCCGGCAGTTTTTCTGGCGCCCGTCGCGCAGCGGTTACAGACCAACCGGCTCCCGCGAGCGCAAGCCCGACCCGCGTTCCGATATCACCGCAGCCGAGAATCAGTAACCTCATAGCTTCGCGCTCGCCCTGAAGAATCGCTAAGATGCCAGCCTAGCACGGCATTCCTTGGCTTCGGGAAACCTGTGAGCGCAACCATCTTACATAACCCCGTTACGGTCCTTCGCGGTGTCGGAGAAAAGTTAAAGCAGCGGCTGGCAGAGATTGGCATTCATTCTCTGGAGGACCTGCTCTTTCATTTTCCCCTGCGCTATCAAGATCGTACCCGCCTCACGCCAATCGGTGCTGCACTGGACCAACGTGATGCCGTAATCGAAGGTGTGGTGCTCGCCGCCGCAGTCACGATGGGAAGGCGCCGCACGCTGGTGGTCAAAGTGGAAGACGCTTCCGGCGTATTAACCGTGCGGTTTTTTCATTTTAGGCAATCTCAGGTCGCGCAATTTCGCCGAGGACTGCCCATACAGCTCTATGGGGCCCTCAGACGCTTATCCGGCAATCCGGAAATGATTCACCCGGAGTATCGTCTGGGCCCCTCTGGGAACCTGCTGGAAGACGCACTAACACCCGTCTATCCAACCGTGAGCGGCCTGGGTCAGACGACCTGGCGTAAGCTGTGTCAACAAGCGCTGAAGATGCTTCAGAAGGCGCCCCCAGAGGATTTATTAGCGGGGATCACCGACGATCAGGTCACCCTGCACGACGCCATTGCATTTCTCCATAACCCGCCGCGCGGCGCCGCGCTCAGTGAGATTCAGCAGGGACTTCATCCGGCCCAGCTGCGACTGGCTCGCGAGGAGTTGATCGCCCATCAGCTGACCGTTCAAGGGGTTCGCGACCGAGAGCGTCGCCACTCAGCACCCCAGATCGCCGGCTTTTCTTCGTTGACGGCGCGTTTCCTTGAACAACTGCCATTTTCGCCCACTGCAGCACAACAGCGAGTTGCCGAAGAACTCGCCCATGATATGGCGCAGGACAAACCCATGCTGCGACTGGTACAGGGCGATGTCGGGTCTGGCAAAACGCTGGTGGCGGCGAGGGCCATTCTCGACACAGTTGCAGCCGGTTATCAGGTGGCGTTTATGGCGCCGACCGAATTGCTTGCTGCGCAGCATTTTCAAAACCTCGAGGCTTGGTTTGCCCCACTCGGACTCACCGTGGGATGGTTGAGCGGTCGCACCAAAGGCAGGTCACGTAAAACGATTTTGGACGAGCTGGCCACAGGCACCGTTACCCTCCTCGTAGGAACCCATGCGCTGTTTCAAGATGAAGTGATTTTCCATCGCCTCGGATTGATTGTTGTCGACGAGCAACACCGATTTGGCGTACATCAACGACTCCACTTGGCGGCCAAAGGCGCTGATGGCGGTCATCCCCATCAATTGGCACTGACCGCCACGCCCATTCCCCGCTCTCTCGCAATGGTCACCTATGGCGATCTGGATTGCTCCGTCATTGACGAGCTACCACCCGGCCGCACCCCAGTCACCACGACCTTGATCGATACCGAGCGGAGAGAGGCGGTCATTCGGCGGGTGGGCGAGGCCTGCGGAGGGGGCAGGCAAGCTTATTGGGTTTGCACCGCCATTGAGGAGAGTGATTTTCTGGACCTGGAAGCCGCAGAAGCGACCCGAGATTACATCGCAGAGTCACTCCCAGACATCCACATTGGGCTGATCCACGGTCGTATGAAAGACGCTGAAAAGGCCGAGGTCATGGCGAGCTTTAAATCGGGCAACATTCAGCTATTGGTCGCAACGACGGTGATTGAGGTGGGGGTAGACGTACCCAATGCCAGCCTCATGATTATTGACAACGCCGAGCGGCTCGGTCTGGCCCAACTTCATCAGTTACGCGGCCGTATTGGTCGGGGCGCCGTCGAAAGTCACTGCTTGCTGCTCTACCGACAGCCGCTTTCCGAAACCGCCCGGGAACGTCTGCAAATCATGCAGCAAACGCATGATGGTTTCGTAATCGCCGAAGCAGATCTTCGCATCCGGGGGCCGGGTGAGTTGTTAGGCACGAGACAAACGGGCATGGCGCAATTCAGGGTGGCGCTGCTACCTGAGCACGAACCGCTGCTGACAGAGGCGCAAGCGATTGCGAGCGAGCTTTACGCTCGCGACACCATACGGGCGCAAGCGCTCATTGCCCGGTGGACGGGGCCGCGAGCGGACTTCGCACGCGTTTAGAGCGCCGCTGTCGCATCGCTTCGCTGTCCCCGCTAGACTGTGCCCGTCTTGGCGACGGCACTGCCGCAATGATGGAATCGACACCCCCAATCGCTGAAAACAGCAGCGTCACCCGTAAATGGCAAGGTGCCATAGAGATCACGCGCTTCGATAAGCCCATCGGCACGCTGCTGCTTCTCGCACCCACGTTATGGGGTGTCGTGCTTGCCAATCAGGGTCAGCCCCCTTTGTCCGTGCTGAGCATTTTTGTCGCCGGCGCAGTTGTGATGCGCGCCGCCGGTTGTATTGCCAATGACCTCGCGGACCGCAATCTCGACGGTCATGTAGAACGGACACGCCTGCGACCGTTGGTCACCGGCGCCCTGTCGGTCAAAGAGGCTGTCGGTCTACTGGTCGCGCTACTGGCGCTCGCGCTCGGCCTCGTGGCGCTTACCAATCCCCTGACGATTAAACTTTCGGTAGCCGGTGCCGGTCTCGCGCTGATCTATCCATTTATGAAGCGGGTTACGCATTGGCCACAGGTCGTATTAGGACTCGCCTTTTCATGGAGCATTCCCATGGCGTTCGCGGCCAGCCAGGGGGCGTTGCCTCAGGCGCTTTGGTGGTTATTTGCCGCCAATGTGCTCTGGACCCTCGTTTATGACACGCAGTACGCCATGGTGGATCGCGAAGACGACCTCACCATTGGCATCAAATCGACCGCCATCCTCTTCGGCGATCTGGATGTCAGGATCATTGCCGCGCTGCAATGCCTCTGCCTGTTGGCGTTCTGGCGCTGCGGCGTTGCTTTTGAGCTGGGGCACTTTTATTACCTTGCGATTGTGGGGGTTGCCCTGATGTTCGGCTGGCATTTGTGGCTTATTCGAACACGAGATACCGCACGCTGTTTTATCGCGTTCAACCAGAGCAAATGGATTGGACTAATCGTGCTAGTTGGATTGTGCGCAAATTTCTGGCTTGGCGATACCGCGGTGCTCTGAATCCATTGAAAGCCCTTACCGCCACCACTTACCGCTCCCTGGAGGACATCGGGCCCACCACATGGGCGCGCTATTTTGATCCCCATGAACCGTTTCTGAGCTGGCCATTTCTTCGCGGATTGGAGTCGTCAGGTTGCACAACAGCCCACAGCGGTTGGCAGCCTGCGCATATCGGTTTTTCGCAAGATGACGCTTTGCTGGGGCTCGTCCCCGCATACCTCAAAACCCATAGCTACGGAGAGTATGTTTTTGATTGGTCTTGGGCCGACGCCTGGCAAAGAATGGGGCTCGACTACTATCCGAAACTGGTTACTGCGATCCCGTTTACGCCCGCGACGGGATCCCGTTTTGGCCACAACCCGGCAGCCGACGAACAACATCTCGAGCTGATGGCTTTGGGCGTGCAGGGGCTGTGTGAGCGACTTGAAGTATCCAGCTGGCACGTGCTTTTTATTGGGGCCGCTGAATCGGAGCGACTAACACAATGCGGAATGCCGCAACGACTGACCACTCAGTTTCATTGGTTCAACCGAGGCTATCGCGACTTTCAGGATTTTTTGGATCGCTTCAGCAGTCGGAAGCGCAAGAATTTGAGAAAAGAGCGCGAACAGGTCGAGCGTCAGGGCCTGACGCTGAAAACCCTCAAAGGGGGGGAGATTTCTCAGGAGGACTGGCGGTTTTTTCACCAGTGTTATCAAACAACCTATGCCAAGCGATCAGGGCATGGTGGGTACCTGACCGAACAGTTTTTCTCCGATACCTGTCCCGCGCTCGGTGACAGCCCCATCATGGTTATCGCCGAACTCAAAGGGCGACCTGTCGCGGCTTCGCTCTTTTTTGAGGGGCAAGACACCTTGTACGGCCGTTACTGGGGCTGTCTCGCAGAGTACGATTACCTGCACTTCGAGGCCTGCTACTACTGTGGCATCGAATACTGCATCACTGCTGGATTGTCGCGTTTTGACCCAGGCGCGCAAGGAGAGCATAAGATCCAGCGCGGCTTTGAGCCCATTCTGACCTATTCCAATCATTGGATTGTTGATGAGCGCCTGCGGGACGCCGTCGCGCAATTCGCCACGCAGGAACGCGCGCATGTGCAGGCGTACCAGCGAGAGGCGTCTACCTTGCTACCGTTTAAGCAGGAGGAGCGTTAATCCGCTTGGGGTGCTTTGTCTCGCAGAAAGACCCAGTTCGCGCCATCTGAGTCCTTGGCGCTGAAGTAATAGCCGTCACCCTTAAAGTCTTTCAGGCCTTCCGGCTCGTTTAGCCCCTCTTGAACAATGTATCGCGCCATCACCCCGCGGGCTTTCTTGGCGAAAAAAGAAATCATTTTGTACTGGCCATTTTTCAAGTCCCGAAATTGCGGCGTGATGACTTCTGCATTGAGCGACGGCGTTTTCACCGCCTTGAAATACTCATTGGAGGCGAGGTTGATCAGGATGGCACTGCCGCTGGCCTTGATATGTTTGGCGAGGATGTCAGAGATGCGGTTGCCCCAGAATTCATAGAGATTTTTCCCACCGCTATTTTGAAAAGCCAGACCCATCTCAAGGCGGTAGGGTTGCATGAGATCCAGCGGCCGCAACAGGCCATACAGGCCGGATAAAATGCGCAAATGCTTCTGGGCAAAGGCCAACTCAGCGGCATTGAGGGTCTCGGCCGCCAAACCGGTATAAACATCTCCCTTGAACGCCAAAAGGGCTTGCTTGGCATTTTCGAGGGAAAAATGCGGCTGCCAGTTCATAAAGCGCTCGTGATTCAGCGCTGCAATATTCGCAGAGACCCCCATCAGCGCCTGAATATCCTCGGGATCCAGTTTTTGCGCGTGACCAACTAAGGACGCCGCATCATCAATAAATAACGGCTGAGTCGCCTTGCGTGTGGTCGGCGGGCTTTCGTAATCCAGTGTCTTGGCGGGGGACAAAACAGACAGCACGGTGTCGCCTCCTATGCAATCTCTGAGGCCAGAATGATAACCTTGCACGCCCTCGATAAAAACCACGGTATGCGGATCATGAACCACACACCCCAAGCGGGAAGAATTGATCAGCTGATGATCCGCCTGGAAGGCATCGTCGTTTGGTGTGTGCCGATAATGGCGCTACTGGTATTTTTTATTGTGCTACTTCGGTACGGATTCAATACCGGTGCAATCGCAGCACAGGAAGCGGTTCAATATCTCCACGCCGCGCTCTTCATGCTCGGTGCTGCCATCGCGTTGCAGGCCGAACAACACGTGCGCGTAGATATCTTTTATCGCCTTTTCACGGTCAGGCAACGCGCCTGGGTTAATACATTGGGGCATATTGTTTTCACGCTCCCGCTCTGCGCTCTGATCGGGTGGGGCTCGCTTGACTATGTCACCGACAGCTGGGGTGCTCGGGAAGCCTCCCCCGAACCCGGCGGCCTCCCCTTCGTTTTTGTTCTGAAAACACTGATTCCAGCCATGGCGCTCTTGCTCGCGCTACAGGCGATGTCGCAGATCTTCCACGGCATCAACGCCCTGCAGCAACAGGAGCCCCGCTGATGGAAGGGCAACTCGCGCTGGCAATGTTTCTCGCGGTGTGCTGTGCCTTACTGCTGGGCTTCCCGGTTGCACTGACATTAGGTGGCACCGCTTTGGGGTTTGCCTCCCTCGGCATTTTACTGGGGCACTTTGATCCCGATTATCTGACTGCGCTGACGGGTCGCATATTCGGCACCATGGGTAACGAAACTCTGGTAGCGGTGCCGCTGTTTATCATGATGGGAGTGACGCTGGAGCGCGCGCGAATCGCCGAGGATTTACTGTCTCACATGGCGGGTCTGTTCGGTAAACGCCCCGGAGGTCTGGGTGTGGCGGTGGTGGTAGTTGGGGCGCTGCTCGCGGCCAGTACCGGCATTGTGGGTGCTACGGTCATTACGATGGGCGTGCTGGCCTTACCGACCATGCTACGCGCCGGTTATCACCCCCGGCTCGCAACCGGCACCATCTGTGCCACCGGGACGCTCGGACAAATTATTCCGCCCTCCATCGCATTGGTTCTGTTGGGCGACATCATGTCAGCGGCTTATCAGCAAGCCCAACTGCGAATGAACATTATCAACACCCAAACCGTGTCCGTAGGAGACCTGTTTGTCGGGGCGATGGTGCCGGGCTGTTTGCTGGTGGTGTTCTACCTAACCTATCTTTTGATCCGAGCCACGCTGCAGCCTGCCAGCGCGCCACCGGCGGCCGTGAACCGCACCGACTTGAGGGCGGCTATGGCCGCCGTATTCCCCCCCGTAGGACTGATCGCACTGGTGCTGGGTTCCATTCTTTTGGGGGCCGCCACACCCACCGAGGCGGCCGGCGTGGGCGCAGTCGGCGCGATGACACTGGCTCTGAGCCGGGGTGCCCTGTCACTCGAGAGTTTGCGGGATATCTCTCGATCAACCCTCTACACCACCAGCATGGTATTCCTGATTCTAATAGGCGCCGCCGTATTTTCTCTGGTATTCAGAGGCTTCGGCGGGGATCTGCTGATCGAATCATTTTTTCAGGAGCTGGGGGGTGGTCCTCACACCGCCCTGCTCGTCGTCATGCTGGTGATGTTCCTACTGGGCTTTATTCTTGATTTTATCGAGATCACCTTTGTCGTGGTGCCGGTAGTCGGGCCTATTTTGTTGGCAATGGGTTTCGACCCGATATGGCTGGGCGTCATGATTGCCGTCAACCTGCAAACCTCTTTCCTCACGCCGCCCTTCGGCTTTGCTCTGTTCTACCTCCGCGGCGTCGCACCCGAATCAGTCAGCACCCGGGACATCTATGCCGGCGTTTTACCGTTCGTTGCCATGCAATTACTGCTCCTGCTGGTGATGTGGTGGTGGCCCAATTTGGTGCTTTGGTTGCCCGCTGTATTGGGGCGATAATGTCACCCTGAGTGCTCAGGGTCCGACAGATGCTCATGCATTTACCTACGCGGCACCCCGAATCATCAACACAACAATAAGGCCCGTCATGTCTGTCGAAGAGCTCGATACCAACCCTCTGCCCTACGGCGAATTGGCTTTGCAAACGATCGCCATGCCGAAAGATACCAATGCCAATGGCGATATCTTTGGTGGATGGTTGCTTTCCCAAATGGACCTGGCCGGCAGCATCACAGCCTCTGAGCTCGCCGAGGGTAGAGTGGCGACGGTGGCGATCGAGGGCATGTCTTTTTTGACGCCGGTGCATGTTGGCGCGGTGGTCAGCTGCTACTGTGATGTGCTGGAGACAGGCCGCAGTTCAGTGCGCATCCTGGTTGAAGTCTGGATCAATTCGCGACAGGACGGCGAACCAATCAAGGTGACCGAGGGAGAGTTTATCTACGTGGCCATTGATGAAAACAAGCTGACACGGCCTATTCCACAGTAAGCTCAACCGGGGGCAACAAGCGATCCCGTCCGTTGAGATAAGCGCGTTCAGAAATTTCGTGGTAAGTGCGCACCTTCTCGGCAAAAACAAAATAAGACGCGGCGATTTTTTTGGCCATGGGGTCGGCATCGACCAGCGCCTGAATTGCTATCTGACTCTGCTCATACAACGCGTCCATGACATCCTCTGGCAAAGGCAGCACCTGAGTATCAAAATCCCTGAGGAGAATCTGCAGAGATTCGCTGTTGTTGGCAGTAAAGTCATCCAACATATCCGTGTTAGTCGCGCGAGCCGCGATACGGACAATGGCCTGTAAATCCTCAGGAAGTGCCGCCAGCGCCTCGGCGTTAACGATGGTTTCCAGCATCGCGCCCGGTTCATGCCACCCGGGGTAATAGTAATACTCACCAACTTCCATTAACCCGAGGGTGCGATCGTTGTAAGGACCGACCCACTCGACGGCATCGATGACGCCCGTCTGCATCGAGGTGTACACCTCACCGCCCGCAATCCGCACGGCGGAACCCCCCGCGGCATCAAATACTTCTCCCGCCAGACCGGGTATCCGCATTTTGAGTCCCACGAGATCCTCTCGACTGTTGAGCCGCTTATTAAACCAGCCCGCCATTTGCACACCGGTGCTGCCGCCCGCAAAAGGAATCACGCCAAACGGGGCGTAAAGTTCGCGCCACAGCGCCAACCCGCCGCCATAGTGTAGCCAGCCATTGGCCTCCTGCGCTGTCATACCAAACGGCACCGCGGTATAAAAAACAGCCGCCGGTATTTTGCCCTTCCAGTAATAAGAGGCGCCATGCCCCGCTTCAGCAACCCCCCGAGAAACCGCATCGAATACCTCAAAAGCGGGCACGATTTCTCCCGCCCCAAAAACTTTAATGCGCAGGCGGCCGCCGGAGGCCTCATTGACCCGCCGCGCAAAGTTTTCCGGTGCCGCCCCCAGACCCGGTAGCCCCTTGGGCCAGGTTGTTACGAGCTTCCACTCAATGACTTCGGTGGCAGACTGCGCGCCAGACGGCTGATTCGGCGAGCGATCAGGTTGGGAGGAAGCGGCCCGGTCAAGGGACCAAAGCGCGATCACCGTAACCAAGGCGCCGGTCAGCGCTACGACAACCAGCGGCAGTATCTGTTTTTCACGCATAGCGCTACCTCATAGCACGGTCAGGTTGGCGTATTGAAGCACAAGCCACTTGCTACCTTCACTGAAGCTCACCTCAACTCGCGCGTTGCTGCCTTGTCCCTCAAACCGGGTAATCACGCCCTCTCCAAACACCTGATGCAATACACGTTTGCCCAAATCGATGCCCTCCGGGGGCGGATCGGCCAGCGAAGCGCGCGTCAGCGACCCCAGAGGCCTTGCCACTGTCCCGCTGAGGCGCACCTCTTCGATCAAATCGCTGGGAATCTCCCGGATAAATCGAGACGGGGTGTTGTACATATCGCCACCATGAAGCCGGCGATTTTCAGCATAAGTCACCACCAATTTTTTCATCGCTCGGGTAATGCCTACGTAGGCGAGACGCCGCTCCTCCTCGAGTCGACCGGGCTCTTCCAGCGACATTTGATGAGGAAAAAGGTTCTCCTCCATACCCGCAATAAACACGAGCGGGAACTCGAGGCCCTTAGCCGAATGCAGGGTCATCATTTGAATACTGTCTTCGTAAGAGTCTGCCTGGCCTTCTCCCGCATCCAATGCGGCACTGTCGAGAAAGGCTTGCAGAGGAGAAACGGTCTCATCCTCCGGCTCAAACAAGCGGGTGGCGGTAATCAATTCCTGCAGGTTTTCCACACGGGCCTGACCGCGCTCCCCTTTTTCGGC
>CAXPKH010000102.1:0-10735 GCA_964217615.1 Luminiphilus sp.
AGGGAGACAATGCCTTGATACTGAACCACATCAAGGCCCCAGCCGATGCCGGTTACTGCCAGAATGCCGATCAGAATGGCGCCGGGAAATTGCCTGACTGCGAGACTGATAATGATCAAAAAGCCGAGTCCAGCCAAAGCGGTTTCTATCACCTTGAAATCGCCTAGCGACAGGAGTGTGGCGGGGTGGTCGATGATAATGCCGCCGTTTTTGAGTCCAATGAGGCCTACAAACAGACCGATTCCCGCACCCATCGCGATCCTGAGATTCCACGGAATGCTGACCAACATCCATTCCCGCAAGCGGGTGATGGTGAGTAGCACAAACAGAATGCCCGCGATAAAAACGGCACCGAGCGCGGTTTGCCACGGGTAGCCCATGTCGCCCACGATGGTGTAGGTAAAAAAGGCATTAAGCCCCATGCCGGGGGCAAGGCCAATCGGCCAATTGGCATAGAGCCCCATAAAGAAGCAGGCAATTGCGGCAGCCAGACAGGTAGCAACGAAGCTTGCGCCGGGATCCATACCGGTATTGGCCATCATCTGGGGATTAACAAAAGCAATGTAGGCCATGGCCATGAAGGTCGTCAGGCCAGCGCCCAACTCTACGCCGGCGCTACTCCCTGATTTCGCGAGCCCAAACAATCGCTCCATAGCGCCACCTTTTGCCAATCGCTTCTGCCTCTGCTCGCGTGAACAGACACCATCAGGCACTCCCAATCCCGAGAGCACCTGCTCAGTTTAGTCTGTGATGAGCGGATGCGGCTAGAAGTCTAAACCGACTCTGACCATCAGTTGCCTCGGGGGAATAAACTGATCGCCCGTTGCCCCTACGCCGAACACATCGGTGAATCGGGCATTGATGCCGTCTTCATCGGTCAGGTTTTTGCCAATCAATTCCAGGCGCCAGTTGGCGTCATTTGGCAGGATTCTGATCAGCAGGTCGATGGTGTCGTAGCCGTCAACCTCGTCAGTCAGGGGGTTATTGAAAATACGGTGCCGGAAGTCCCCGCGATGGGTGTAGCTGAGAGTCCCCTCCACGTCACCCCAACTTGCCATTGAGTGGCTGTAGGTGAGTGCCAGGTTTGCGGTGAACCCCGGTGTTTTGGCTAGTTCATTGCCCTGAACGTCGGCAATTTGTGCGGCCCTCGCGATTTCCACCTCGGGGCTGAACAGATTCACGCCCTGAGCCAGTAGCGCGTTAGTCGCCGCCTCCGAGGCCACATTATCTAACGCCAGGTGGCTCGCCGTAATTTCTGTGTCGAGCCAGGCAAGCCGTGCGTCAAAAATCAGTGAATCGCTGAGGAAAGCACCCAATTCCAGTTCCGCGCCCATAATTTCTGATTCGGGAATGTTGCCGACACCACCCTGAAAAACCTCGGGGTCGGTGGCTTGATACTGCAAGTTGTCGTAGGTATAGAAAAAAGCTGCGCCGTTAAGTCTCATGCGGCCATCCAGTAAATCGGTCTTGAGACCCAGTTCATATGCATCGATGGTTTCTTCTTCAAATACCGGCAGGACGACGATCGGTGATACGACCGCCTCGCGTCCAAAGGTGAGATTGGAGCCGCCGGGTTTAAAGCCGCGGGTATAGGAGGCATAGATCATCGTGGCGTCACCCACATCCACCTCAAGCGCCAGTCTGCCGGTCACTTTTTCACTCTCGATTTCGAGAATTTCAGTGCCTTCGCGCCCATAGAAGTTGGTGACGGCGCTATAGACTTCGTCTTCGGTATAGCGAAGCCCTGCAATCAGTCGACTGGCGTCTGTGAGTGACCAGGTTCCCTGACCGTAAAGGGAGATAGACTCTCTCTCGGGTTTGGAGTCAGAAATAAAACCGACATCACCACCATAGGCATAGATGTCATCGATGGTAAAAGGATCAAAAACCCCGTCGAAGCCAAAGTCGAGGCGTTCGAGAATGCTGATATCCACCTCGGTATCCAGATAGAAAATGCCGGCAACCCAATCCAGCCTGCCAAAGGCCGGTTCATTGGAGATCAGATTGAACTCCTGCGTGGTTGTTTTCTGCTCGTTGGTCTCGGGGTCGAAGTAGCTTTGTAATAAAAAGAATGGCGGCAAAGTTCTGTAATCATGACGGTCGTTATCTCGCTGAATGGCAATGTCGTCATTTTGATAGCTGGTTAAGGATTTCAGCGTGACTGAACCGAGATCCCACTCCAGCGTCAGGCTGTAGAGCTGTGATTCCAGTTCATAACTGGACAAGGAATCCTGCGCTAAGTAGCGAGCCCCGGGGGTCGGGTCATAAATACCTTTTTGCGCCTGACCGTTCACTTCCTCGTCAAATATTTGCGCAGTCAAAGTTGCCGAAAAGGTGTCGCTGGGTTGGTACAGAAATTTAGCCCTCGCAGAAATGCTGTCAGCGTCATCGAGATCCTGTCCGTTCGCCACGTTGTCTGTGAACCCGTCGTGTCGATTGCTCATAACGGAGAGTCGCGCGGCGGCGGAATCGGACAACGGTAGGTTCACCGCAGCGCGAGCTCTGACAAGGCTGTACTCTCCAAGGGTGAGATCAGCAGATCCATAGACCTCGTCAAAGGTGGGCGCTTTGGTAATCACGTTAATCCCGCCGCCGGTTGAATTCTGACCAAAGAGCGTTCCCTGAGGTCCTCGCAGGACTTCTATACGCTCGAGATCAAGAAAATCCGTTTGCAGGGCAAATGGCGAGGCCACGTAGACGCCATCCAAGTGGTAAGACACAGAGGGGTTTGCGATCGCATTTTGGTTGGCCTCGTTGCCAATGCCGCGAATCGTAATGACGGTTTTAAAGCCCTCGTTCTTGGCAACATTGACGCCTGGCGCAATGGCGCTGAGATCAACAAACGAGCTGAGCTGGCGATTTTCAACATCCTCCGCCGACAGGGCAGTGACCGCTTGCGAGAGATTCTGAAGACTTTCCGTGCGCTTTTCCGCTGTCACCAGCACTTCTTCAAAAACGGGTGCCTCCTGGCTCCATCCTACCCCGGGCGTGGCGGTGATCAATGCGCCGGTGATAAGGGGAAGCAAACGTTGGTTTTTCACTGGGAACTCCTCACTGTTGAGTGGAATTTAGCCATGGTTTACCGCAATCGGTATGCCAGAACAGGAAATACATTGACGGCGCAGAACGATAGATTGCCTATATGCACAGAGCCTCAGGACAATCCGGTGAACAGGGTGGCGGGTTGCTCTGAAATGGTGCCATTGACGTGCCAAAGCGGGGCGTTTTGCTATTCAAGGTTCGACTCGAAACTCTACCCAATGATGAAAATAATAGCTTCTCTTTTTTCCTAAAAGTGCCTCGTTGTTGCTCTTTGCGGCAGTGACACACGCTTTGGTTGGAGGAGCGGTAAGGAAAAAGTGCGCCGCCAGCATTTTTTTATTTTTTTTTAAAAAAGGGGTTGACGCTTTTTCGGGTTTTGGTAATATTACCAATGCCGACGGGGACCGACGAGCGACCAACTGCAGACGGGAGCGAGGGGGAATCTGGAGGAAGAGTGCTCAGGTAGAAAAGCGTGGCGGAGAGCCGGCACAAATAGCAGTCCGCGACCCACCAAGGGTGAGGGGATACCACCTGAGGGGCCAGACGGAATCCCGGTCTGGACGCCTGAGAGGCTCGAATAAAAAAGCAGAGACTATCCAGTCTCTGTTTTTTTTTGTGTGCTCGAGTCCTAGTGCGCGCTGGCAGTTGCCAGCGTTCAATGGGGGCGCACCGCCAATTCGGCCACAAAATCTTGCTGTAGGGTGCGCGCGCACAGCAGAAAACCGACTGAGGCGATTAAAAAAATACTGGCGGTAGCCGCCATGGCCCATTTCAGCCCTGTTGAGTTGGCAGCTCTGCAAAGTGCCTCCTCGCCGGCACCGCGCGTGACCGTTGCCGATTTGCAGGCTTCTGGGGACAGCCAAGTATCGATATCCAGCGCCAGTAATTCTTGCTGCATGAAGAAGTCGCTCATAAAACCGACAAAATACGGGCCGATACCGTTACCAATGAGAGAAACCAGAATCAGTAATACGGCGATCGCGGTGGCGCGGGAGCGATTGCTGACAACGCCTTGACCGATATTGTATTGCGCGCCCAGGTAGCTGTAGTGACAAATGGCGCCAATTCCCCAGAAGACGAACACCCAAAACAAATCATTCGCGAAGAAGGCGGCAATGTAGGCGGGCACAGCGAGTGCGATTCCCGCCGCAGGTACCCACGCCATGGCCGTTGGATAGCGAGCGGTCAGACGTTCTGTGAAGTATCCGCCGAGGAAGGTACCCGCTGCGGCCATGAGGGAGAGCGGGGCCCCAAATTGGAGAGCGGCGTCTCTCACGCTCAGTCCATGCTCGCGTTGCAGAAACGGAGCTTGAAAACTGATCAGGCCATAACCCACGAAAGCCACCAGTGAGGCCGCGATTGCCATCCACCAAAATGAGGGCTTGCGCCGGAGCTCGGCGAAGGTCTCGCTCCACCCCGGGGCGATATTTGCGCTGCGATCCGGTGGATCAGAGTAGCCGCGCGGCGGTTCCTTTATGGTAAGCCATACCAATAGAGCGACCAGAACGCCGGGCAGACCGACAACCACAAAAGCCACGCGCCAGCCTTCGATTTTCGCCCAATCGAGCCCGCCCAAAATCCCGCTCAGTACCGTGCTGTCTAGCCAAGCGCCAACATCGGCCCCCTCCATCTGTGCGATGGGGCCGCCAAACACATTGGCCAATACGCTACCCAGCGTCACGCCCATCGAATACACCCCTAGGGCGGTTGCTCGCTTTCGAGCGATGAAGTAATCGCCAATGAGGGAATTCGCAGGAGGGGTGCAGCCGGCTTCGCCGATTGCCACGCCGATGCGAAACATGAGTAACGTGAAAAACCCCATCGCAACGCCGCAGAGTGCGGTCATGATCGACCAGAGCACGATGCAGAGGCTGATGATTTGTACTCGGTTGGAGCGATCAGCCCAGAGCGCAATGGGTAGCCCCATGATGGCGTAAAAAATGGCAAAGGGTGGACCGTAAAGTAAGCCCCACTGGGCATCCGTCAGCTGAAATGATTCGATGATTGGCTGCGCCACGACCGCTATCAGTGTTCGGTCGATGAAGTTGAGCGTGTACACCAACATCAGCAGGATCAGCACGTAATGGCGGTAGGAGGAGGAGCCGTAACCTGTCAGATGACCAGCTGGCGGATCACTTTGTGTGTTGTGCATTCGGCATCTCCTGCTCGGGAGGGGTGAGTGTAGCAATCAACCGCGTGGTGATGTGATGGTGCTAGAGGTCGGTCGTGGTGGCGCGACCGCGGGTAAAGCGGACCAGGGGTGCGGGCTGCTTCAGCTGGTCGCGGGGCGCGAGTTGAATCCGTTGCTCGACAATATCCAGCACCCAGCGAGTTACCGAGGGCAGGTCGAGTCCCCGGGCCGCATCCAGTGTCAGCCAGTGCAGCTGGTTGAGTTCGCCACTGACGTCAGTGATGCGCTCGGGGTCATTGTGAATAAACTCATCATGAACGAGAAAAAAACGCGTATCGAAACGGCGAGTGTGATAGGTCGGCGTGATGGCTCTGGCAATAAAGTCCATGTGCTCCAGAGGGGGTTCCACACCTTGATCGAGATACTCCCGCCAGATCGGGTGCCCGGTTTGCACGTGTTGCGTTGCCGGTCGACCCACGACCAGCCCGGTCTCCTCAAACGTTTCTCTGATCGCCGTTAGCGCCAGGCCTCTCAGCTTGTGCTCTGTCACCGCGGCAGGTGTGTGCTTGCGGAGCCGCTGCATGACTGGCTTGCTGAGATTTCCGGGAACCCGAAGTCGTTGATCTATGAGATCAAAACGGCCGCCGGGGAAGACAAATTTGTTGGGCATAAAATGATGGCTGGCGGCCCGCTTGCCCATGAGCAGGGTTGGCTTGATTCCGGCACGCACAATGATCAGCGTCGCCGCGTCTTTGGGTCGCGCCGCGCGGGGTTGATAATCCATCATTGGCTATGTTGGTTGATTCACTCCAACGCCGCCAGCACGGCATTTTCCTTGGCGCAAGTTTCCGCATCCGGCCGGGCCGCGGTAGTCGCCATGATTTCCGCCCTTGCCGCAGTCATCGTGGCCTGGAACAGGGCATTGTTTTGCAGCCTCGCGAAGGCAGCAGCACCCACCGCCATGCCGGCTACGGTGTCACTCATCCAATGCACGTTGCAGACCATGCGGCTTTGCGCATAGTCGCGACCGCGGGCCAAAACTGCCTCCGCTTTTTCGGGCGCCAGTTGAGAGAGAATTAAGGCCCAGCCCCAGCCGATGGCACTGTGGCCGCTGGGATAAGAGCCATCAGTCTTCAGCAATTCCTCGTCTTCAGGGGTGCAAATCGCCTCGCCATTAATCAGGAACGGCCGGGGACGCTGATATGCGGTTTTTGCCGGATAGGTGGCGAGACCGAGATCGGTTAACGAGCGTTGCAGCAGGCGGTAAAGCGCCGGTGTGGTCGCCTCAGTCACGGTGACGTCCAATGCGCAGCTGAAAATCGAGGCCGCGGCAGGGAAGTGAAGGTCAGCATCCCTTGCGGCCATCTCCCAGCGAGGCGAGCCCTCAAGACTTCTCAGTGCTTCGCTAGCGGCAGTATCCGCTCGCTGACGGGCTGAGTCCTGTGCCGGAGGTGCCGGGACAAACAGCGCGCTGTTGAGCGGGGGCTCACCATGCATGTAGCCCTGTATCAGCCCGTGACGAAGCTCTGCTACGGGCCCGAGGATGTCGAGCGTTTCAGCCTGTGACGGCGAGAAATGCAGTGATGCAAAGAGCGCTATCAACGAACACAGGTTTTTCATGGGAAGTTCCTCGCTTCAATTCGTCGCAAATTCGAAATATCGGTAGTTGTTGAACCTACCGGAAAGAAGTTCAAGCAGATATAGCGTTAGGTGACAGCGTCTTTGCCCGTGGTTTCCGGGGCAGTTATTTCATCATAGTGGTGGATGAAGATTCCGGGCGCCGTGCAGTCGAGCATCTGAGTCAGGAACTTGGCAACCTGGCTAGCACGAATGCTCCGATATCGACGCCAGGGGCCCTGCATACCTCGATCTGTTACTGGGGCCAGCCACTTGAGCAAGGTCTCAACCGGTCGACTTTCCTGCCTAGCTCCCAACAGTAGCCCAGGTCGAACAATATCGAGGCGCGGAAATGCCAGCGCTTTCAGATCCCGCTCCACCTCGCCCTTAACGCGAGAGTAGAACACCCCGGATTGGCTGTTGGCGCCAACCGCCGTCACGACTTCAAAATGCGTCACCCCGGCATTCCTAGCAGCAGTGGCGAAGGCGAGCACCGCCGCGTAATCCACTGCTCGGAACGCGTCTCGCGATCCCGCCTGGCGGATAGTGGTGCCCAGGGCGCAGATCGCGGCATCCGCCGCGGGTAGGGTTTGAAGTTCGCTAAGCGGCGCCACTATTTCGTTAGCGACTTTTCCCGTGGCACGCCGGCCCACGGTAATGATTTCAAGAGAAGACTGCTCGGCTGCTCTTAGCACCTCGTTGCCAATGAGCCCGGTAGCACCCGCCAATAAAACCCTCATCGCAGCATCCGGCTAGCTGTGCAATTGGGGTTTGGGTGGAGGCGGGAAAGCTCAGGCATTAGGGCGTTGGCCTCGCGGAGGACGGAAGCGCCCTTGCGGTCGCCCACTCCCAAGTGCTGAGATCCACGTTGACCGCCAGCTCTCCAAAATCTTGATGCCATTGCCCCGGGTGCGGCAAAAGTGCTTCGCCACGGAGCCAAGTGCTACCGTCTTTGTCAGCCACACACACGAGTGAATAATCTTCGCTACCGCCGATGCTACTTACAGAAGTGGTTGTCCCCCGCTCACAACTTGCTAGCCAGTAGGCGCGCGCAACGATCTGTTGTTGCCATTCAAAAGCGTAAACGAGCATCTGGTCCGTGATTACCCGACGCAGACGAACATAAGGCTTACCATCATCCGCAGTATCCCAACGCCATTGGGTTGGGCTTAATGAGTTGAAGTATTGCCAGTCATCGAAGTCCGTGCCGTAGGTCAGCAGACGGTCGCGCTCGGATTGATTCGGCGGTGCCGTGATAGTTGCGCCAATGCCCCCCGTCAGAGAGAGAGCACCCAAGCCAAATACAACGACGACCGTGCCCAGAACGACGAGTGTCATGAGCCCCGCAAGCAATTTGTTCACAGCAGCGTGCTCACGGAATCTGTACTCCTTTCTCGGCGCGATTTTTCAGTATATCGGTCCCGTCGTAGAGGGGCTCGCTGCTCGTCAGCGGCTAACAAAGTGTTCGAAATCAGCTACGAAGTCTTTCCCTGCTGCGTTTCCTGCGTCTGAGTATACGGCGACTCTGTCGGGGAGTGGGGAGTATCCGCAACCCCCGATGTCATGACTGTAATCAGACGTATTACGCCAATTTGTATCGTGTCAGAATGCGGACTCACCGCTACGGAGTATCGGCCCTATGGAGCCCGTCGAGGGAAAGTTGGTCAGCGTTTATCTCGGAGCCGCCGGCACGCTCAGTAAAGCCGAGCAGAGCGAGTTGGAGTTTGCTTTTGACGGAATCGTGGGCGATCGACACCGCGGCCTGACTCGCAAAGCCTGGGAGAAGACGGACAAGCAGCCTGGCGGCACCGAGCGAAGAAACGAACGGCAGTGGTCAGCGGTGGCGCAGGAAGACCTCAACCAAGTATCCGCGCGGTTGGACTTGAGAAAACCGCTGACTGCGGGAGACGTCGCGGTTAACTTGAGCATATCAGGCGTGCCCGAATTCTCCAGATTGCCGAGAGGTACCGTATTGAGCTTTGAAGGTGGGGTGGTGCTAATGGTGGAGGAATACAATCCCCCATGCAGTCGGATGAGCCAGTATCTTGCAGAGGGGCACTCCACTCGGACGGGTGAGCCCCTCGGTGCAACCGATTTTATTGAGGCCTCCAAATTTTCTCGAGGGCTGGTGGGGGTCGTGGAAGTGCCCGGGATCGTATCGGTGGGCGAGTCCGTCACTGTTGCCCCTGAGGTGTTGCCCAAGTGGTTACGGAGTGGGGCTGCGAGGTGAAGTCGCTGGATCGACAGTCCTGCACGTCGTTGCGATAGCGCACAATAAGCTGAATTAGTCATTGTGTTGGATGCTAGGCGCACATTGGAGTTTGTGGACTCGGCGCCATAAGAGGGAGAGCAAAGTCTATGGAGAAGCTGCTGCAGTTTTACATTAACGGCGAATGGGTGGATCCCACATCGACGGACCGCATGCCCGTGCTGAACCCTGCGAACCTCGAGCAGCTGGGTGAGGTCGCTTTGGGAAACGAGGCCGATGTTGATCGTGCGGTTGCTGCTGCCTCTGCCGCCTTTGCAACTTTCGCGCTCACTTCAAAAGCCGAGCGCCTGGATTTGCTGAAGCAAATCAGAGCCGTTAGCGAGCGACGGTTCGAGGAGTTGGCTCAGGCCATGCGGATGGAGATGGGGGCGCCAATTACGATGGCGAGGGAAGCTCAGGCCGACGCCGCGCTGGGGCATCTGGACGGCTTTATCGAGGCGTTGGAGCAGCTTGAAGAACAGCAGCGCTTTGACAACGGCGAGATATTGTTGCGCGAACCGATAGGCGTTTGTGGATTGATCACCCCCTGGAACTGGCCGATTAATCAGGTGGTGCTCAAGGTGCTACCGGTGATCGCCACCGGTTGCACCTGCGTGCTCAAACCCAGCGAGCATACACCCGTCTCCGCAGTCCTTTACGCGGAAATTCTTCACGAGGCCGGGGTGCCACCGGGCGTTTTTAATTTGGTCAATGGGGTCGGTCCCGTTGTCGGATCTGCGTTGTCCCGTCACCCCGACATCCAAATGATGTCTTTCACTGGCTCGACCCGTGCCGGTACAGCGGTGACGCGCGATGCCGCTGATTCGGTGAAGCGGGTGACACTGGAGCTGGGTGGTAAATCACCCAACCTGGTATTCGCTGATTGTGACCTCGAAGAGCGAGTCACCCAATCAGTCGCAGAGTGTATGTTCAATACCGGGCAGTCCTGTGACGCGCCGACCCGCTTGCTGGTTGAACGTAGTTGCTACGATCAGGTTGTGGAGATTGCGACTCGCGCGGCAAAAGCCACCCGTGTTGGGGATCCGACAGAAGAGGGCGATCACATTGGTCCCCTGTTCGATCAAATTCAGTTTGATCGGGTACAAACCATGATTCAGGTAGGGATTGATGAGGGCGCTAATTTGGTGGCCGGTGGATTGGGGCGACCCGAGGGATTTGAGTCAGGCTGGTACGTTCGTCCCACTGTTTTCACCGACGTTAACAACGAGATGCGTATCGCGCGAGAGGAAATCTTTGGTCCTGTCTTAGCGATTATTCCTTTCGACACCGAAGAGGACGCAATAAGGATCGCGAACGACACGCCCTATGGTCTTGCGGCCTACGTTCAAACGGGTAATGCAGAGCGAGCGGCCAGATTATCCCGTGCGCTCAGGGCGGGCGCGGTACACATCAATGGCGGCGCTTACGAGTACGGCTCACCCTTTGGTGGCTATAAGGCGTCGGGTAATGGTCGAGAAGGGGGCGAGATGGGCCTCGAGGATTTCCTCGAGACCAAAATGGTGCATGGGATGATGTAGCCTCTATGGGCATTATCAGTTGGGAGTGGTCTGCCATTCGTGAGTGGCGATTTTTCCTTGAGTGAGCCCTGCTGAAGTTGCAATCGTAACGGGCGTGCCCGCTGCGCTCTGGCTGGCAGGGGCATAACCTAAGCCCACGTTACATTTGAGGCGAGGGGA